>NZ_JBDVFA010000037.1:0-53853 GCF_039941195.1 Aurantibacter sp. | reverse complement strand
AACCATCAACCATCAACCATCAACCATCAACCATCAACCATCAACCATCAACCATCAACCATCAACCATCAACCATCAACCATCAACCATCAACCATCAACCATCAACCATCAACCATCAACCAAAACTAACGCCCGCCATTAGCTTGTAGGTCTAGAATACATTCATCGTCTAAGGATACGGTAGCTGCACCTTTAGCATTTTTATTCGATAGTAGGCTTAAAATAGTTTTTCCACTTAAAGAACAGGCGGATTCTATTGTACCTGTATTAGTGGTGCTTGAGCTAGCAATTAGTCCTTTATTCGAAGGTCCGCCAAATTGTAGTTCAGCACGCATTAAACAACCTTCAACATCGCAATGATTTTCGGAATCTGAATCTTCATGTGGATTAACTTCTGGTGAGCCCAAATCTACCAATCCAAATAAATGTCCGAATTCATGATTTAATGTAGCTGTTTCAATGTCAGCATCGGTAATAAAGAAGCTTTGAGCAGATAGACTTCGAACAGTTGCTTCATGTATAATCATAGAAGTATTTCTGTAGACGGCACCAAGTGTTACTAAACCTTCCTCTTCATCATCATCTTCGGCAGGGGCATCACTAAAATAAATGTATATGGCCAACGTTTCTCCACTATTATATTGAGTGCGATTTGTAGTTTCTAAATCAGCGATTTCATTAAGGGATAGCGAATCTTTCTCGGGCGAGACTAATTCTTTATAGATTATCTCAATATCTTCCTTGAAAGTATGTTCTTTTAAAAACTCAGTAAAATTGGTAATAGATTCAGTTGTTGGTTTAAAACCTGTTACGTAGCCTATTTCTATTAGTAATTTGGTGTATTTGTCGTTAGAGAGAATATCATTTGCAGAATCACCCGTTGCCTGAAGGTTTAAAGTTTTGTCAACTTTTTGACTAGAATCGTCATCAGAATTTTTAGAGCAATTGGTTAGTACAAAAAAACTTAGCAGTAGAGTATAAAAACCAATTTTACGCATATTCATCATTTGCTTTAAATTAAGAACGCAATTACCGTGCCCACTATTATATGGATGGCGATAACTTTGCTAAATAGTCGAAATGATTCCCTTCAAATAACATTTCGCAATCAAATCCATTTTCAAATGCCACAGCTTTTAAGGTATCAAAATCTATGTAAAGCCAATTAAATGGCTTGCTGACTTCATTTTTATATGACATCGTAAATTCTACTTCACCGTAATAATTTTGGATATCAGAAATGTCAAAATAACCGTTTTCTGTTTCATACATATAAATTATATCACTAGAATCGAGTATAATGGAACCTTTAGGTGCTAGTAGTTTCTTAAAATGATTTAAAAAAGCACTTAATTTGGATAGATTTCCTACAATACCGATTCCATTCATTAAGAGTAAAAGAGTATCGTAATTTTCACTTGAAAAATGCATTATATCAGCACAAACCGTTTGATTTACACCTCTCAAACTAGTTACAGAAATAGCTCCTTCACTAATGTCAAGAGCAGTAACAGTTAATCCTTTTTTTTGTAGATGCAAACTGTGACTCCCAGCACCACAACCAATATCAAGAACATTGCCTTGGCATTTATCTAATGCAATTTGTTCAATTTTAGGCATTTGTTCAAAACTTCTAAAAAGGTGAGGAAGTGGTATAACATCTTCCTCTTCTAATGAAGAATTCGTGACAATATCCTCGGTATAGTTTCCTTTTTGATAATCAACAAGGGCATTGCCAAAAACGTCGATAGCCATATTATTCGTACTTTGCATACAAATGTGGCACTTTTGATTTGATTGAAAAAGTATAAACCCCGCACATTATGAAAAAATTCACATTCTTAACTTTCGGACTGTTTGTATGCTGCGCTACTATTGTATTCGCTCAAAATACAACCGATGATTCACTGGCTGCATCCTATTTAGAAGCTAATGGCAGTCTTAATCAATACGACTATGCCTATAGTCAATTGTTGTCAATGCTTCATAAACAATATCCAGAAACGGAAGAAAATACCCAAGGGTGGCAGTTTCTCAACGAGAATAAGAAAGAAGCAATTGCTGATATGAAATCGTTATTGGTACCAATTTACAATTCAAATTTTTCCACCTCAGATTTAAAACAAATGATTAATTTTTACCAAACTGATACGGGAAAACAGTTGATGTTAGACCGCACTAAAATGAGTGATTCCCAGAAGCATGAATTAAATTCGTACTACAATACTGAGGTAGGACAGAAAATTGTTGAAAAACAACAATCCTTATCTGCTGAAATTGCGATAGCTTCTGAAAACTGGAGTAGAGATTTATATGAAACGGCAGTAAGTTTATTGAAAAGTGAATGAGCAATTAAAGGATCTTGAAAAAAAGGCCAAAGAAAAACAAGCTGAGAATAAAAAGTTCTTTGCAAAGTTAAAGAAGAAACCGCCAAAAAATTTGGATTATGTAATGCAAGATTTACATGAAGCTGAATTTGAGAAAACAGATTGTCTCGATTGTGCTAATTGTTGTAAAACGACAGGTCCTCTCTTTACAAATGCCGATATTGAAAGAATTGCCAAATATTTAAGATTAAAACCACAAAGGTTCATTGCGACTTATTTGCGCGTAGATGAAGAAAATGATTATGTTTTACAAGGTGTGCCCTGTACTTTTTTGGATCATCAGAATTATTGTTCTATCTATGATGTTAGACCCAAAGCATGTCGCGAGTTTCCGCATACGGATAGAAAGAAGTTTCAACAAATAAGTAGTCTAACGATGAAGAATGTAGCTATTTGCCCGGCTGCTTTTAATATTGTTGAAGCGATGAAAAAAGCAATAAAGAATTGATTAATCAATTACAAAGTAAAGTTCCTTAATATTAAAAGATGGAAATAGTACTAAATTATTTTGAAAATATTCCACCCGCTCATCGAAGTTTAATATTAGTAGGTGGGTTAACTTTTTTTTGGATTCTTGAGGGACTAGTACCACTTTATAAATTTAATTATAAGAAATGGAAACACGCTTGGCCAAATCTATTTTTTACGATAACCACGATTCTTATTAATTTCTTTTTAGCTTTTTTATTGTTAAAAACAAGTGATTGGGCTGTGGCTAATGATTTCGGTATTATAAATTGGTTGCCTGAAATGCCTTTATGGCTCTATGTTCTTTTAGGAGTTATGTTGCTAGATTTTATTGGAGCATATTTAGTACATTTTGTCGAGCACAATGTTAAACCATTATGGATGGTTCATTTAGTGCATCATACCGACCATAATGTAGATACGACAACGGCAAATAGGCACCATCCGTTGGAGAGTATGATTCGGTATGCATTCACTCTATTTGGTGTTTACTTGGTGGGCGCTCCAATGGGCGTAATAATGCTATATCAATCATTATCATTAGTAGCAACGCAATTTGGACATGCAAATATTAGTTTGCCGAAAAAGGTTGATGAAATTTTAAGTTGGGTAATTGTTTCGCCAGACATGCATAAAGTACATCATCATCATATGTTGCCCTATACCGACTCTAATTATGGAAACATTTTTTCTATATGGGATCGACTACTGGGTACATTTATGAAGTTGGAAACTGAAAAAATTGTATATGGAGTAGATACTTTTTTTGATGAAGAAGAAAATGCTAAATTATCTGTTCTCTTAAAACAACCTTTTCATAAGTATCGAAAACCAACCAATAAACCTACCCAAAAATAATAGACTACAACTATTTTTAATACAATAGATATTTCGAACGGATTAATTTAAAATTGGCTATATCTTCTTGCCATGTTGCTTTTATTTTATCTTCAGACAATCCTTGTTCTAATTGTTTTTGTAGTAAATCGGTACCTGCATGTTTTGTAAATCCACTGGTGTTAAAGAACAATGTTTTATCTGTGCAATTGGCATAAGCATCAATTATCCATTTTAAAGAAACTTCGTTTAATCTTGGAATAGCCGATAGGTCTTTACCATAACATTTTTTTCCATTTTCTTTAGGGCTTTTCGAGCCAAAATTAGGTCTAGGAAAATATTTAAAGCTGTATTGTGTAGAGTCCAAAAATGAAGCTCCGTAGCGTTGAAATTGAAATTCTGTACCACGTCCTGCATTTATATTTGTTCCTTCAAACAAACCCAAACTTGGGTAGAGATTTATGGATTTAGTATTTGGCAGGTTGGGCGAGGGTCTAATGGGTAACTCATATTCCGAATCATGCGAGTATTTATCCAACGGCACAATTGTAAGGTTTACATGTCTGTTACCGCCAAGCCAACCTTCACCATTAACCATATTAGCATATTCGCCAATCGTCATGCCATAAACCAAAGGAATATTGGTCATGCCTAAGAAACCTTGATTTTCAGTTTTCATTGTTGGGCCATCAATATAATGTCCATTAGGATTTGGCCGATCAAGCACAATAATTTTTCTTTTACTTTCAGCACATGCTTCCATTACCAGTTGTAATGTTGCAATGTAAGTGTAAAAACGAACGCCAACATCTTGTATATCAAAAATAACGACGTCGATATTTGCGAGTTGCGAAGGAGTAGGCTTTCTATTTTTACCATAAAGCGATATTAATGGTACTCCAGTTTTGGTGTCGTAGCCATCCTTTACATGCTCACCAGCATCTGCTGCGCCTCTAAAACCATGCTCTGGAGCAAAAACTTTTTTAACATTCACATTTAATTCTATCAAGGAATCTACCAAATGCGTGTATTGGTTTTGCTCCTTAAATATAACACTCGTTTGGTTCGCGACAACTGCAACTCTTTGGCCTTCTAGCTGCGGTAGATAGGCATTCATATTATTTGCCCCAACGATAATGCGCGATTGTGTTAGCTCGTTTTTAATATATGTAGCATCGCCTTTTATATTTTTAGTTTTGCTCTGATTGCCACAAGAACTGACAATGATTATGGGAATTAAAACCCATAATAAAACTGTATTTTTGAAATTGGAAAAAATGGGCATCTTTTGAATTTAGAATTCTTTATCGCTAAAAGGCTAATTACGGGGGCGGAGCATAAAATTAGTATATCTGCAACAATAATAAAAATTGCAATAGTCGCTATTGCAGTAAGTATTATTATGATGTTAATGGCAATTGCCACTGGTGTTGGTCTTAAGCATAAAATACGCGAAAAACTTACAGCATTCAACGGTCACATTCAAATACAAAATTACGATAATAATAATTCTGATATTTCCGTTGCACCAGTTTCTTTGCATCAAGAATTTTATCCTGAGTTTAAAAGTATTTCCGGCATTTCGCACATTCAGGCTGTAGCTACTAAAGGTGGTGTAATTAGAACCGAAGAAACTTTTGAAGGCACAATTGCGAAGGGAGTAGGTACGGATTACGATTGGAGTTTGCTTGAGGAATATATTGTGGAAGGTCGTTTGCCTGATTATGCTTCTAAATTAAATGATGAGGTTTTGTTATCAAAATTGATGGCAAATCGGTTAAAACTAAAAGTCGGTGATTCGTTTTTCACCTTTTTTCCGAAAGAGGACGATTTGAAAACCCCAAATCAGCGAAAGTTTACTATTGTAGGATTATACGATAGTAGATTTGAAGAATTTGACGGTACTTTTTTCTTTACAGACATACGTCATATCCAGAGGATGAATAAATGGTCAGAAGATGAGATTGGCAATTTTGAAGTATTCCTAGATAATTTTGATGACATTGATGAGAAAAGTAAAGAAATTTACGGACACACAGTCTCCAGTTTAGATGCTCAAAACATAAAAACAAAATATTACGACACCTTTGAATGGATGAGTCTATTCGATTTTAATATCGCAATGATTATCGGTATAATGATAATTGTAGGTGGCATTAATATGATTACCGCGCTATTGGTTTTAATTTTAGAAAGAACACAAATGATTGGTGTTTTAAAGGCAATGGGTGCGTCAGATTTAATGGTTAGAAAGGTATTTTTATACAATGCGACTTATTTAATCGGAATTGGACTTTTTTGGGGTAACCTAATTGGATTAGGCTTGTTGTTATTGCAACAAAAGTTTAAATGGTTTAAGTTTCCTAACCCTGAACAATATTATATTGATTACATACCTGTACATATTGATATAACGTCTATTGTGTTGTTAAATTTAGGAGTGTTACTGCTTTGTTTTTTAATGTTATTGATTCCATCATTAATTATTTCAAAAATTTCTCCAGTAAAAGCGATTAAATTCGAATAGTTGTATTGCAGTAGTGTTTAATTAGAAAATTATTGATTCTACGAATGAAGTATGCAAAGAATATTTTAGAAACTATTGGTAATACACCCATGGTTAAACTAAATAAATTAGTTGAAGATTTACCTTGCTTGGTGTTAGCTAAGTATGAAACATTTAATCCTGGTAATTCGGTAAAAGATCGTATGGCATTGCAATTGGTAGAAGATGCGGAAAAAGAAGGGTTATTAAAACCTGGAGGTACGATTATTGAAGGAACTTCTGGAAATACTGGAATGGGATTGGCACTCGTAGCCGTAATTAAAGGCTATAAATTAATATGCGTATTAAGCGACAAACAATCCAAAGAAAAAATGGATATACTTCGGGCTATGGGCAGTGAGGTTCATCTTTGTCCAACGGATGTAGCACCCGGTGATCCAAGAAGCTATTATTCTACAGCAAAAAGATTAGCTAAAGAAATTCCGAATTCTTGGTATGTTAATCAATACGACAATCCTTCGAATACGAAGGCTCATTTTATGAGTACGGGTCCAGAAATATGGGAACAAACAGCTGGTAAAATAACCCATTTTGTTGTAGGTGTTGGAACAGGAGGCACCATATCTGGGGTAGGAAATTTTTTAAAGAGCAAAAATCCAGATATTAAAGTTTGGGGTGTTGATACCTACGGATCGGTTTTTAAAAAATATCATGAAACTGGTATTTTTGATGAAAATGAAATCTACCCCTATATTACCGAAGGAATAGGTGAAGATATATTGCCGAAGAATGTAGATTTTAAGGTTATTGATGGTTTTACTAAGGTAACAGATAAAGATGCTGCAATCTACACACAACTTCTAGCTAAAAAAGAGGGTATGTTTTTAGGTAATTCTGCTGGTGCTGCTATTAAAGGTGTTTTACAATTAAGCGAACATTTTACTAAAGATGATATTGTGGTGGTGCTTTTTCATGACCATGGTAGTCGCTATGTCGGAAAAATGTTTAATGATGACTGGATGCGTGAAAAAGGGTTTTTAGAGTAGTTTTTGGTATATTGAATTTCTTATTGCCAACATAACTTGATTAGAAATTCATGGTTTTCACATGTTTAAAATTCGATATCACATAATATTTTACATGTTTATATTGTTAATCGGATGCAATTCTTCAAAAGAGAATAAGTCAGATTCAACGGAGCGATCGAAAAGAAAAGCAGCGTTATTAAACCGGGTTTCCGCTTTACCGCACGATGTAAAATCTCCTGCAAATAATAAACAGACAGCTGATAAGGTAGCATTAGGAAAATTACTTTTTTACGATCCCATACTTTCCGGCGATAAAGATGTTGCTTGTGCTACTTGTCATCATCCTAGTACAGGTTATTCCGAGTTTTTGGATTTATCTATTGGACCAAATGCTAGAGGTTTAGGTTCTAAACGACGGTTTAAAAGTCCTAATAATATTCCTTTCGTAGAAAGAAATGCCCAAACGATATTGAATACAGCTTTTAATGGTATCGACGCAAATAATAGATATGATCCAGAGCATGCAACTATGTTCTGGGATGAGCGTGTAAGAAGTTTAGAAAAACAAGCCTTAGAGCCTATAAAGGCTTTAGAAGAAATGCGAGGTAATAATTTTTCGGAGGACGAAATTTTAGATGTCATTGTCCAACGATTAAAAGTAATACCTGAATACCAAGCGCTTTTTGATCTTGCATTCGATAGCACAAACTCAGTTACCATATCTAATTTGTCCAAAGCTATTGCTGCGTTCGAACGCACCTTGGTGGCTAATAATTCAAGATTTGATCAGTATATGCGTGGAGATAAAGATGCCATTCATATTTCTGAAAAAGATGGTTTTGATCTATTTAAGTCAGTTGGATGTATTAATTGTCATAACGGACCTATGTTTTCTGATTATTTGCCACATGTTCTGGGAGTTCCAAAAAATAATAAGCTACCAGAAATAGATAAAGGCATTCAAGATACTTTTGCGTTTAGAACACCTAGTTTGCGTAATTTAAGATTTACGGCTCCATATATGCACAATGGAAGTTTAACTACTTTAAAAAGGGTACTTGAGTTTTATGAGGATATTTCAAATGGCAAAGAAAGAAACGCAGCTATACCTTCTGAAAAATTCGACCCTTTTGTGCATGAATTAAAATTATCGGTCAAAGAAATGTCCTTAATAATATCTTTTTTGAATACCTTGAACGACGAATCGTTTGATAAAGAAATTCCAGAAGCAGTACCAAGTGGACTTGCAGTAGGAGGAAATATAAATTAGTTTGTGATGGAAAAGTTAGTATTACAAAATGCGAGTGTTAGCATTGAAAATGGTGAATTGATTAGCTATAAAATTGCTGACCATGAATTTATACACCAAAAGGGTAGTCCAGGTTGGCGAAATGCGGACACCGAAATGTTCCCAATAATTGGTCCAACTAATGAGGCAGACTTTCAAGTGAAAACAGAAAAAGGCTATGCTATTCAAGATCAGCATGGTTTGTTGCGTGAATTAAAGTATGAATTAAATGAGCAGACAGATATAGCTGCAAATTATATAAAATCGTATACAGCAAATACAAACGTTTTAAATTCAAAATTTCCAAATAAATCCACAGTGGAAAACCTTATTTGGCCATATGATTTTACGTTTAAAAAACAATATAAGTTAACTGCAGATGGGTTGGTAATTACCTTTGTAGTAGACGGAGAAAAAGGAATGCCTTTTATGTTAGGGTATCATCCGGCTTTTAAATTAGTAACTGAGAAACCTACTGTTGAAACAAGGGAGCAGCGAATTTCTTTATCAGAGATTTTAGCGGTAGGAAGTAGAGCGTATCAGGTGAAAGATTGCGCAGAAGTTGTGTTGCATGACAAGAAGCGTTTAAAAATTAAGACGGAAGGTTTTGGCAATTTTATGCTATGGACAGAAGTTTCAAATATGGTTTGTGTAGAGCCAATTACTTTTTATCCATATGCGGTAGAGGCTAGTGAATTGCATAAAGGATTTATGAAACTTGAAGCCGAATCAAAAGAATTTAAAGTTTATCTAACACCTGAAAATTAGATCTTTAAAATAGGTTATTAAAAGATCAAATTAACGTGCATTGCCCCTATACCTTTATGGCTAATGGTTTAGATGAAACTGTAAAAAAACTAAATAGTATTCTCATGGTTATTTATAACTAACTTATCACCTGAAAATTAGATTAGTAATGGAGACTATTAAAAGATCAAATTCATCGGATGTAACTTTCAAAAGTCTGGTGGCAATGCTAGATGCAGAGTTGGCGGTAATCGATGGAGAAGATCATTCCTTTTATCATCAGTACAATGGCCTAGATGCTATAAAGCATGCTGTCGTTTTCTATCAAGGGTCCACCGGTATTGCCTGTGGAGCAATTAAACAGCATGGGCAAAACGCGATGGAAATTAAACGGATGTACACGCTTCCGGAGTATAGGGGTCAAGGTTTAGGGTCAAAAACTTTACTAGCATTAGAAAATTGGGCCCGTGAATTGGGTTTCGCTAAATGCATTCTAGAAACAGGCAAACGACAGCAAGATGCAATCGCTTTATATACAAAGAATAAATATGTAGTTATAGAAAACTACGGGCAGTATAAAGGAGTGGAGAATAGTGTGTGTTTTGAAAAGGTATTATAATCATACTATTGATGTAAAAATTGGATGTACCGGATTTTTATCGAATTAATTTAATTGTTATTTTATACTTGTTTGATTTTAGTTTTACAATACATTTTTTTTAGCAAGCGAATATTGTAAAACTATCGGGTTAACTTAAAACTCTGAATATTTTTAATAGCTAACCAATCAGATACAGTATTGTTTATTGATTGCATCAATAATTTATTTCGGACGCTATTTATTACTTGAAAACTAGATCGTTAATTGCTACTATTAAAAGATCTTCTTGATCTAATATTTCTTTTTAGCAAAAGGTAATTTAATTATAAATTGAATTGAAATTCGCTCTACAATTCAGTTCAATATTTATGGGAATGTATATGTGTTTTGGTTTTCAATATTTAATAAAGTGTAATTGTTGAGAGCAAATATGTAAAAGTTGTGCAACTGTTTTAGAACTTGATTTATAAATAGTTACTGGTGTTTATTGAAAGATCAGAATAATCAGGTTAGTATATAATTTCAAGTTTAGAACGTATGGGAAGCATAATTTTGAAACCATCAGAGTCACTTTTAGTTTTGTATTTATTGGTATTACTTGAAGCCTAGATCATTAAGAATAGTCATTCAAAGATCTAGTTTATATTTTACCTAAATCACTTTATAAAGGGCTAGAAATGAGTATTAAAGAAAGGTATTGGTTCCTGCTTTTTTATTGAAATTAAGTAGAGGTGCAATGTTGCAAATAATAGTATGATAATTAGATCGTAATAATTGGCTTCCAGCATGCACTACATAACCGTTTATAGAGCGAAGTATCTTCAGATATTTGTTAAATTTGAATAATGCAAAAATTCCTTCCTTTTCTAAAATGGGTTCCAACATATAGTTGGGCATTTTTAAAAAAAGATATCTTTGCTGGTTTAACTGTGGCAATAATCTTAATCCCGCAGGCGATGGCTTATGCTATGATTGCAGGTTTACCACCAGTTTATGGACTATATGCATCGCTATTTCCCTTATTCATATATACTTTTTTGGGAACCTCAAGACAATTAGCTATTGGTCCCGTTGCAATGGATTCTTTATTAGTTGCAGCTAGTTTAGGGGCTCTAGCAATTAATGGCATCGAGAACTATATTGCAATGGCAATTTTCCTAGCTTTTTTGGTGGGTTCAATTCAACTTCTATTAGGAGTTTTTCGGATGGGGTTTTTGGTGAATTTTCTTTCTAAACCAGTGATTAGCGGTTTTACGTCAGGAGCTGCTCTGATAATAATTTTTAGTCAGGTAAAACATATTTTGGGGACCGATGTTGAAAATAGTCCTCAATTTTTTGAGTTGGTGGGTAATGTTTTTTCGAAAATTGATCAAACAAATATCTATGATTTGGTAATTGGATTGTCAGCGATTATCTTAATTGTTTTACTAAAAAAATGGAACAAAAGAATCCCAGCAATACTATTAGCAGTAGTGGTTGGTGTCCTGCTAGTCTATTCACTTCATTTAGATGTAAATGGTATAAAAATAGTAGGAGCAATTCCTACTGGTTTACCATCGTTTAATATCCCACAAATTAGTTTTGAAAATATAATTAGTATGTGGCCAATCGCTTTAACCATTGCTTTGGTAGGTTATTTAGAAGCTATTTCAATAGGTACTGCGTTGGAAGAAAAAAATAATGATAACAATTTAGATGCGAATCAAGAATTGGTGGCCATTGGAGCATCTAATTTGGTAGGTTCATTTTTTCAATCTTATCCGGTAACAGCAAGTTTTTCACGTTCGGCAATAAGTGGAGAAGCTGGTGGAAAAACAAACCTATCAGGTTTTTTTACGATGATTTTAGTGGTAGTAACATTATTTTTTTTAGCACCATTATTCTATTATTTACCAAAGGCTGTTCTCGGAGCCATTATAATGGTTTCGGTTTTCGGTTTATTAAATGTTAGCTACCCCAAAAGGTTGTGGAAAAATAGAAAAGATGAGTTTTTGGTTTTGTTTTTGACCTTTTTAATTACTTTGTTTATTGGTATTCCACAAGGAATATTAGCTGGTGTATTGTTCTCTCTTTTAGTAATGGTATATAGAACATCAAAACCACATTTTGCGGAGTTAGGGAATATTAAAAATTCTGACTATTACAAAAATATAGATCGTTTTGGAGAGGAAATTATTGTTCGTGACGATTTGTTAATAGTGCGTTTTGATTCGCAATTGTATTTCGGAAATAAGAAATATTTTAGAGAAGAATTATTCAAATATATTACAGCCAAAGGGAGTAATTTAAAAGGGGTGATTTTAAACGCAGAGGCTATTAACTATATAGATTCGAGTGCAGCAACAATGTTGGTTCAAATAATAGTAGAATTGCACGAGAGAGGTTTACAGTTTATAATTGCAGGAGCCATTGGGCCAACTAGAGATATAATTTTTAGCAGCGAAATTATTAGCGCTTTGCAAAAAGATTTTCTATTTGTGAAAACGAAGGAAGCTGTAGATTTTTTTGATAACCCAGAGCGTGTAAATTTGTTGCGAGATAAAGTAGCATATCAGAAAAACGGTAATTGATTATCGTTCTTTTTAGAAATATTAAAAAGTACTTTTAATAGTACTAAAAATTAGTTTTTATGGTAATTGAGCAGATTTATACTGGTTGTTTAGCCCAAGGGGCATATTATATAGAAAGTGAAGGAGAGGTTGCCATTGTTGACCCCTTACGTGAGGTTACAAACTATTTAAAAAAGGCATCAGAAAATGGAGCTATTATCAAATATATTTTTGAAACACATTTTCATGCAGATTTTGTTAGCGGACATGTTACTCTTTCAAAAGAGACAGGTGCACCTATAATTTATGGTCCAAATGCAAATCCGTCATTTAAGGCAGTTATAGCTAAAGATGGTCAAGAATTTAAGCTGGGTAAAATCACCATTAAAGCGTTACATACTCCAGGACATACAATGGAGAGCACCACCTATTTGCTCAAAGATGAAAATGGAAAAGATCACGCTATCTTTTCTGGTGATACTTTGTTTCTAGGAGACGTAGGAAGACCTGATTTAGCTCAAAAAGCTGCAGATATAACGAAAGAAGATTTGGCCGGAATTTTATTCGAAAGTCTTCGTGAAAAAATTATGCCTTTAGCTGATGATGTAATTGTATATCCCGCTCACGGTGCTGGATCAGCATGTGGTAAGAATATGATGAAAGAGACAGTAGACTCTTTGGGTAATCAAAAGAAAATGAACTATGCCTTGCGAGCCGATATGACAAAAGAAGAATTTGTGAAAGAGGTAACAGACGGTTTGTTACCACCACCGCAATATTTTCCGTTAAACGTTAAAATGAACAAAGAGGGGTATGAAGACATCGCTGAGGTTTTGGATAGAGGTACAACGGCATTATCACCAGAGGCATTTGAAATTGCGGCTAATGAAACAGGTGCTTTAATTTTAGATGTGCGTCACCAAGATGATTTTGTAAAAGGGCACATTCCTCGTTCAATTTTTATTGGTCTTAATGGTGATTTTGCGCCATGGGTAGGGGCATTGATTGGTGATGTTGCGCAACCATTATTATTGATTACTCCAGAAGGTAAAGAAAAAGAGGCTGTTACTAGATTATCGCGTGTAGGTTTTGATGGTACTATCGGGTATCTTGAAGGTGGATTAACAGCGTGGCAAAATGCTGGAAAAGATATTGATACCATAAATTCTGTTTCTGCTGCGAAAGCAACAGAAAGAATTAATTTGAATAAGAACCCTGTTTTCGATGTGCGAAAAGAAACTGAATTTGGTTCAGAGCATTTAACTGAAGCTTTAAATGCACCTTTAAGTTCTCTTAATGCTCATCTTTCAGAATTGCCAGATGAAACGTTTTATGTTCACTGTGCGGGGGGATATCGTTCAGTAATAGCTGCCTCAATCTTAAAAAGTCGTGGTTATCATAATTTAATAAATGTAGAGGGTGGTTTTGGAGCTTTAAAAGATACGGGAGCTGCAGTGACAGATTTTGTTTGTCCAACTACATTGTAAGATTTTGCCCAGTAATATTTAGATTATGAAGGAGAATTTTGTTCTTATTAATTTGTAATTAATAATTCGATTCACTTTCAAATGAATGAACATTTTTGTCATTCTTAATTAAGTACGAATCAATTATTTGTTGTGTTTCTATAGTGCTTTTTTGCAATTTTATATAAGCTTCGAGGTCAATTAAATTGGAAATACTTATTTCCTTTTCAACAAAAGCATATCCATTGTACGCACCATCTTTAACCAAAATAATAGCCTCCTCCTTCAGAGTTCTGCCTTTTTCTTTAATAAAAAAGTTCTCTTTTTTTGAACGCATGAATGCAATCGCATTTTCAACTTTTAGATTGTAGTCGCGTACATTTTCTTCACTGCTACAAATACCCTCACAATTAACAATGCTGTAGTGCGAACAGGTGGAAACATTCTCCTGTAAATGACAAAACTTAGGACATAATTTAAAGTCTCTACAAATATTTTCAAGATATGTTCTGCATTCTGTTATACTTTTGAAAGTTGCTAGGGCGTTGGGCATTGCTTTTAATTTGTTGGGAGCCAAATGCATAATATCGTTTTGGTCTACGTAGGTAAAAATTCCATATTGTTGCGTCTTTCTTTTTTGGGCAGAATTGTATTTTGGATAGTAATGTTTAATGGCTGCAGATTCCATAAGCAAAGCAAGAACCTCACTGCCTGAGAGTTCAAAATCTATATGTGCAGTTTCGCGACAGAGTTTTATTTCCTTCTCCGATTTATCATAAAAATGTCCCGTTATGCGCTTTTTAATATTTATGGCTTTACCTACATATATTATTTTACCATTGCTGTTTTTAAAATAATATACACCGGGTTTTGTCGGTAGATCATCATACACTTTCCGTGAAAGTAATGGGGGTAATGTAGCCTCTTGAGAGCGAGAATTTAAAAACGTTTTAAAGACTTTAGCAGCACCATCGGCTCTAAGTAATTTTTCAAATAGAAGAACGGTAGCATGTGCATCACCTCTTGCACGATGTCGGTCTTTTAGAGGTATGTTTAAAGAAGTGCATAATTTTCCCAAACTATACGATTTATATCCAGGAAAAAGCTTGCGGGAGAGTCGTACCGTACAAAGTTTCTTTTTTACAAAATCAAACCCTAAATTTTTGAACTCATTTTTAATTACGTTGTAGTCGAAATTAACACTGTGAGCTACAAAAATAGTATCATTTGTAATTTCAATAATTTTAGGAATCAGCTCAATTAACCTAGGAGCATTCCGCACCATATCATCGTCAATTCCTGTTAATCCTGTTATGAAATAGGGTATTGGCATTTCAGGATTTACAAGCGAGGTAAATTCATCAATAATTTCATGTCCATCGTATTTGAAAATAGAAATTTCAGTTATCCTATTTCCTTCAATTCCATTTCCAGTAGTTTCAATATCAATTATTGTGTACATAAACTTCTTTCAAGTCATAAAGTTATAATAATAATTCAGCATTATTTGATAGTTTTTTGGTCGATATTACAACTGAATAATAGAGAATGTTTATTTTTAATGGATGGGGGAAAATAAGATAATGTTTACGTATAAATTTTGGTGTATAATACTGTTTACTGCGGTCTGTAGTTTTCTAATAATTGGATGTAAGGATAATGTGGAGCAGAAAAAAACTGCAGCGCCTGAAAAATTACCTAATATTATATACGTGCTTACAGATGATTTGGGCTACGGCGATATAAATACATTTAATGAAAACGGCAAAATAAAAACACCTCATATCGATGCTTTGGCAGCTGAGGGATTAAAATTTACGGATGCACATACATCGTCTGCAGTTTGTACGCCAACCCGGTATGGAATTTTAACAGGCCGCTATAATTGGCGAAGTCCGCTAAAACAGGGTGTGCTTACGGGTGTGTCAAAAGCATTAATTCCTAATGATAGAACTACTGCTGCGTCTTTATTAAAGAGAGCAGGTTATAATACTAGTTTTGTTGGTAAATGGCATTTAGGTTGGGATTGGGCGTTATTAGAAGGTGATAGTGTGGGAGGTACTGGTTGGAATCCTACCGATTATAAGAATATTGATTTTTCTAAACCAATTACAAATGGTCCAAAAGATGTAGGTTTCGATTATTCGTATGGTCATTCTGGTTCCTTAGATATGGCTCCATATGTGTATGTGGAGAATAGTATTCCTACTTCAATTCCGCAAAAAATTACCGTCGATAAAGGAAAATATACATGGTGGCGTGAAGGGCCTACTGGTGAAGACTTTAAGCATGAAGATGTTACCCCTAATTTTTTCAGAAAATCATTTTCATATATAGAAAAGCAATCAGAATCCGATACCCCATTTTTTCTGTATCTCGCTTTACCATCACCACATACACCAATTTTACCAACCGAAGATTGGTTTGGTAAAAGTAATTTGAATCCGTATGCGGATTTTGTTATGCAAATAGATGATTATATAGGGAAACTAAAAGCCTTACTTGAAGAAAAAGGAATAGCAGAAAACACTATTGTAATTTTTACTAGTGATAATGGTTGTTCTCCACAAGCCGATTTTGAAATATTAGGTGAGAAGGGGCATGACCCGAGTGCTATTTATAGAGGACATAAAGCTGATATTTACGAAGGAGGCCACAGGGTGCCTTTTATTGTAAGTTGGCCAAAGCGAATTCAGGCAGGTGGTATCTCAAATGCTACCATTTGTACAACCGATTTTTTAGCAACCTGTGCAGACATAGCAAATTTGGAATTAAAAGATAATGAAGGAGAAGATAGTTTTTCAATGCTACCACTTTTTTCAAAAGATAAAATAGATAAATACGAACGTAAAGCAACAATACATAGTTCAATTAATGGAAGTTTTGCTATTAGAAAGAGCAATTATAAACTTGTAATGTCAGCTGGTTCTGGGGGTTGGAGTTACCCGAAACCAAATGATAAAGACATTGAAACATTACCACAAATTCAACTTTTCGATTTAAGTAAAGACCCAACGGAAGAACATAATTTGTATTCGGAAAAACCTGAGGTAGTTGAAGAGTTAAAATTATTATTAAAAAATACAATTGATAATGGACGTAGTTCTAAGGGGTCAAAACAAAGTAATGATCCTAATTTTAAAGATGCCGAATGGAAACAGTTGTTAGTTTTTGAAAACCAGAACCACGAATAAATATAATACAAATATTGAAGCTTATACTTAGTCCGAACATTAAATAGATTACTCTAATAAAATGAAAAATTTCCTTACCATAATCCTATTATTTTCAATTCAACTTTGCTTTGGTAAAATATGGATGCCTTCCATATTGTCTGATAACATGGTGTTACAACAAAATTCTGAAGTTACTATATGGGGATGGACAACAGCTACGAATGAGGCAATTACAATAACGGAGTCTTGGAATAATAGTCCCGTAAACATCAAAGCACATCAAGGAATATGGTCTGGGAAAATAATGACCCCAGACGCAGGAGGCACCTATACATTAACGGTAAGTGGACATGAAGAAGTGGTTATCAATAATATATTAATAGGTGAAGTTTGGTTAGGGTCAGGACAATCGAACATGCAATGGACGCCTGAAAACGGTTTAGATAATGCTGATGAAGAAATTGCAAATGCCGATTACCCAAATATTCGTTTTTTTAGCGTTCTGCGGAAAAAATCGCAAAATCCACAAGATGATTTGGTGGGCGAGTGGGTTGTTTGTACTCCAGAAACGATGCGAAAATTTAGTTCAGTAGCTTATTTCTTTGGAAGAGAATTATTTAAGGATTTAAATGTTCCGGTTGGATTAATTAATTCGAGTTGGGGAGGAACACCGGTTGAAGTTTGGATTGAAAAAGAAACACTTTTTCAAAACGAAGATTTGAAAATGGCAGCGAAGAAGTTAAATGAAAATGGAAACTGGCCTACAACTGCAGGTGTAAACTTTAATGCAATGATAAACCCTATTACAAAATTCAATATAGCTGGATTTTTATGGTATCAGGGAGAATCTAATAGAGGTAACCCATTTGCTTACTACAAATCTTTTCCTTTGCTAATTAATAGCTGGCGAGAAAAATGGGAAAAGGAATTGCCTTTTTATTTCGTGCAAATTGCTCCTAATCGATATGATTCGGTGAAAAATGTAGCGGCAGCAGTTGTACGAGATGCGCAAATGCAAACCATGCTCAATGTTTCTAATACAGGGATGGTAGTGACTAATGATATTGGTAATGTAGAAAATATTCACCCTACTAATAAACAGGATGTTGGAATACGATTAGCACTTTGGGCTTTGGCTAAAACGTATAACAAGGACATTGTTTATAGCGGTCCAGTTTATAAGTCTATGTCGATAAAAAAGAATAAGATAATGGTAGCTTTTGATAATGCTGAATCTGGACTTACCAAAAATGGAAAGACGCTAACTGAATTTTTTATTGCTGGAGAAGACAAAAAGTTTTATCCCGCAAAAGCTAAAATTATAGATGATAAGGTGCAGGTATCATCTACGAAAGTGAAAAGGCCTCGTGCTGTTAGGTTTGCGTTCACTGATACTGCTCTGCCAAACTTAACAAACAAAGAGGGACTTCCAGCAAGTGCTTTTAGAACTGACGACTGGGAGATAAAATTAGAATGAAAGAATAAACAGATTTACTTTATAATTACAAACAGACCCTAGCTAAATTAAATGAAATTTTACCACGCCCTATTCTTATTACTTTTAATTGCCTTTTTTGGTTCCTGTGAACCAGAGGAGATTACTGAAGCACCCCCAAATATAGTACTGTTTTTAGTAGACGATATGGGTTGGCAAGATACTTCTGTACCATTTTATAAAGAACGCACTAGTTTTAATGATATTTATGAAACCCCCAATATGGAGCGCTTAGCTCTTGAAGGAATGAAATTTACACAAGCCTATGCAACACCAGTTTGTTCTCCAAGTAGAGTTAGTTTAATGACGGGTATGAACGCAGCGAGACATCGTGTAACAAATTGGACATTAAAGAAGGATTCTATTAAGCCCATGGAAACCAATCATAAAAAATTAAGTTTTCCAACATGGAATGTAAATGGATTGAGTCCTGTGTCTGGAATTCTGAATTCGGTACACGCAAGTCCCTTACCGCAAATACTGCATGATGTTGGCTATTATACGATACATGCTGGAAAAGCACATTTAGGTGCGATTGGTACTCCAGGAGCGGATCCTAAAAACTTAGGTTTTGATGTTAATATTGCAGGGCATGCTGCAGGTGCACCTGAGAGTTATTTGGGAACCGATAATTTTGGCAATGGAAAAGAAGGAAAAGAAATATGGGCGGTTCCTGGCTTGGAAAAATACCATGGCGAGGATATTTATCTTACGGAAGCAATTACACAAGAGGCATTAATGGCAATGGATTCGGCTGTTGTAACGCAACGCCCATTCTTTTTATATATGTCGCATTATGCGGTGCATACGCCAATTATTGAAGATGCTAGATTCTATCAAAAATATCTTGAAAAAGGTATTGATACTGTTGAAGCGAAGTATGCCAGTATGGTTGAGGGAATGGACAAAAGTCTTGGTGATATCATGGATTATATAGAAGAAAAAGATATCGTAGATAATACTATTATTTTATTCATGTCTGATAATGGTGGTTTAAGTGTACATACTAGAGCTGGCGATTTGCATACCCATAATAAACCTTTAAATAGCGGAAAGGGTTCTGTTTACGAGGGTGGAATTCGAGAGCCGATGCTTGTAAAATGGCCCGAGATAACAGCACCAAATTCTATGAGTGATGCCCGCGTAATTATTGAAGATTTTTATCCGACAATTTTGGAGATGGCTCAAATTGATAGCGCTGAAACCGTTCAGAAAATTGACGGTAAAAGTTTTGTTTCTGTCTTGGAAGGAGAATTAAAGGATAATGGAAGGTCGCTATTTTGGCATTTTCCTAATGAGTGGGGACCATCTGGCCCTGGAATTGGAGCAAGTAGTGCTATTAGAAACGGAACAATGAAACTTGTGTATTACCATGCTGATTCGAAATTGGAACTTTTTGATTTAAATGAAGATATTGGCGAATCAACAAACCTCATTTTAGAACAACCTGAGAAAACCAAGGAGCTAGCTAAGATTTTGTCCGATTACTTAAGAGAAGTCGAAGCGCAAATGCCCTTGAAAAAAGATACAGGTTTAATGATTCCCTATCCTGATGAAGTATTGGATAGTATAAAACAAGATACTGTTTTAATTGTTGACGAAATACCAGAGAATTAATGCGTTGTTTTTTTATCTTATTAAATATTTTTTTCTGTGTAACAATTTTTGGACAGTCAAATGAACATAAAGATTGGTTAATTGATAATGGGGAATATGTAGCTAAAATAGACATAGAAGGAAACAACTTAATTCTTTCAAATGGGTTAGCATTAAGGCAGATTACTATTAAACCTAATGTTGCTACAACTGAGTATAAAAATTTAGTTACTGGAGAAACCTACCTACGTAGCATCAAGCCTGAGGCTGAGGTTACACTAAACAATAAAGTTTATCCTGTTGGTGGATTAATTGGGCTTAAAGAACATGGATATTTTTTAAATAATTGGATTGCAGATTTAAAAATCGAGCCGAATTCATTTCGATATGATTCTTATCAGATTACTTCAATTAAGCAATTGATAAAATGGAATTCAAAAAAAAGGTGGAATACATCCAAATCTGATTTTGCAAAAGGTAAAGAGCTTCGTATTAAATTTACACATCCCTCAGAAGAATTAATGGGTATTACTGTTTTTGTTCATTATGAAATATATGATGGCATGCCCCTTATTTCTAAAAGAATTTCTGTAGAAAATGTAAACGAGAAATCCGTAGTATTAAATACTTTTAAAAGTGAAATTCTTGCATTTCCTGAAGCTCAAAATCCAACTGACGCTCCAAGTAGATGGCTACGTCCAAATATTCATGTAGAAAGTGATTTTGCTTTTGGCGGATTTACAGCGGACCAAGCTAATCAAACAATTTTTTGGGAAGAAGATCCGGAATACACGTCGCAAGTAAATTGGAAATTGGAAACTGAATGCCTGTTAGAGGCTAAGTTGCCGATTGGGCCAAATGTAACAATTTCAAATAGTGGTGCTTTTGAAAGTTTTCGTACGTATGAATTATTACAGAACGGAAATGATCGCGAACGTAATGCCTTAGGTGTTCGCAAAATGTATCGAGCATTAGCACCTTGGTCAACTGAGAACCCCATATTTATGCACCTAACCTCTACAGAGCCAGACGTAGTAAAAACCGCGATAGATCAATGTGTGACTACTGGGTATGAGATGGTTATTTTAAGTTTTGGTAGCGGCTTAAATATGGAGGATACATCCGCGACAAATATTAAAAAGTTTAAAAAGCTTGCTGATTATGCGCATAAAAAAGGAATAGAATTGGGTGGATATTCTCTTTTTTCAAGTAGAACTATTAATGAAGAAGTAGATGCTATTAATAAAGAAACGGGTAAACCTGGCGGAACTAAATTTAATAATGCACCCTGTTTAGCAAGCCAGTGGGGTTATAATTATCTCGAGAAATTAAAAGTGTTTTTTGAAAAAACAGGTTTCGATTTGTTAGAGCATGATGGGCCTTATCCTGGAGATTTTTGTGCCTCTACTACTCATAAATATCATAAAGGTTATGAAGATTCGCAATGGGTGCAATGGTCCATGACTAAAGATTTTTACCATTGGTTAAAGGAAAAAGATATTTATTTAAATGCTCCCGATTTTTATTTCTTACAAGGTTCTAATAAATGTGGAATAGGATATCGAGAAGTAAATTGGTCTTTACCTAGAGATCAACAAATTATTTTAGGAAGACAAAATATTTATGATGGTACTTGGGATAAATCACCTTCTATGGCATGGACATTTGTACCGCTTACAGAATACCATGGTGGTGGAGCAGAAGCGACTTTAGAACCACTTTCAGAACATCTAATTGCTTATGAGGCTCATATGGTTCAGAATTATGGGTCAGGTGTGCAAGCGTGCTATCGAGGTCCCAGGCTCTATGATACCAAGGAAACAAAAGAATTGGTGATTCAACAAGTTGAACATTATAAGAAATTCAGAAATACTCTTAATGGGGATATCATTCATTTACGTCGACCTAATGGACGTAGTTGGGATGGATTTATGCATGTTACTCCTGATAATGAAAACAAGGGATTAATTATGCTTTTTAATCCAACAGAAAAAGTTGTTATTGAACAGATTAATGTGCCGGTATATTATGCCGGTGTGAAAGATGAGGTTTTATTGTCTAAAGAGGGCGGGTTGGAGATTCAGCGTCAGTCTAATCGGAATTTTGAAGTAAGTATAAATATAAGTATTCCTGCTCAATCATATACTTGGTATTTGATTCGCTAAATTGTGTAATATGAAATTAGGTTATAAGTTTTTTGTTTCTGTAATTTTTCTGCTGGTATTAGTTTCATGCGGCCAAGTAGAGCCGCCACAACCAATTGAACCATTGCCTTCAAAACGACAATTGGCTTGGCATGATATGAAATATTATGCTTTTGTTCATTTTAATATGAACACCTTCACCGATATGGAGTGGGGTACAGGAGGGGAATCTCCAGAACAGTTTAATCCTACAGAATTAGATACGAGACAATGGGCTAAAGTAGCTAAGGATGCAGGGATGACTGGTATAATAATTACAGCAAAACATCACGATGGTTTTTGTTTATGGCCTACAAAAACAACTGAACATTCGGTAAAGAATTCGCCGTGGAAAGATGGTAAAGGTGATTTACTAAAAGATTTGTCTGAAGCTTGCAAAGAATACGGACTCAAATTTGGTGTTTACTTATCCCCATGGGATCGAAATGCTGCTAATTATGGTACGCCTGAATATGTAGCTGATTTTCATGAGCAACTAAGGGAGATACTAACTAATTATGGGGAGGTTTTTGAGGTGTGGTTCGATGGGGCAAATGGTGGTTCAGGTTATTATGGAGGAGCCAATGAAACGAGGAAGATTGATAATAAAACGTATTATCAATGGGATAAAACACAGCAAATTGTTAGAGAACTTCAACCCAATGCAGTAATATTTAGTGATGGCGGTCCAGATATTCGATGGGTTGGAACCGAAGAAGGTTGGGCTAACGAAACGAATTGGAGCATTATGCGAAGAGATGAGATATATCCAGGTTGGCCTAGATATGTTGAACTCAGATCTGGACACGCAGATGGTACCCATTGGCTTCCTGCAGAAGTTAATACATCCATACGCCCCGGTTGGTATTATCATGCTCGTGAAGATCACCAGGTTAAATCATTAGAGCGATTGGTAAGAACGTATTATGAGTCCATTGGCCGTAATGGTAATTTTCTATTAAATCTTCCAGTTGATAAGCGTGGATTAGTTCATGAAAAAGACGTAGAACAATTGAATGCACTTAAAACTCAAATAGATAAAGATTTTGAACATGAACTAGCAATTGAAAATGAGATTATAGCTTCCAATTATCGAGGTAATAGTGCTGGATATAAGCCAGAAAATGCAATAGATGGAAATCCGGAAACTTATTGGGCTACTGATGATGAGGTAACAAGTGCTGAATTGGTTGTGAAGTTTGAAGAACCTACAGAAGTTAATAGATTAGTACTTCAAGAATATATTCCTTTAGGTCAGCGCATTCAACATTTTATTGTGGAGGCAGAAGTTAATGGAGAATGGATAGAGATAGATGGACAAACTACAGTGGGTAATCGTAGAATTCTTCAGTTTAAAACTGTAGAGGTTACTCAATTAAAGGTTGATTTTAAAAAAGCAAAAGGCCCTATTGTAATTTCTAATCTTGAAATTTATAGAGCTCCTAATTTTTTGGTCGCACCTAAAATTTCAAGGAATATACCTGGTATGGTAAGTATTACAATACCTGATAGCGAAGTTTCTATTTATTATACACTAGATGGAAGTATACCTACGGAGGCTTCAAATAGATATGAAACCCCTTTTCTAATTAATACACCAACTACTTTAAAGGTTGTTGCAGTGGACCCTAAAAGTAAAGCTGTAACGGAGCCAAAAGAACGTTATTTCGACATTTCTAAAGAAGACTGGAGTGTTATCAATTCAAATTCAGGTGATCCGACTAAAACGAATTTAATTATTGATGAAAATCCAAATACGTATTGGATGACTGATTCTGAAGTTAAACATCCGCAGGAAGTAGTAATTGATTTAGGTAATACCTATGCTGTAAAGGGTTTCACCTATTGGCCTAGTCAAGATAGATATCCAATGGGAATTATAACTGAATATGAATTCTCAACTAGTCTTAATGGTGGCAAATGGAAAAAAGTGGCTTCTGGTGAATTTTCAAATATTGTAAATAGTCGAATAGCTCAAACAATAGAATTTGATAAAACCAAGGCGAGGTATATAAAACTAAGAGGCGTAAAAGTTGATCCAGGTGCTAGTCATGAAGGTGTTTTAAAAGATTTAGACTTTAGAACTTCTTTCGCTGAAATAGATATAATTACAGAGAAATAAAACAATCAAAATAAATATTATGCAGAGACATTGCTTGGCTTTAGATTTAAAAGATGACCCAGATTTAATTGAAAAATATGAAGAATACCATAGAGAAGTATGGCCAGAAATTTTGGCAAGTATTAAAGAGTCAGGCATTTTGGAAATGCAGATATATAGAGTAGGTAATCGAATGTTTATGATTATGGAAGTAGATGATGACTTTACATTTGAAAAGAAAGCTGCGGTAGATGCTAATTATCCTGAAAATGAAAAATGGGAAGAATTAATGTGGAATTACCAACAAGCTTTGCCTTTTGCAAAACCAGGTGAAAAATGGTTGCCTATGAAAAAGGTATTCCAAACAGATTGGTAAAAAAAAATGCCGACAAGGTTTCATTCTTGCCGGCATATATAGAAAAGCTTGGTTTATTTCCTTTTTAGAAACCATAAGTATTACCGAGAACTTTAATGATAAAAAATATAGTTATTGATATAACTAAACAACTGACAGCAGCTAAGGTATCAGTTTTATGAATTTCTTTTTTAATCCTAATCAGCATTGTTTTCATACTACATTATTTTGTACAAAATTCCGCTGTTTTATCGGCTTTTAGTAATAAATGCGATAAACGTTATGAAGAATGGGTAAACGGCTGTAATGGTGTATTTTATCGATTTTTTAGTGATAAAATCGAAATGTTTAGCACGTTGAAAGTAAAGTAAAACCCCTCACTTAATAAAACTGTATTTCCCCCGACCTACAGTTAAATTTACATAAGAGGTTTTCGTAAATGTTACTTTACAATAAGTTTTTTTAGAATAAAACTAGAATTTTGCCTGTAGCGCTGGCTTAGGTTTAATAAATAAGACAATTCTTTTTCTGTTAATCCGAAATCCTTTTTAATCCGTTTTAGTTCTTTTGAATTAATACTACTTAATACTGATGAAATTATGGTTTGCATGGTTAGTTAATTATGTAATAAATTTACGAAACCATTTTTATAGAATCAATACCCAATATTGGGTATATTTCTGATAAATACCAATGTAGAGTATTTAAAGAAAGTAAAGAGGATTGTAATCATTACATGTTGAAATGTCCATTCTTTTAAGGTATTTAAAAAGAAAAAGCTCTCAAATTTCGTTGTTAACAAAATTTGAGAGCTTTTTGCAGTCTGATTAAAAAAATCTAAGCTGCTGGTCTTCCTTTTAACCTTTTTTCAATCTTTTTCTTCTTTTCTGTCAGTCTTTTCATGACATCCATAAGTTCAGGATCCTTAGTTTCCTTATAAATTTCGTTGATTTCAAGAATCAATCTTTTGGCTAATCTCGAGGCTACAACCCTATCACTAGTTGACATATTACTCATCTTCATGTTCTCGAGCTCAAGTGCTTCTTTAAGTAATTCCATTTTTATTTAAAATTAATGCTATTGCGTTTACTGGCGGAATATAACAAATAGAATTTAATTATTGGTATATAGTGAAAATTTATGTTAACATTAACCACTTTATGTATGTTTTATGACCCTTAGAACGTAAAAAACGTTAATTTTTTCATTTTATTGACCTGTCAAATTACATTTTGTAGGATTTTTCTTTCTTTTTAAGATTTACCTTAATTTTTAAATCAAACTTAAATTTGTAGCATAATCTTCTTTTTCATGTCTAAATTAAAACATATGTAGAAATAAAGTAGAGAGGAGATACCCTACTTATCTAGAACAATTATTTTCATACTTCGAAATAATTAGCGGTATTATAGTTTAGGATGAGTATTTTCTGAAGTATATAATTGTTGTATTTTAGATTTTATAAATACGACCAAATTATTTCAGTTCTTTCCCCGAACAAAGTACACAAGTTTTATGTCAATTAGAAAAAACCGTAGTATCGCTGCTATAATGTTCACGGATATTGTGGGCTATACTGCATTAATGCAAAAAGATGAGACTGCTGCGATGAAAATGAGAAGTCGTCATCGTGCTGAGTTTCAGAAAGGTCACGAGGAACATTATGGTGAAATAATTCAATATTACGGCGATGGTACATTAAGTGCTTTTTCAAGTGGAGTGGAGGCTGTAGCTTGCGCTATTGATATTCAAAGAGCGCTTCAAAAGGATAATCCATTACCCTTGCGAATTGGTATACATATAGGTGATATTGTATATGATGGTACCGAGGTTTATGGTAGTGGTGTAAACTTAGCTTCTAGGATAGAGAATTTGGGGGTGTCTGGCTCAATTTTGATTTCAGGAAAATTAAACGATGAGCTTCGAAATCAGCCTCAAATTGAGACAAAATCCCTGGGTTATTTTGGGTTGAAAAATATCGCAAAACCTATCGAGATTTTTGCAGTAAAGAGTGAGGGTATCATGGTACCTAGTAGTTTGGACCTCAATAATATTACGAAAAAGGAGAATAAGACAATTGCTGTGTTGCCTTTTGTAAATATGAGCGCCGATATAGAGAACGAATATTTTTCTGACGGCATGACCGAGGAAATTATTAATGCTCTGGCGAAAATTAAAGGACTAAAAGTAACTTCAAGAACATCTTCTTTTTATTTTAAGAATAAAAATATACCGATTTCAGAAATTGGACAAGCATTGAATGTGTCTACAATTTTAGAAGGAAGCATAAGGTTGTCTGGGAAGAAAATGAGAATAACCGCTCAGTTAATTGATGTGGTTGATGATTTTCATTTTTGGTCGGAAACCTTTGACCATTCAATAGAAGATATTTTTGCGGTGCAAGATGAAGTGAGTCTTCTTATTGCTGATAAATTACGAGAGCATATTGGTCATTTTAATATGGATGACAAGCTAATAGACGCACCTGATGTTTCTGTTAGTGTTTATAAGAAATATCTAAAAGGTCGGTATCATTTAATGAAATTGAATTTGATAGAGACTGAAAAAGCTATTTCAATTTTTAATGAAGTAATTAGTGATGAACCTAATTTTCCTTTGCCTTATCTCGATGTTAACCAAGGATATGCATATTTGGGTACAATGGGAATGTTGCCTGCTCCCATAGCTTTTGAAAAAGCTAAACCTTATTTGGAAAAGGCACTTGAATTGGATAAGGATTTACCAAAATCACAACTTAATCTTGCTTGGATAAGTTGCTGGCAAAACTGGGATATTGCCAAAGCTTATCAGCATCTCAATAACGCTTTACATGTGCAACCTACAGATGAAATATATTTAACCTTTTCAAATATACTAACCGTTGAAGGTAAACTAAAAGCTGCGCTAAATTATATAAACAAAGCGCTTGAATTGGATCCATTCTCAGCAATGAACAATCACTATAAGGGGTTTCTATTTTACCTTATGGAGAAATATGAAAAAGCCCTTCCTTTTTTTGAAAAAGCTCTCGTACTTGATCCTGATTTAGTTTTTCCACCGTTTTATATTGGCAGTATAATGGTGATAAAGGGTCAAGGGAAAAAAGCGCTTTCTTTTTTTCAAAATCTCCCAGTTTTAGGAAAAGGTAACTTAACAAAGTTAGGAGGGACTACAATGGCGCAAATAGCGCTTGGTGATACAAACAAAACAGATGAAGGTCTTTCTAAATTAAAAGATGCTTTACAAACTGATGCTATGGGGAACGCAATGTTCTTTTTAATTCTTTGCCATACAATGAATGGAAATCATGATGCGGCAATTGCGTTGATTGCAAAAGGAATCGAATATAGATTCCCTAGGGTATTATTGTTCCAAACCGAGCCTATTTTAAAACCACTTAGAACTAATTCTCATTTTCAAGAGTTGATGCAGCAAGTTTTTAAAAAGGAAAAAAGTATTGAGATTTCTGAAAGAAAATATCAAAAGCCATTATTCAATAAAGAATTATTAGAAACCTATCGAAAACAATTAGATTATTTGATAACCGAAGAAGAGCCATATCTTGATCCAAACCTTACACTTCGTGACTTGGCTGAGATGTTAGAAATTCCGCCGAACCATTTATCACAATTATTAAATGAAGGTTTTAATAAAAATTTTTCCGAGTTCATTAATTCTTTTAGACTGAGAAGTTTTAAATCAAAAGTTGCAGACGCTTCACAACAGCACCTAACTATTCTAGCCTTGGCTTACGACAGTGGGTTTAATTCCAAAACGGTTTTCAATACATATTTTAAGAAAGCAATGGGCATTACCCCAAGAGCATATTGGAAGTCTGTAGTTGAAAATTAGTTCTGAATCATAAATCGGAACGCTTCACTCTTTAATTCACAGTAGTTTTGAAAAAAATTAGACAATCGGTTTGTAGATTGGTCATCACAAATGCATTGTGGATAAATCCAAGAATATCAAAATAGTATAGGAAACATTAGTTCTTGAAAAATCACGGTAGTTTTATGAGAAACGTTTTTATTACAACAATAAGAAAAAATAAACCAGCGAAAAAAGAATATCGCTGAAGCATTGCCGTGACCATACTTGCCCTATTTTTAATTGGGGCGATTTTGTATATGCCTTTTAGTGACAATAGTACACTTATAGCTTTTGATGTTGTTTCTCATGTCATTAGCTCATCATTTGCCTAGTAGATTTAGAAGACTAAAATTTATATATATTTATTGTTAAGCTATGAATTCATTATTTAAATCAGAGAAAGGGAAAGCGGAAATTATCCAATTGTATGACCAAAAATTGGAAGAGCTTAAAATAGATTACATCTACCTTAATATTGATACTAGTTATGGAACCACTAATATTATTACCACAGGGAAAGACTCAAATCCGCCAATATTTTTAATTCATGGCTCCAATGGTTGTGCTCCCATAGCTCTAGAAACATATGCTGGTTTAAGTTCTAAGTTTAAACTTTATGCCATAGATGTTTTAGCTCAACCAAATAAGAGTGCTGAAACAAGATTGAGTATGAATGATGAGTCATACGGAAAATGGATTATTGAAATTATAGATGCTCTCAATATTGAAAATGTGACTTTGGCAGGATTTTCTTTTGGCGGTTTAATTATTTTAAAAACACTTGAATTTGATGAAAGCAAAATCAAAGAAGTTTTTCTATCTGCACCAGCATATATTGTAAATGGGAATCCAATTAAGGCTTTATTCAAGTTTTTTATACCAATGAAGCGTTTTATGAAAACGAAAAAAACAAAATATGTTGAAAAATTCTTAGCAGAAGTTTTTACAGAACCTGATGATTTTGCCATCAATTATTTATCAAAAGTATTTGTATATTTTAATATGGATTTTACTCCGGTGCCATTAATTAGTTCAACAAAAGCCAATGCTATTAAAACACCAATATCCATTTTTGCAGCAGCGAATGATATCGTTTTTCCTGGTCCTAAAATGATTAAAAGAGCAAAAAAGATATTTCCATCTTTAAAAAAAATTCAATTAATTGAAAATTCTAAACATGTTCAAAATAGAATTCAAAATGAGCTTATTGCGAACGATATATTGCAGCAATAATAAAATTACGGGGGTATAATATAACAGACAAACACGAGGAAAAATATCCTTGAATGTAAGAGTGTTGGTCTTTTTAAAAATAGTTAGTATTAGCGTAAAACGAATATTTATAAGTTTAAACTAATCTAGAGTAAAGTAAATAATACTAAAAAATATGAAGAAGCGAACAAAAAATATTCTTAGAATATTATTTATTAGTGCTAGTATAGGTTCTTTATGGTTCGTGCCATGGATCTTAGTGAAAGCATGGATATTACCATTGCCAGATACTGTTCAAGAACAAGTAGATGAGGCAATTGGACATGGGTTTGATGGAATGATTGTTTATGTGGATGAAGGAGGAAAGCCACCTGCCTATTATACTGGAGGTTGGAAAAATAGAGAAGAAAAAATTCCTACAGATTATGAATCATTATTCAAAATTGCTAGTATCAGTAAGTTGTATGTAGCCGTTGCCATTACTAAATTGGTTAATGACAAACGATTGTCTTTGAATCAATCCTTGGCGGATTATTTTCCTGAACTAGTAGGGAGAATTGAGAATGCAGAAGAGATAACAGTAAAATTAATGGTGCAACACCGAAGCGGTATTCCCAATTTCACCGATAATCCCAAGTATTGGGAAAACGAACAGGAAAATGGTAAAAAAGCTTTAGAATTCGCTCTTGATCTGCCTGCTAGTTTTGAACCGGACAAGGCATATGGATATTCGAATACGAATTATTTATTGCTTCGCCAGATAATCGAAAAAGTAATAGGGTATAACCATGAACAGTATATTAAAGAGGAAATTCTGATTCCCCTTGGTTTAAACAAGACTTTCTTTTCACTTGATGAAGTCGAATTGGATGATGTGATGAGTGGCTATTATGTTGGTTATGATGAAGATTTTAAGGCTAGAGAATATGGGATGTTGGCTACAGCAGAGGATGTTGGCATATTTCTTAGAGCATTGAACGACGGTTCTGTATTCAAAGAAGGGGAACAGGAAATTTATTCCTCCATCTATAAGTACGAACATGGTGGTCTAGTAGTTGGCTATCAGAGTCTCGCAGAATACCATGAAGACATCGATACCGTGGTCGTACAATTCATAAATACAACCGATTTTGAAGGTTACGAATGGAACTTATCTGAAATCGTAATTAATCGTATTGTGAAAATTTTGAGAAAATCTAAAGAATCATAACAAACGATATTAGTACTACTACTCGATACTTTTAATTAGTACTGATTTTCAAAACAGAACGATTCGTTATCAAGTGTCTCATACTTTTGAGGCATAATAAAACGAAAAGATGAAAGCAATTATAACTACGAAATACGGGTCGCCAGATGTCTTAGAATTACGAGATATCGAAAAACCTATTCCAAAAGATAACGAAGTGCTTATAAAGATTTATGCAGCGACTATTACTACAGCCGAAACAATGATGCGAACTGGGTATCCATTAATCGGTAGATTATTCATGGGAGTTACCAAGCCAAAACATGCAGTTTCAGGAAGTGGGTTTTCAGGGGAGGTAGAAGCGATTGGTAAAGGTGTGAAATTATTTAAAATAGGAGATGCTGTATTTGGTGAATCACTTTCTCATTTTGGAACTCACGCAGAATATGTTTGTATTAAGGAGGATGGAATAATTGCTCTAAAGCCTGATAATATCTCACATGAACAAGCAGCGGTTGTTGGTGATGGATATGTAACATCTTTAAATTTTCTCAAGAATCTTGCAAAAATTAAACGGGGACAGCGCATTCTAATAATTGGTGCTTCTGGTAGTCTGGGCACCGCGGCAGTGCAGCTCGCAAAACATTTTGGAGGTATTGTTACAGGGGTATGTAGTACTCGAAACCTGGATTTAGTAAAATCTTTAGGAGCAGATAATGTAATTGACTACACTCAAGGAGATTTTACCAAAAACGGAGTGCTATACGATGTTATTTATGATACGTTGGGTAAAAGTTCATTTGCGAAATGTAAAACATCATTGACTGAAAATGGCGCTTATATTTCGCCAGTACTTAGTGTTACACTTCTTTTTCAAATGATAAAAACATCTGTTTTCGGTGTAAAAAAAGCAATTTTTTCCGCAACAGGAACACTACCAATTGCAACAATTAAAAGTTTTCTAAATGAAATAAAAGAGTTGATGACTGCAGGACAATTAAATGCTGTAATAGATAAACGTTATGCTATGGAGCAAATAGTTGAGGCGCATCGCTATATAGAAACAGGAAGAAAAAAGGGCAATGTTGTAATGTCTATTTAGAACTTAGCGGTAATTATTATTTTCATTCATTAATCAATTTCATCAATCATTAAAAGGATAAACTTTAATCAAGTTTATCCTTTTTGTTTCATTCATCCTTAGTCTTTATTTAACTTAAAATCTTTTCCTATTTTTTTAGAAGATGATATTATTTCTATGTACTATTAGATTAAATTAATTGTTCTAACGTCATAGATTCGCCTATAATGTTTGAGCTCGAATTTTAGTTTTATTTCGAATTAGTAATCGAATACTAGTGAAAAATTTACTTTTTAAATATAAGATTTGTTCAACATGCAAATTCATTTTAGGTGCTATCATTTATTTCTTCTAGGATTTTTTATGCTACAGTTTACCGTTTCGGCACAGTCGAAAGCTAAAGTAAGTTTAAAGAATAGTAGTCCATCGTTACTAATTGATGGTAAGAATTATCCTCCATTTGCCTATATGTCCTATTTAGGCGAAAAGGAATATTACAAAGAAATAGCAGCTTCAGGTGTTCATATTTATAATATACCAGCTTACTTAGCAGATGGAGGAATTAATACTATATCTGGAATTGGTGCATTTAGATCTCCAATCTGGATTGGTGAAGAAAATTATGATTTTTCAAGTTTAGTTTTGGATTTTGAGAAAATTATTAAGGCCGACAAAAAAGCCAAAGTTGTTATTCGGTTTTACCTCGATCCTCCAGAATGGTGGACATCAAAAAACCCTGAAGCCTCTGCTCAATTAGCAGACGGAAGTACTTTTCGTCAGTGCTTCTCTTCTGAATTATGGAAAATTGAAACAGGAAAGGTATTGCGTGATTGTCTTAATTGGGTGTTACATTCTAAGTACGCTAAGTATTTGATAGGGATACATGTTGCGAGTGGTTTTACTGAAGAATGGTTTTATCATCCCAAACAATATCAAGATCAAAATAGTGCAAGAGTGGATGGTTTTAGACAATGGTTAAAAGAAAAATACAAGAGCAATAGTGAATTACAGAAATCATGGAATAATCCTACTGTGACACTTGAAAATGCACAATTGGCAAATGTTGATGAATCAACCAATAATAATACATGGCGTGACCCAAATAAGGATATTATTTATATAGATACCTATCGATATCTGGCAGAGGTATTGGTTGACAATATTATTTATTTCAGCAAAATTGTTAAAGATGCCAGTAATGGTGATTTATTAACAGGTGCTTTTTCTGGATATCATTATTTCGTAGGTGATGCTCGAAGAGGTCATGGAGCTTTAGCTAAATTATTAAAATCACCGTATATAGATTATTTGTCAAGTCCGAATGTATATAATCGCGTTTTGGGTGAAGACTGGGCGCCGATGTTGGCAATTAATTCTGTACAGCTACATGGAAAATTATGGCTTGCTGAAAATGATACTCGCACTTCAATTACAACCTTACTAAAAGATCAATCGGAAGGTATCGCGCCTCCTGGACAATATGAATCGGGTGTTTGGTTAGGACCTGAGGATATAGAAACTTCGGTGTCCCTCTTGTGGAAAAACACAGCTCGAATGCTTGCCTATGGTTATGGTGGTTGGTGGTTTGATATGTGGGGTGGATGGTTTAGTAATCCACAACTTTTAAATGTAATTGAGGAAACACAAAAATTGAGTGCATTTTCGAACTTAAAAATTGATTCGAAAATGAAAGCTCAAGTAGGTGTAGTGGTTGATGAAGAACTTTGTTTTTGGGACCCCACTTACGGTAGACTAACAGAAAATATTTTGTCAAATAGGTATCCGCTTGCCAAAACAGGGAACTCCTATGATTTATTTCTCAGAACGGATATAAATGATATGCCAATCCCACAGTATAAAGTGATTTGGTTAATGGGTGTGTTGAATTTAAAAAAAGATGAAATAAAAAAAATACAGGAATGGAATAACTTGGATATAACTGTGCTGTGGACAAATGGAAGAGGAACAGAGATATTTGAACCAAATGGCAATCAAATTTTTATGGAAGATATGTTTAAATGGTCGGCCGTTGAGTTAGGAAATCTATGGGCAAAAGCCGGAGTCCACCGCTATATACAAACTGATGATGTTTTTTACATTGGCAGAAATTGGATTAGTATACATAGTGTAGCGGGAGGAAAACGAGAAGTTGATTTTCCATATTATGCACAAGTAATAGATCCAATAAATAACGAGATATTGTCCGAATCAACCAAACAGTTAGAGTTAAATATAAAGCCAAAATCTACTGTATTATTACGTGTGTCTCCGTTGAAAAATTAAGTCAATTATGATAAATGAATTGAGCAATATTTGGTTAATTTTTTGGAAGTAATTTTTTAACTCCCTTGTATACTAGAAAAACCAAAAACCCTATGATTAGTCCGACTAAAAATTCTATAATAATATTGGGTACACCCGGAATAATATGATGTAAAAAAGGAATGTTGTGAACAAAAATACCGCCAGAAACTAGGAGTAATGCAATTGTACCAATTACGGATAATGATTTAATTACTTTAGGTAAAGCGTTTACAAAAAGTCTTCCAATTTTATCAGAAATACTATTGTCTTCCTCATTAAAATTTATAAGTCGGAATCCAAAGTCGTCCATTCGCACAATTAATGCAACTATTCCGTAAACACCAATAGTAGCAATAAGAGCGACAACAGATACTACTGCTATTTGATTGATTAATGGTTCTTCGATAACAGTGCCTAATGCAATAATTACAATTTCAACAGATAAGATAAAATCAGTAACAATAGCAGATTTTATTTTTGCTTTTTCCATTTCAAGAATTTCCGCTTCACTCTTAACCATGGCGTCTGTAATTGCATGTTCTTCGGTATGTGGAACGAAGAACTCATAAATTTTTTCAGCACCTTCGAAAGCTAAATAAAGCCCACCTAAAATAAGAGCTAAGGTAACTGCCCAAGGTAAAAATGCACTTAATAAAAAAGCAATTGGTAATATTATTAATTTATTTAAAAGCGAACCTTTAGTAATCGCCCATAAAACAGGAAGCTCTCGTTTAGAAACAAAGCCTGATGCTTTTTCAGCATTAACAGCTAAATCATCACCAAGTATGCCAGCAGTTTTTTTTGTTGCAATTTTGCTCATCGCGGCAACATCATCTAATAAAGTAGCTATATCATCAAGTATAGCAAAAAATCCTGAGGCCATTTTTTAGTTTTAAGACCCAAAAATAATTAATGATATTGAACTTTTTGGTGCTATTTCATACAAAAGGTTATCGTAATAAAAATATTCTCAAATGAGCAATTTGAATTTAAAATGTAAAAATGCTATAGAAAATTGTTTCTTACTGGTATTCGTACAACCAATTATTTAGACGCTTCTAGTTTTGAGTTATTTACTAATAACATCGAATTTCGAAGATTTTAGCCATAGCATCACCATTTGTTCTATGAATGTCTATTCGCACTTTATCGGTTTTAATTGGTTCAAAGTTATGTACTTGTCGTCGTAAATAATTATTTTCTATTTTGGCAATGCTAATGTTTTTATTATTTATTACAGTACTTATTGTATAATCCGCGATTGTCTCGGGTTGCGGTCCTCTTACTTGATCTTTATATACCCAGTCTTGAGGTGATAGGCGTAAAAATCTATTTAGTCCGGTATCAAAAGTAATCTGAATCATTTTTAAATTGATTGGTTTTTTCCAGCGTAGTTCAATCCATGCACCATTACTGTCCATTTTACCCTTCCATTCATGTAAATTTCCGTCATTAATATCTCTATTAATTCCATCTGTAACATTTGCAGCCAATGAATTTTCTACCTCGGAAGAAGCTTTTAATGTCGCTTTTTTTGCTAAATCATTTTCATCTTCATTTCTAACTTCCAAAATGGGCTGATCTTGTAGTAGTAAAATCTGTTGTAATTTGGCCATGCGTTTTTTATCATTACCAAGTATGGTTGGCAAAATAGCATTGGTTTTACAATACGCCATTGCCGTGCCTATGGCTTGTCCTAAACCAGCGCATGTGGCCATAACCCGAGTTGAAGAGAGTGCTACATGTGAAACACTTATATTTCTACCGGCCATTAAAAGATTACTTACATTTTTACTATACAGCGATCGGAAAGGAATTGAATATGGGCCTTTTAACGGAATAGAAACATAAGGTACTTCTCCTGTTGTATCCATTCCGCCTGGTGGGTGATCATCTAGTGGCCATCCACCGTAGGCAACTCGGTCATAAAAAGATTTTGCTGATTGAATGTCCTCTTGTTTCATTATATAATCGCCGACAATCCTTCGGCTTTCCCTTTTTCCAGGAATCATTCCTACCCATGATAGTGCCCAATTTGCCGACTCCGGGTGATTTTCAGAGTTCTTAATATAATCCCAGACTCCAAACAATACGGCTAGCAAATCATGACGATTTTGTTGTCCATCGCGAACAATATCAATTTCACCTCCTAATTCTAGCCACCAATATCCATATTCATATGAACCGATATTTCTATGGATGAAGTCTTTTGTTGTGTATTTTCTGGCCCATACTGGGGGAGTGTATGGCATTTTTTTATCCCATTTTGTAGCGGTAAATAGGAGACTATTACCCATTGTTTTTTGATCGGCGACATCTACGGCCAAAGATTCGCCCCATTCCGTTTTACTTTCCCGTCCACGCATATATTCTGCTCCTGATTCTACAGCCAAAGTTCCATCTCCTGTACAGTCAGCAAAAAAATCAGCTGTAATTTCTGAGATTTCTTCTGTTGCTGAACAAATGGCTTGAACTTTTTTTATTTGTCCGTTTTCAACCTCACTATTGTATAAAACAGTATCTAATAATAGGGTGATGTTTTTTTCGGAAATTACTTTATCGTACAATACAAAATCCCACATTTCATAACATCTTTGCGGATTATCGTTAGCTTCAGTTAAAACGAGTTCTTCCAGTATACCGGTTTCTCTCCAAACCTGATTTAATTGACTAGCACCGGAAATATGCATTCTAATTTCGCTGCTAGCGTTACCACCCAAACGCGAACGATCTTGTACTAAAACTACTTTAGAACCATTTCTAGCGGCAGCCAGGGCAGCACATAAACCAGCCATGCCTCCACCAGCAATCATAACATCACACTTATATTGTTTCTTTTTGTAGGGACTATTATCCAATTTAAAATCACCTTTTGAATGGTCTGAAATGTTAGCATCTAAATTAGATGTACCACTTTTATTATCATTACCGTACAAGGTGGTAATATTTGTAATCATGGCACCAGTACCGATACCTATAGTTTTAATAAATTCCCTCTTTTTCATAGCGTACGTAATAATTAATTCGTTAGGTGGTAATTTTTCAATTTATTGGAAATGTCCTTATATTCTTTTCCTTTGGCATCGAGAATGCGATAGACTGATTTCGATAAGGTCGAATCACTTGTGTTTAGAAGCTTAGACAACTCATATAATATTTCGTACGAAATACTATCTTTATCTATAAGTTTTAAGGCCTTTTTTTGTTGATTAATATCAAGAATTTTTAATTGAGAAATTAATACCTTCTGATTTGAGTTATATAGAGTATGTGTGTTGAGTCTATTGAGTATTTCGTTTTGCATTTTAAAATCTACTTTGCTTAGTAGCTTAATTAAGCTTTTTTGATGAACAGGTATTTTCCAAATACTATCGCCTAATTTATCAATGGCAAAATAGGGTACATATGAATCCCCATTCGAAATCAAATTAATTATTTCAGGAACAAATTTCGTATCGTCATCGGTTATTTTGTTCAAAGCATAAAACTGTTGGTTGAAATTGTCAGACCTCATCATGTCTTTAATCAATTTATCATTCAAAATGGATTCTGTATATTCTTTTATATTATGGGCTACCTGACCATTTACAATATGCCACAAAGTATAAGAGCTATATACGGCACCACTAACAATAGCAGTTTTTAAAGGTGGGTACGTCGCACTTGCTACAGCATCCAAAACAGCTTCTGAAGCAATAGTTTTTGTTTTGTCTACTAAATCTTCAACATTGTAATTTTTTAATAAAGAATGTTTGTCTGATAATATTTCCTTTAATTTAATATGGTCGGAAGATGTCAATTGTTCATGGTCAAATTTTGTTAATGGGTCTTCAGCTGATTCTTCATAAGACAGAAAATTACCTAATAGGTCCCAATAAATATCTAGGGTTATGATATAGCACAGTCCTTCTTCACATACAGGTGTAATAACGTTCGCATAATATTTTAAGGGATCCGAGTTAACATTATAGACTAAATACATGTCAATAGAAACGGAATCATTCAATATAGTAGTGAATACTTTTTTGTCTGTATTTGCTTTTTGATTTCCTTTAAAAGACGTGAAAGAAAAACAAATGAAACCGAGAAATAATAAGGTCAGTATTACGAAACATTCTTTCTTCATAACCATGTCCACTATTATAAAAATCTATTTTAGGTGAATTATAACTTTCAATCTGATAAACTAAAATAATAAGTTTGATTTGTATTTTTAGGTAATTGGTAGTATTTAACAGTAAGTGGAGTGGTTAGTAACAATAGAAGTAGATGGATTGTTACTATTTATTTCATGGTATAGGATTGTCCTGTACTTTGAATAACAGCAAACCAAAACTCACTTTCTAAATCAATTTTTTTTCTATTATTTACAACTGCGGGAATGGGTAAGTAAACGAATTTGCCATTAACCATACCTACAACAAATCTGGTTTTTCCTGCCATGGCACCGTGAACAGCATGATAAGCTAACCTACTACAAAAAACGCTATCGCTAGCATTCGCAGCTGCACTTCTTATGATGTAACTAGGGTCGATATATTTTATCGTAACTTCTTGATTGTTTTTTTTGAAGTATTTTGAAATTTCATCTTTTAAGAAAATACCAATATCGTTATGTTTTATATTCCCGGAAGCATCTTTGATAATATTTTTTTGATTTTTTATTAAAGATTGCCCTGCACCTTCTGCTACAACAATTACAGCGTGGTGTTTTTGGTCTAATCGTTTTTTTAATAATTGAAGTAAACCATTCTCACCTTCTAAGTTAAAGTCCATTTCGGGTACAAGTACAAAATTTACTACGGGTTTAGAAAGTGCTGCAGAAGCAGCTATAAAACCACTATCTCTGCCCATTAATTTTACTATTGCAATGCCGTTGTAGGCACCCATTGCTTCATTGTGTGCATCACGTAATATTGGGGTAGCCACATCGAATGATGTTTCAAAACCAAAAGATTTATCAATAAGGTCTATGTCATTGTCGATAGTTTTTGGTATTCCAACAACACTGATGTTTAAACCTCTTTTTGCTATCTCCATTCCAATAGCATTGGTGCCTTTTAAAGTCCCATCACCTCCAATGGTAAATAGAATATTTATTTTGTTATCGACCAAGGTGTCGACCATTACTTCAACTCGTTGTGCGCCTCGAGAAGAACCTAAAATGGTACCACCAAACTCATGTATGTCTTTTACTTTATCTGGTGTCAGTTGAATAAATCCTCTTTCTTTTTCAGGGTTTAAGCCTTCGTAGCCATAGGGGATGCCAATTATATCCTCTACTCCGTAGAAATAGTGCAGGGCCATAACAATGCTTCTTATAACATTGTTTATTCCTGGGCAAAGTCCACCACAAGTTACTATGGCAGCTCTTACGTTTTTTGGCTCAAAAAATAAATTTTCCCTTGGGCCTGCTTTTTCAAAACAAACTGGATCACTATTTTCTTCTTTACTCTTATTAAATCCTTTTAATGAAAGATTGTTCAAAACTCGTTCGTCATCAGGTATAAAATTATAAATATTATCACCTTGAATTTTACTAAGCCCAAGCGGTGATTTAATTAGTGCTTCTCCAAGTGATATTATTGTAAAATTCTTTTCCATAAATAATTTAATATACGGATATTCGGACCGAATCTAATTTATAAGCCTCAAATAAGCTTAATTAGCTAACTAAAAATAGTTATTCGTAATTAAAACATTTGAGGCGAATAAATAAAGTTTTACATTTTACTAAAAAAGTAAAAACAGCAGCATTTTTATGATAAAAGTCTAATTATTTTTCTTTTTTACATGTGATCTAATACCTGATGAGAATCAATAAGTGGTCCACCATTCATAATGTCATTAGAAGCTTGATCGATAAATTTATCAAAGTTCAAATGAAATGAGTGAGCTAATTGAATTGCTTTACTGATATAAGCACCTTTTTGCAACCAGGTGTTCATAGGGTCCAGCATTTCTGTAGGTACATCATGACAATATTTAGGCATATGAAGTCCGAAAATTGGATGTTGGTCATAATCAACATCGTTTAAATTTCCATTCATTGCTTGCGTTATCATAGCTCTGGTATACTTCAATTTAATTCGTGAACCAACACCATAAGGGCCGCCGCTCCATCCTGTATTAATTAACCAGACATTTACTCCAGCTTCGGTCATTTTTTTACTTAACATTTCTGCGTATGCTGTTGGGTGTAATGGCATAAATGGTTCTCCAAAACAAGCTGAAAATGAAGGTACTGGCTCTGTTATGCCAGCTTCGGTCCCTGCAACTTTAGCGGTGTAACCAGAAATAAAATGGTAAGCAGCTTGCCCAGGTGTTAGTTTAGATATCGGAGGTAACACACCAAAAGCATCACAAGTTAAAAAGAAAATGTTCTTAGGATTTCCTGCGTATGATGGTTGAACAATATTATCGATATGATGAATCGGATAACTAACTCTTGTATTTTGGGTTATGGAAGTATCCGCAAAATCAACTTCTTTTGTACCTTCTTTAAAAACAACATTTTCTAACATTGCTCCTGGACGAATAGCACGAAATATATCCGGCTCTTTTTCTTCTGTTAAGTCAATGACTTTAGCATAGCATCCACCTTCAAAATTGAAAATTATATTCTCTGCTGTCCAACCATGTTCATCATCACCAATTAGTTTTCTATTAGGGTCGGCAGATAAAGTAGTTTTACCTGTACCTGATAAACCAAAGAAAATTGCCGTTTCTCCATCTTCACCAACATTAGCTGAGCAGTGCATCGGCAGTACATTTCTTTCTATCGGAAGAATAAGGTTAAGAGCACTAAATATACCTTTTTTCATTTCGCCGGTATATGCAGAACCACCAATTAAAGCTACCTTCTTTGTAAAATCTAAAATTGAAAAATTGCCTTGTCGTATTCCAAATTCCGAAGGATTAGGAGCTTCGTATCCTGGTGCACATAGTACAAGCCAATCTTCCGAAAAATCAGCTATCTCTGAATCTTCAAGTCTTAAAAACATATTATTTACGAAATAATTCGACCAAGGAAATTCAGTAATAGTGCGAACGTTTAAACGATATTCCGGAGCAGCACCAACATAACCATCGTGCACATAAATTTCTTTATTAGAAAGATAGTTAACCACTTCATCATATAATTTCTCAAAATTTTCTGGCGCAATGGCTTTGTTTGTACGATTCCAAAAAACTTTATCTTTTGTATAGTCGTCTTTTACTAAAAAACGATCTTGTGGCGATCTACCAGTAAATTTTCCGGTGTTTACACAAAGGGTTCCATTTTCTGTTACGGTGCCCATTCCCTTTTCTAGGGTAATTTTTTGCAAAGTTTCCGCGTCCAGATTCCAGTGAGCTGTAGCTTCTGTTATACCGTATTTTTCAAGGTTGGTAACATTGGGTTTTCTCGATAGAATTTCCATAATTTTTAATTTTTGAGTTACTATTTAAAATGGCCAAATTAATGGCACTAATACTATTGTTGTAATAAAGAATAAGAAGAGTAGTGGTCCACCAACTCTTACATAATCCATGAATTTATATCCGCCTGCAGCCATTACCATTGCATTGGTAGTAGTACCTACAGGAGTTAAAAAAGCAGTTGAAGCGGAGACGGCTACTACAATCATAAAAGGCTTAGGGGAAACACCTAACGACGAGGCAGCAATTAACGCTATAGGAGCCATGAGCACGGCAGTAGCCGAGTTATTTATTGTTTGACTAAAAGCTGTAGTAAGTAAAAAGATACCACCCAACAACATAATAGGACTTATGGAGCCTAGATAATCCACTAGGTTGTTTGCTGCCCATTGTGCGATTCCTGTTTTTTGCAATGCAGTACCCATAGGTATCATAGCAGCAATCATCACAACACTGGTCCAGCTAATTCCTTTGTATGCCTTGGAGATTGGTACACAGCCTGTTAGCATTAAGATGCCTGCACATACCAAGGCTGCAATAGCTCCTGGTAACAATTTAAATACTAAAAGCACAATCATTAAAAGCAATGTTGCTAATGCTATATATGATTTTGAAGTAAGCTGATCTACATTTTTTGCCATTGCTTCAGGACTACCAGAGATAACCACATGTTCATATTCCTGTTGTAAATCTTCAATAGCATCCCAAGATCCACGAATGATAAAAGCATCCCCCGGTTTTATAGTTACTTCTTTTGCTACTAATGGACCATTATTTCGTGATAACCCTAAGAGTTGAATCTTACTATTTAAGTAGCTGCCAAGAAGCATTTTTCGACCAACAAAAGCGGAGTTCGGTGTAATGAGCATTTGAGATAATCCTACTTCTTGATTAATTAGTTCATCTTTTAATTCGTTATCTGTGTGCTCAAAAGGAATAATCCCTAATTTGTATTTCAACATTAACGCATCTACTTCATTCGGTTCTCCTTTTACAGTTATGATATCGTGGTAGCGCATTTCTGTATCAGGTTTCGGGAATTCAACAAATTCAGGAATTCGCTTTAGTTTATTTGGGTGTCTGCGGCGTAAACGAAGGATGGTCACTTTTGAAACGTCTTCAAAATTCCATTCGCCAATTTTTGTATTGATAAAAGGCGACATCGAGCGAATCCGAAAGCGGTACATGTTATCTCCAATGCTATAATTTTCAATCCATTTATGCATTTCCGAATCAATATTTATAGGACGGTCTTTTGTTTTGTTAGAAGGAAGTAACTTATATCCTATATATCTAAAGTATAGTAGGGCTATAAGTAATAATGGCAATCCAATTAAACCAAATTCGAAAAAAGAAAACCCTTCCATGCCCGACTCTACTAAAACGTTGCTAGCAATAATATTAGGAGGCGTACCGGTTAATGTGAGTAACCCTCCAGTATTAGAACTAAAAGCTATAGGCATTAACAATTTAGAAGGTAGTGTAGCTGCATTCCAAGCAGCCGAAACAGTTACTGGCAACAAGGCTGCTATTGTGCCTGTATTGCTCACAAAACCAGATAGCACACTAGAACCAAACGTTACAATTATTAATAATCTGGGAATGCTATTTCCTGCCCACTCCACAAATTTTCTACCGGCTAAAGCCGTCCATCCAGTACGCGATAAACCTTCACCAATAATAAATAGTGCGGCAATCATTATTACCGTCGGGTTACTAAAGCCACTTAGGGTTTCTTTTAAATCGAGTATTCCCATTAAGAAAAGGGTTAGCATCGATAAAATTGCAACTACATCTGGAGGATATTTTCCCCAAATAAAAAGAACAATAGTAATGGTTAGAATGATGGATACGGTTAACAATATGCTAGAATTTGGATTGGTTATTCAATTGTTAGAACAGGAACATTAGCCTTTAATACTAATTCTTTAGTAAGCAAGCCGTCAGATGGTGCAGCATTTTTTGTATGATTTCGTGGAAGGATAGCAATCATATCAATATCATGTTTTTCTACATATGAGAAAATCCCATCTACGACATCTGTATTTTCAATAAAAGTATGTTCGCTGTAAAAATTTTCTAAATAATACATGAGCGTATTTTCATTCTTCTCATCATTTTTAGAATAGCCAAATGTTCCTGGTGTATTTTGAATGGTTAGTACATGAACTTTAGCATTAAACTTTTGACAAATACCTAATAAAGTATTTAAAGAATTGGGTTTGTCAATTTCATTTTTACCTAATACTAGACTAATATTCTTGACGGTTTCTTTTTCAGAATTTTCTGGTATTACCAGAACCGGACAACTTGCATCCTTAACCAATATAGCGGTTTGAGAAAGCTCTTTCTCATCTGATGATCCAGAGGTTCCCATAATAATTAAATCGGCCTTTTTTTCTTGTTGAGCTTCAATGATAATATTGGTAACAGCACCATCCCATCCTAAAGTCCAGCGCATAGGTACTTTAAGTTTACTTTTATATTCTTCGCATAGTGCCTCATACGTAGCCCGCATCTTTTTTTCATCAGGATTATCAGATACATGTATAAGGTCAATTTTTATTTCGGCGTTCCCGATAAAATCAATTGCATAATCTAGAGCTCTTTTAGCGCTATCGGAAAAATCATAAGGAACCAATATTTTAGAAATCGTATTCATAAGAAATTAGGTGTTAAGGTTTCAACTATTTTCTTCAAAAGTATATGCGCATACGATTTTATAATATGACAACGGTCATGTTTGACTATTTAGATTCCAATGCGAACATCATTTAACCTTTTATTAAACAATAGTTCCTTAAAGTTTATTCAAGAGCTGTTTTTTATCATATTTTATACTGTTTATTTTTTAAAAACTTGCGGGGTATTTAAGTCACAGTTTTTAAAATGATAAAATTTATAGTACCAAACGGAAGTTTTTGTGAGCTGAAAAAAGTTGTTAGAGTTTCTCTTGTGATTTTATGTTTAATGTTAACTAGTTTTAATTATGGTCAAAAAGATCGTGAAAGTATAGTAGGGTCGTGGGTTGTTATTTCAGGAAATAACAAAATTTCGAATCGCTTAAGTATTCCTACGGTAGGTATTTTGAGGCATTATAAGATGTTCGAAAATTATGAGTTTTCATTTTTTAGAACAGGCCTTACATATAAGGTAAATAACAATTTTTATGTTTCTGGTGGTGCGGCATATTTAGATTCTGATCCTTATGTTGAAAGTGCAACGGCAATGCCAAATAGGCAAATATGGATATACGAGGAAGTGACTTATTTGTCAAAAATTAAAAAAGTATCCATTTCGAATAGAGTACGTTTAGAATCGAGATGGATTAGTAATTCAGAAAACATATATGTAAATGATCGAATTAGATACAGATTACAAGGTAAATTTCCGTTAACTGAAAATTTTTACTTGAAATCTTACAACGAGATTTTTATTAATTTAAAATCGCCTTATTTTAATCAGAATAGATTTTTCTGTGGATTAGGTTATCGTTTTTCAAAAAATTTGCTGTTGGATATAGGTTACTTAAATAACCATTTCGATAGTGGTAATTACGACCGTTTGAGAATGGCAGTTTACTTTAAAACTGATTTTACCAAAAAGAAGTTGAGTAGAAAATAAGGTTATTCTACTTTCAATATTTCGCTACAAAAATAATTCAACATCTATTTATTAGATTAAAATTCTTTTAAATTGAATATCTTCCATCTGAGATTTTTAAAAAGTCTCAATTTTCATCAATATACATTAAGTTTAAAATTTTAAAAATGAACTCTAGGGTAAAGCATTTGTTTTGCGTGTTTGTAATTTTTCTATTTCAAAGCTGTGATAATAAAAAGGAAGTTATAGAAATTCAAGTAAACAAAGCGGCAACTAATTCTGCGGAGTATTCTTTTAAAACGATTGAAGAGGCCTTACAAGCTGCAAAAAAGATTCGTGAAAACGATAACGAAAGCCCTTTGGTTATTAATCTAACAAACGAAAATTATTACCTAAAAGCTCCTATACTAATTACTCCAGAATTAAATGGGCTACATATTAAAAGTGATGGGAATGTAACAATAAAAGGATCTCAAAAACTAGATTTAGCATGGACGAAAAAAGATGAAAATTTATGGCAAGCTAAACTGCCAGATAGCATTGAGTTCGATCAGTTATTTGTAAACAATAAAAAGCAAAATTTAGCTCGGTATCCAAATTACAATGAAGACGGCGGGCATTGGCAAGGTCATGCTGCAGATGCTATTTCACCTGAACGTATTAAAACATGGTCAAATCCTGTAGGTGCTATTTTTCATGTAATGCATACAGGAGAGTGGGGAGGTTTTCATTTTGAGGTATCTGGAGTAGATGAAAATGGGGAAGCCATTTTAAAAGGAGGTCATCAAAACAATCGTAAAAGTGCAGGAATACATGAAAATTATCGCATGGTTGAAAATGTTTACGAAGAACTAGATAGCACTGGAGAATGGTTTTTTAATAGAAGTAATCGCATTTTATATTATTGGCCATTAGAAGAGGAAAATATTGCTGAAAGTGTTTTTGAAGGGGTTCGATTAAAGAATTTAATTACTGTAAAAGGAAGTGAGGAAAATCCAGTAACGAACATCGTAATTGAAGGTATAAACTTTGAACATGCTCAACGAACTATAAATGAAAAATATGAACCTTTATTACGTAGCGATTGGACCATTTATAGAGGAGGGGCAGTATTAATTGAAGGTTCTGAGCAAGTGGAAATAAAGGATTGTACGTTTACAAATTTGGGAGGAAATGCAATTTTTGTTAGTAATTATAACCGAAATGCAACTATAGTAGGCAACCATATTTACAATTGCGGTGCATCTGGTGTTAGCTTTGTTGGGAGTCCTAGCGCAGTTCGCTCACCTTCGTTTCAATACCGGGAGTTTGTTGCATTTTCAAAACTAGATACCATTAAAGGTCCGCTTAATAATAAGTATCCAAGTAAGTGTTTCGTAGATAATAATTTAATATATCGAATTGGTAGATTAGAAAAACAAACTGCAGGTGTCGAAATTTCCATGGCTATGGATATTACGGTTAGCAATAATAGTGTTTATGAAGTCCCAAGAGCAGGAATTAATATAAGTGAAGGAACATGGGGCGGTCATGTAATTGAATATAATGATGTCTTTAAAACTGTTTTGGAATCTGGCGATCATGGGGCCTTTAATTCCTGGGGGAGGGATCGATTTTGGCATCCAGATAGACCTACTATGGATAGTTTAGCAATGGAAAATCCAACTATGCCTTTGTGGGATGCTGTGCATACGACCATCATCCGAAATAATCGATTCAAATGTGAACATGGTTGGGATATAGATTTGGATGATGGATCAAGTAATTATAAAATTTATAATAATGTATGCTTAAATGGGGGCCTAAAACTGAGAGAAGGTTTCTATAGAACAGTTGAGAATAATATTATGATTAATAATGGTTTTCATCCGCATGTTTGGTTTAAAAATAGTGGCGATATTTTTAGAAGAAATATTGTTATGACAGATCATAAAGATATTCGACTGCACGCATGGGGTAAAGAAGTAGATTATAATCTTTTTCCAGATGCCGAATCCCTTACCGAAGCACATGAAAATGGGACTGACAAGCATAGTGTGTATGGTAATCCAAATTTTATTGATCCTTTAAACGGAGATTATACCGTAGCAGAAGATTCACCTGCATATACTATCGGATTTAAGAATTTTTCTATGGATAGTTTTGGAGTAAAAAAACCAAGTCTTCGTAAATTGTCCAAGCAACCTTTACTGCCAAAATTATGGTCTCTTTCTGATGAAAAAGTAGGTGGAAATAAAACAGTAAATTGGTTAGGTGGTAATTTTAAAAATATAGAATCGCTGGCCGATAGATCTGCTTTTGGTCTGAGTAAAACCTCCGGAGTTTTGCTAACAGAAATTGACGAGAAAAGTATTTTATCTTATTCAGAAATGGAGTTGGGTGATGTTATAATTTCAGCAGAAGAAAATGAGGTTGAAACTATTTATGATTTATTAAAGGTGGTACAGGAACATCAGTGGAAAGGAGTTGTGAATATAACTATTTTTAGAAATCAAAAAAGTACTGTGGTAAAAGTTAAGACCAAAAAATAAAGGTTTTTGATTTTCTTGTTATTTCTTTTTATGAGTTTAGCAATCCTAATTATTTAAAGTATTTTAAGCGAAGTTAGGGTGCTTAAAATAAAGTGGGAATAAATGTAAAAGTTTGATGTTTTTACAATTTATTTCTGCTCTTTATGAGCTACAGTTTTTAATTAGGTAATTACGGTATTAATATTATTTGTATGTTTATGTTGTCAAATTAATATATTCAACTCAACTTATTAAACAACTTAATGACTGCTCAGCTCAATGATTGTGATTTATTAAAACTTATAGCTCAAGATAATGTTCCAGCATTCGAGACTATATATGACAGATATTCTAAAAGCATGTTTCTTTTTGCGATGAACATTTTTAAAAAGAGAGAAATTTGCGAAGATATAGTTCAAAATGTGTTTATAGACTTTTGGACGAAACGAAAAGAAGTAGAGGTTAAACAATTGAAACCTTATCTTTTTCAAGCGGTGAAATATCAAATTTTCAATCAACTTAGAAATCGTAAAATTTCGGATGAAGATTTAACAAGACTTACAATTGTTGATATTTCCATGAGCATTACACAAAAATTGGAATTTGATGAGCTACAGGAGTTAATAAACATTCAAGTAAATAAACTTCCTACGAGGTGTCAGCAGATTTTTGTGCTCAGTCGATTTCAGCACATGTCAAATAAAGAAATAGCATCCGAACTAGGCATTTCTGTACAGGCGGTAAAAAATCAAATTTCAAAAGCACTTTCCTTTTTAAGAAAGAACATCGTTTTAGAAGAGGGAGTTTTATATCTTATTTTTTTCGCAACTACTTTTTAGCCTTCTATTCTCTTATATACATTAATCTATATTAAATCTAAAATGTTCGCTAATAGCATTTTAGGGAGATTTTAGGTTAGTACAGGTGTATTATTAAATTGACATTTAATTGTAAATTATCTGATATAATATCAATATAAAGCACTATTAATTACCAAATATTCAAAAAAAGTTAACATTGGACGTGTACCTTTTTTGGTTTTTGGGTACTTATTTATAACGACACTATTTACGGCCATAATTGTAATTAACTATTTGATGAACAAAAAACAAGCAAAGCAACTTTTTGATAAGTATTTAAAAAATGAGTGTTCAGTTCAAGAAATTGAGATGCTTGATAAGTATTTGCAATCATACCAAGATAAAGAAAGGCTATGGTCTGAGTTAAGGTATGATGAAGAAATTAAGGATCAATTATGGATGAAAATTAAGTCCGACATTGATTCCAAAGGTGAAGAAAATAGATTTTCAATAAAGCAATACTTAAAATACGCTGCTGTTTTTATTGGATTAGTTGGAAGTTTTTTATGGTATCAATCATATACTAAAGAAGAAATACCTAGTACTAATGCGGTTTCGGATGCCGAAGTGATTTTAAAAACGTCGAATAATGCTGTAAAAAATATAAGCTCGGATGCTGAACAAGATTTATTTGACAAAGAAGGTAAAGTTATTGGTAAGCAAAAAGGAAATCAATTAATATACAATGACAATGAACAATTACAGGAATTAGTATTTAATGAGTTAATTGTCCCTGATGGTAAGAAATTTGAAATTACACTTTCTGATGGCACATTGGTACATATGAATTCTCGGTCTACGCTTAAATATCCCGTAAACTTTATTACTGGAGAAGAAAGACAAGTGTTCTTACAAGGGGAAGCATATTTTGAAGTTGCAAAAGATTCATTAACACGTTTTCTTGTGACTACAGATGAAATCGAAATTGAAGTATTGGGCACACATTTTAGTGTGAGTTCTTATGATGGAGCTAAACCGTATGCACTATTAGCAGAAGGAAGTGTCGCTGTACATCATCAGAAAAATGATTTACGAAAACCTACTATTATACTCCCTGGAGAAATAGCAACTTTGGATCAAAATGCTATTTCAGTTGATAAGGTGAATATACATGACTATTTAAGTTGGCGTGAAGGCCGTTTGACTTTTACTAACGAATCATTTGTAAATATAGTTAGTAAAATAGAGCGCCATTTCGGAGTGTCGATTGAGAATAATTATACGGATATCAACGAGGTGAAATTCAGAGGTGAATTTAAACAAGAAGAAACCATAACTGACATATTAAATACATTTCAAGAAAGCGCAGGTTTCGAATATAAAATAGTTGACAATAAAATAATGATAGACCCTATGGAAGATAAGTAACTTAAAAAAAGTCGAGAAACGCGGCAACGTTTCCCGACCAATATAAATTTTAACCAGATACAATTAACTAATTAAAACCAAACAAAATTATGCAAAAAAAGCATTGGTTTCTCCTATTTATGGGAAGAATACTTAATAAAAACCGAACAATGAAGCTTTCCTTTCTTTTGTTTGCCTTGGCACTTTTCAATCTACATGCCAATTCTTATGCGCAAAACAAGAAAATATCATTGGAAGCAAATGATGAATCTATTGAAAGTGTTTTAGAGAAAATTGAATCCCAAAGCAAGTTCAATTTTTTCTATAAAACTGAAGAAATTGATGTCAATAGAAAGGTAACAATTAAAGTGACAGACACTTCAATTAAGGAAATTCTACAACTTCTTTTTGAGAATCAGAATGTGTCTTATAAAGTTATAAAGAGGCAAATAGTACTAAAGAGTTTTTCTATAGCCATGCAAACATCAAACGTCGTTGGCGAAAAACTCTCAAACGTTCAATTCTCAATTTCAGGAAAAGTTACAGATGATAATGGTCAACCCCTACCGGGTGCTAACATAATTGAAAAAGGAACGACCAATGGTACTCAGACTGATTTTGATGGTAATTATACCATAAGTTTGGAAGGTGAAGCACCTGTGTTGATTTTCTCTTATTTAGGGTTTCAAAGTCAGGAGAAAGTGGTATACCAAACTTCGGTCATCGATATCCAAATGTTACCGGACTCACAGGGTCTAGAGGAAGTTGTAATTATTGGATATGGAGTCACCAGTAAAAGCAGTCAAACAGGTGCGATTGAATCTTTAAAAGGTGAAAAATTATTAGAACCTTCTTCCGCGGTAATTTCTGAAGGTTTGATTGGTAAAATGGCTGGTGTAGATATCTCCAGTTCTACATATTCAGGAGAACAGCCAAATATTACCATTAGAGGGGTTCGATCTCTTAATGCTTCTAATAGTCCTTTGGTAATTGTTGATGGTGTACCCGGGAGTCTGGCTACTATTAGTCCTTATGATATAAAATCGATTGAAGTTTTGAAAGATGCTTCATCTGCAGCTGTATTCGGAACTCGAGCGGCCAATGGTGTAATATTGGTTACTACTAAGCGGGCTCCAAATACCAAATATTCTGTTAGCTATAATACTTCTATAGGTATTAATAAACCCAATTTAGTCAACATGATGTCTGGTGAAGAATATGCTCAATTTAGACGTGATGGTGTTCGATTTAATAATGGCTGGGCATCAGGTGAACCTACAAATGATGCGGTTTTCTTCCCTGAAGAAATTGAAACGATTGATTCAGGACAATATAATGACTGGCAAGATTTATTTTTTCGTGATGGATGGGTTCAACAACATAATTTTAATTTAGGATATAAAGAGGCAAAAACATCATTTACTCTTTCAGGTACATTGATGAATGATAAAGGGTATATTCCAACCAATGAATTTACAAAGGATAATTTAAATTTCTCCATTGATCATAGTTTATCCGACAAATTAGATTTTGGCGCCACCTTACGTTACACTAGAAATAAGCTTGAAGGCTTGGCAACCCCTAGCAATGCAGAACTTTTCTTTATGAATCCCTTTAGTAATCCTTATGATGATAACGGTGATTTAATCGATTTTCCTTCTGCCGTAGAAGGTGCGGCGTATAATATTTTAGCGAATACAAGATCTAATGTTTATGAGGATTTTAGGGTAGAAAAAACGAAAGAATATTTATTCTTTTTGAATTATCGACCCTTTAAAGGTTTAAGTATTAAACCGACAATTGGGATACGAGATCGAAACTCAGAGGAAAATCGTTTCTATGGGAGTAAATCTTTTGAAAGAAGTAATAAGGTAAATGAAGCAAGGAAATTTAATAGTACTCTAAATAATAATACGTTTAACGTTGTAGCGAACTATCATCATGATATCGATGATCATTCTTTCGATATTGACGGTATTTTCGAAACAGTATCATGGAAATCAGAAAGCACGGAAGCTTTTGGTAGAAATCAACCTGTTGAGGCAACTGGCTATAATAGATTAGAATCTAGCACAGAAGATGTACGCATAGCAAGTAATTTTACAAAATGGAATTTAGCCTCTTTGGTTGGTAGGGTACGTTATAATTATAAAAACAAGTACTTATTAAATGCTTCTATTAGACGCGATGGATCAAGTAGGTTATCCGATGGAAGAAAATGGTCAAATTTTCCTGGTGTTTCTGCTGCCTGGAGATTAAGTGAAGAGGAATTTGTTTCTAATGACTTTGTTAACAACCTTAAATTAAGAGCTTCTTATGGTTCCGTTGGAAATACATCTGTGGATCCTTATTCGACCCTGCCATCCTTATCGCCTCTACAATATAGTTTTGATGAAATGGGTGCTTACTATTATAACCCAAGTTCATCTCTTTCCAATCCTAATTTAGGTTGGGAAATTTCAAAGACAATAGATTTTGGACTTGATGTTGGTTTATTAAATAATAGAATTAAACTAACCGTTGATGTTTATAGAACAAATACAAATGATGTCATTTTAGCACGAAACCTGCCCATACTATCCGGCTATACTTCAACAACCCAAAACATTGCAGAAACTCAAAATGAAGGTCTTGAGGTGTCATTGGGATTTGTTCCCGTTCAAACTGATAATGTAACTTGGTCATTTGACGTCAACTACGCAAATAATCAACAGGAAATCTTAAAACTAACAGGAGATACCGATCGAATTATCAATGGTGCCGAAAATTCCTTAATTGTAGGACAACCATTAAATATCATTTACGACTATGAGTTTGATGGAATTTGGCAGACCGACGAAGTAGATGAAGCCGCTGAATATGGCGAAATACCAGGCATGATTAAACTCAAAGATCAAAATGATAATGGTAATATTAGTCCTGAAGATGATAGACGAGTTCTTGGTCAGTTAATGCCAAAACATATACTTGGTTTCACCACATCTTTAAGATATAAAAATTTCGATTTGTTGGTCAACGCCAATGCGCGGTGGGGATATTTAATTTCATCTGATACTTTTGGATCCGATTTGTCATTTTCTGGATCAAGATGGTTGCCCAATATTAATTATTGGACACCTGATAATCCATCGAATCAATACCCCGCTGCCAATGCTGGCGCTAACTTGTACAATAATCAACAGGTTTTGAATTATATGTCAGGAGACTTTTTTAGAGTGCGTCAAATAACTCTAGGTTATGATCTTGGCGAAGCATTTTCTAAGTTTTCCCCAATAAATCGCGTTAGGGCTTATGTACAAGTAAATAATCCGTTTTTTCTTTATAAAGCGGCTAATAAGGACGTTCATCCAGAGGCTCCTGACCTTCAGCGGACCATCCCATTTACAATGCTATTTGGTATGAATATTAACCTTAACCTTTAAACTATAATATTATGAAACTTTATAAATTAATTTTACTAATTGTAGTATTGATTGCATTTACAGGGTGTGAAGATTATTTGGAAGAGGAACCAAAAGGTGAAATTACTTCAATATATGCTGAGACTCCTGACGGAATAACAAGTTTGGTCAATTCTCTTTATTCATATAATCGAGATTTAGCCGTAAATATGTTGTACACAGGGGCAGCAGGTACTGATATTTGGACAATGGCAGTAAATCAAGCAACA
>NZ_JBDVFA010000036.1:0-48809 GCF_039941195.1 Aurantibacter sp. | reverse complement strand
CAACTCCGAACGGTGGTATCAAAAAGGGCGCAGTTTCAACTGCTGTCGTTGTAAGAACCAAAAAGGAAGTAAGAAGACCAGATGGCTCTTATATTAGATTCGATGACAATGCGTGTGTATTGTTGAATCCGACTGGAGAAATGAGAGGTACTCGTGTTTTCGGACCAGTAGCTAGGGAGTTGCGTGATAAGCAATTCATGAAAATTGTTTCATTAGCACCTGAGGTACTTTAAAATTTGAAAGTGATGAAATTAAAGATTAAAACAGGAGACGTTGTAAGAATTGTTGCTGGTGACCATAAAGGTACAGAGGGCAAGATTGTGAGCGTTGATAAAGTAAAAAACAAGGCAATTGTTGAAGGTGCTAATATGGTGTCTAAACATGAAAAGCCGAGTGCTAAAAACCCTCAGGGCGGAATTGTAAAAAAAGAAGCTCCTATTCATATTTCGAACATAGCATTACTAGATAAAGATGGTAATGTTACTAAAGTTGGGTATGAAGTGAAGGATGGTAAGAAGGTACGTGTTTCTAAGAAATCGAAAGAAGTAATTTAATTATGTCGTACGTAGCAAGATTAAAAACAGAATATACCGAACGAATCGTTGGTTCGTTAAAGCAAGAATTTGGCTATAACAATGTTATGCAAGTTCCTAAATTGCAAAAGATAGTAGTAAGCCGTGGTATAGGTGCTGCAGTAGCAGATAAAAAATTAATTGACCAAGCGGTTGATGAGTTGACTAATATTACAGGTCAGCGAGCGGTAGCAACAGTATCAAAGAAAGATGTTGCGGCGTTCAAACTTCGTAAGGGTATGCCAATTGGGGCTAAAGTTACTTTGAGAGGAGAGCGTATGTACGAATTTTTAGATAGATTGGTGACAAGTGCATTGCCTCGAGTAAGAGATTTTCAAGGAATTAAAGCTAGTGGTTTTGATGGTCGTGGAAATTATAGTCTTGGTGTTACTGAACAGATAATTTTTCCTGAAATTAATATTGATAGAATTAATCGTATTAATGGAATGGATATTACTTTTGTGACTTCGGCAAATACCGATAAAGAAGCAAAATCATTATTAACCGAATTGGGTTTACCATTTAAAAAGAATTAATATGGCTAAGGAATCAATGAAGGCCCGTGAGAGAAAAAGGGCAAAAACGGTTGCAATTTATGCTGAAAAAAGAAAAGCTTTAAAAGAAGCTGGAGATTATGAAGCATTACAAAGATTACCGAAAAATGCATCACCAGTGCGCATGCGTAACAGATGTAAATTAACCGGTAGACCAAGAGGTTATATGAGAAATTTTGGTATTTCTAGAGTAACTTTCAGAGAAATGGCTAATCAAGGGTTAATACCAGGGGTTAAAAAGGCTAGCTGGTAATAAAAATAAATTAATGGGTTTCAGGTTTAGTGAAAGAGCTAAAAACCGTTACCGAATATAATAAAGATGGTTACAGATACTATTGCAGATTATTTAACAAGAGTGCGCAACGCTAGCCGAGCAGGACATAGGGTTGTTGAAATTCCTGCTTCAAATTTGAAGAAAGAAATTACCAAGATTTTATTTGATCAAGGTTATATCTTGAGTTATAAATTTGAAGAAGATAAAGTTCAAGGTTCTATAAAAATTGCTTTGAAATATGACAAGTTCACTAAAGAGCCTGTAATTAAGAAATTACAACGTGTAAGTAAACCAGGTTTACGTAAATATGCGGGATCTGTAGATTTACCGAGAGTCTTGAACGGACTTGGTGTTGCTATTGTTTCTACTTCTCATGGAGTAATGACAAGTAAGCAAGCAAAAGCAGAAAATGTAGGTGGCGAAGTGCTTTGTTACATTTATTAATAATTAAGAAGTAATAGAAAATGTCTAGAATAGGTAATAATCCAGTTGCAATTCCCGAGGGAGTTACCGTCGATGTAAAGGATGGTGTTATTTCTGTGAAGGGGAAATTAGGAGAGCTTACGCAGGAATATTCTTCTGTTGAAGTGAAGATAGAAGATGCTCAAGTTTTAGTAACTCGTCCATCAGATTCTAAAGAGAGTAAATCAAAACACGGTTTATATCGTTCATTGGTTTCTAATATGTTGGAGGGAGTTTCCAAAGGTTGGACTAAAGAATTAGAATTAGTAGGTGTAGGGTATAGAGCTAGTAATCAAGGTCAAAAATTAGATCTTGCATTAGGGTTCTCACATAATATAGTTTTAGATATTGCTCCTGAAGTTAAAATCGAGACAATATCTGAAAAAGGAAAGAATCCTATAGTTAAGCTAACATCACATGACAAACAATTAGTTGGTCAGGTTGCAGCGAAAATACGATCATTCCGTAAGCCAGAACCGTACAAAGGAAAAGGTATTAAGTTCGTTGGAGAAGAATTAAGAAGAAAAGCTGGTAAATCAGCCTAATAATTAAGAGTTATGGGATTATCAACGTCTGAAAGAAAACTCAGAATACGAAGAAGAATTAGAAAAGTTTCTGTTGGAACTGCAGAAAGACCACGTCTTTCTATATTTAGAAGTAATAGCGCTATTTATGCTCAAGTAATTGACGATAACAATGGTGTTACTATTGCAGCTGCGTCTTCAAGAGATAAAGAATTAGTTAAGGCTAAGGGAACGAAAATTGAAATAGCAGCCTTGGTTGGAAAAGCAATAGCTGATAAGGCAACTAAAGCAGGAATAGAGAAAGTAGCTTTTGATAGAGGTGGAAACTTATATCATGGTCGTGTGAAATCATTGGCCGAAGGAGCAAGAGAAGCAGGACTTAAATTTTAAAGAATATATGTACCAGAAATATAAAAACGTAGAAACCGTTAAGCCAGGAGGTCTAGATTTAAAAGATCGTTTAGTTGGTGTGCAAAGGGTTACTAAAGTGACAAAAGGTGGACGTGCCTTCGGATTCTCGGCAATAGTTGTTGTTGGTGATGAGAACGGTGTAGTAGGTCACGGTCTTGGGAAATCAAAAGAAGTTGCTACTGCTATTGCAAAAGCGATTGAAGATGCTAAGAAGAATTTAATTCGAATTCCTTTAAATAAAGGAACTGTACCTCACGAGCAAAAAGGTAAGTTTGGTGGAGCAAGAGTTTTCTTTAAGCCGGCTTCTCATGGTACAGGAGTTATCGCTGGTGGAGCTGTAAGAGCAGTTTTGGAAGCGGTTGGAGTGCAAGATGTACTTTCAAAATCTCAGGGATCATCGAATCCACATAATGTTGTAAAAGCTACTTTTGATGCTTTACTTCAATTGAGGGATGCTGGTACTGTTGCAAAGCAGAGAAATGTTTCTTTAGAAAAGGTATTTAAAGGATAATAGATAGTATTAAGTACTGTGTAATTTGTTGCTAAAACACAAATTGCCAAATACGATTAGAAATGGCTAAGATTAAAGTAAAACAAATTAAGAGCGGCATTAAGAGGCCTCAAAACCAGAAACGGACATTAGAGGCATTAGGGTTGCATAGAATAGGCCAAGTAGTTGAGCACAATGATACCGCTAGCGTTCTTGGAATGATAAATACAGTTAAACATTTGGTTTCCACTGAGGAAGCTTAAGATATATAAGTCAATGGATTTAAATAATCTACAACCCGCAGAGGGATCTACCAATAGAGCAGGTAAGCGATTAGGAAGAGGACAAGGTTCTGGTAAAGGTGGTACAGCCGCAAGAGGGCACAAAGGTGCAAAATCTAGATCTGGTTATTCTAAGAAAATAGGATTTGAAGGTGGTCAAATGCCATTACAAAGACGTGTACCTAAGTTTGGTTTTACAAACATTAATCGTAAGGAGTATACAGGAATCAATCTTGATAAATTACAAGAGCTTGTTGATGCTAAAAAAGTAAAAGATACTATTACTTTTGAAACCTTAATTGAAAATAGGTTAGCACGTAAAAACGACTTAGTGAAAATATTAGGAGGTGGTGAATTAAAAGCTAGTCTAAAAGTTTCAGTACATAAGTTTACTGCTAGTGCAAAAGCTGCAATTGAAAAGGCAGGTGGAGAAGCAATAAATTTATAAGGATACCCAAACCATGAAGAAATTTTTCGAGACTATATCTAATATGTGGAAGATTGAGGAGCTAAGAAATAGAATTCTTATGACTCTAGGACTTCTTTTGGTATATCGTTTTGGTTGCCAAATTGTACTTCCGGGTATTGATTCCAGTCAATTAGGTGGTTTAGTTGATGGTACAGGTACAGATCAAGGAATATTTGGATTGTTGAATGCCTTTACTGGTGGTGCTTTTGCAAATGCTTCAGTATTTGCCTTGGGCATTATGCCTTATATATCTGCTTCAATTGTGGTGCAACTAATGAGTATTGCGATACCTTATTTACAGAAGTTAGATAAAGAAGGTGAAAGCGGTAGAAAAACTAAAAACCAAATTACGAGATGGTTAACAATTGGTATCTGTATAGTACAGGCACCTACTTATTTGTTTGGTCTTTCTGCTTTTGGTGTGCCAGATTCTGCTTTTTTAATGGGTAGAGGTTTAGATTTTATGATTCCTGCTGTAATAATATTGGTAACTGGTTGTGTATTTGCAATGTGGTTAGGTGAAAAGATTACAGATAAAGGTATAGGTAATGGTATATCATTACTTATAATGATAGGAATTATAGCATCAATGCCACAGTCATTTGCTCAAGAAGCTGTAACAAGATGGAATGGTGTTGGTGGACCGATGATGGTGTTAGTTGAAATAATTATCTGGTTCTTAGTAATTTTAGCTTGTGTACTTTTAGTAATGGCTATGCGTCAAATACCAGTACAATATGCTAGAAGAACAGCTTCTGGTGGTTATGAGAAAAATGCAATAGGTTCAAGACAATATATTCCATTAAAATTGAATGCATCTGGAGTAATGCCTATTATATTTGCACAAGCAATTATGTTTGTACCAAGTATGTTAGGTAGTATGTTTAATGATACTTCTGTAGGACAATGGATTGAGGTGCAATTTGCTGATATTTTTGGTTTGGCATATAATTTATTGTTTGCTTTCTTAATTATAGTATTCACTTTTTTCTATACAGCGATTACTGTTCCTACCAATAAGATGGCAGATGATTTAAAAAGAAGTGGTGGTTTTATTCCTGGTATTCGTCCAGGAAAAGAAACTGGAGATTATTTGGATAAAATAATGTCGTTAATTACATTGCCTGGATCAATTTTCCTAGCAATATTAGCAATTTTACCGGCGGTAATAGTTAAGTTGTTAGATGTTCAGGCTGGATGGGCTTTATTTTATGGAGGTACATCATTACTAATTTTAGTTGGTGTAGCAATAGATACAGTACAGCAGGTTAATGCTTATTTATTAAACAGGCATTACGATGGCTTGATGAAAACAGGTAAGAATAGAAAAGTAGCATAGTTATAGGATGGCTAAACAAGCGGCAATAGAACAAGACGGAAGTATAATTGAAGCATTGTCAAATGCAATGTTTCGAGTTGAATTGGAGAATGGTCATGTAGTGACTGCGCACATTTCAGGTAAAATGCGTATGCATTACATAAAATTACTACCGGGTGATAAGGTTAAGCTTGAAATGAGCCCTTATGATTTAACAAAGGCAAGAATTACTTATAGATATTAGAAAGGATTTACAATGAAAGTAAGAGCATCCATAAAAAAGAGAAGTGCCGAGTGCAAAATAGTGCGCAGAAAAGGCAGATTGTACGTGATCAACAAAAAGAATCCTAGATTTAAACAAAGACAAGGATAATTATGGCAAGAATTGCAGGTATAGATATACCAAAACAAAAGCGTGGCGTAATCGCCCTTACCTATATTTTTGGTATTGGTAACAGTAGAGCTAAAGAAATTTTAAGCATCGCTAAAGTAGATGAAGATACAAAAGTATCTGATTGGAATGATGATGAAATCGGTAGAATTCGTGAAGCCGTTTCTAATTTTACTATAGAAGGTGAATTGCGTTCTGAAACACAAATAAACATCAAGCGATTGATGGATATTGGTTGTTATCGTGGCATACGTCATAGATCAAGTCTTCCGTTGAGAGGTCAACGTACTAAGAACAACTCTAGAACAAGAAAAGGAAAAAGAAAAACTGTTGCTAATAAGAAAAAGGCAACTAAATAATTAAAGTCATTAGTATTTGGTAGTTAGATTGAATCTGTTTGAAATGTAAAAGTTTAGGATTCTAATACTAACAACTAACAACTAGAAACTAAAAGATATGGCAAAAGCAAGTACAAAATCAGCAAAGAAACGTAAAGTTATAGTTGATAGTGTTGGTGAGGCTCACGTTACAGCTTCATTTAATAATATAATTATTTCATTGACCAACAAAAAGGGAGATGTAATTTCATGGTCTTCAGCAGGAAAAATGGGCTTTAGAGGTTCTAAAAAGAATACTCCATATGCTGCCCAAGTAGCTGCAGAAGATTGTGCTAAAGTAGCGCAGGAAGCGGGTCTTAAAAAAGTAAAAGTTTACGTTAAAGGACCTGGTAATGGTCGTGAGTCTGCTATTCGAACATTACATAATTCTGGAATTGAAGTAACCGAAATTATCGATGTTACTCCAATGCCACATAATGGATGTAGACCTCCTAAAAGAAGAAGAGTTTAAGTACGTATTTTAATTTATTCATTCACGAGGTGTAATGACGATTATCGAAGGATAAGCCTTAATTCATAATCATACCTCAAATAAAAAGAAGATGGCAAGATATACAGGACCAAAAAGTAAAATTGCACGTAAATTTGGCGAAGCAATTTTTGGGGACGATAAGTCCTTTGAAAAGAAAAATTATCCTCCAGGACAACACGGTAATAACCGTAGAAGAGGAAAAAAATCAGAATATGCTGTCCAGTTGATGGAAAAGCAAAAAGCAAAGTATACCTATGGTATTCTTGAGAAGCAGTTTAGAAATATTTTCGCTGCTGCCAAAAGAAAAGAAGGTGTTACTGGTGAAGTACTTTTACAATTATGTGAGGCAAGATTAGATAATGTTGTTTATCGTATGGGTATTTCAAATTCTAGAAGAGGTGCCAGACAACTAGTTTCTCATAGACACATTACAGTAAATGGTGAGTTGGTAAACATTCCATCTTATTCTTTAAAAGCTGGTGATGTTGTTGGAGTACGTGAGAAGTCAAAATCTGTACAAACAATTCAAGATGCACTTTCTGCAAATAGCAGTGTATATGAATGGATAACTTGGAATTCAGAAAAAATGGAAGGTACATTTGTTACAATTCCTGAGAGAATGCAAATTCCAGAGAATATCAAAGAACAATTAATCGTCGAGCTTTACTCTAAATAATTAATAAGAACACTGATTCACATGGCATTATTTAATTTTCAGAAACCCGATAAAGTAATAATGATCGATTCTTCAGATTTCGAAGGGAAATTTGAGTTTCGTCCGTTAGAGCCTGGATATGGATTAACCGTCGGTAACGCATTAAGAAGGGTATTGCTTTCATCTTTAGAAGGCCACGCTATAACATCTGTAAGAATAGACAATGTAGAACATGAGTTCTCTGTTATTCCTGGTGTTGTTGAAGATGTTACCGAAATTATTTTGAACTTAAAGCAAGTTCGTTTCAAAAAGCAAATTGAAGACTCTGAAGCTGAAACTGTTGCTATTTCTGTAAGTGGAAAAGAGCAATTAACAGCAGGTGATTTTCAAAAATTTATTTCTGGTTATCAGGTATTGAACCCAGACCTAGTTATTTGTAATATGGATGCTAAAGTTAGCATTAATATGGAAATAATTATTGAAAAAGGTAGAGGGTATGTGCCAGCGGAAGAGAATAAAAAATCTGGTGCTCCACTTGGTACAATTGCAATAGATTCAATATTCACCCCAATAAAAAATGTTAAGTATAGCATTGAGAACTTTAGGGTAGAACAAAAGACTGATTATGAAAAATTGGTTTTTGAAATTGTAACTGATGGATCTATTCATCCAAAAGATGCATTAACTGAAGGTGCAAAAGTATTGATTCACCACTTTATGTTGTTTTCTGATGAGCGTATTACGCTTGAAGCTGATGAAATTGCTCAGACAGAAACATATGATGAAGAATCATTACATATGCGTCAATTATTGAAAACAAAATTAGTAGATATGGATCTTTCAGTAAGAGCATTAAATTGCTTAAAAGCTGCTGAAGTTGATACATTAGGTGATTTGGTTTCTTTCAATAAAAATGATTTAATGAAATTTAGAAATTTCGGTAAAAAATCATTAACTGAATTAGAGGAGCTTGTAATAAACAAGGGACTTAATTTTGGAATGGATTTGGCGAAATATAAATTAGATAAAGATTAACTGATATTTCTTACAGGAAGGGATATTCCCTCAGTTGGAGAAATACATAGAATAAAATAATGAGACACGGTAAAAAAGTAAATCATTTAGGAAGACAGACATCGCATAGAAAAGCTATGTTAGCAAATATGGCTTGTTCCTTAATTGAGCACAAACGTATCAATACAACTGTTGCTAAAGCAAAAGCTTTAAAACAATTTGTTGAGCCATTGATAACGAAATCGAAAGCTGAGAATAATCAGTCTGCAGATAAGGGTACGCATAATAGACGTATCGTTTTTAAATATCTTAGAGATAAGTATGCTGTAGGTGAATTATTCGGAGCGGTTTCAGAAAAAGTTGGTGATAGACCGGGAGGTTATACACGTATAATAAAGTTGGGTAATCGTTTAGGAGATAATGCCGATATGGCAATGATTGAACTAGTTGATTTCAACGAATTATACAATGCAGGAAAACCTAAGAAGAAAACTACTAGAAGAAGTAGAAGAGGTGGCGGTGCAAAAACTGAAACTCCACCAGTGGCAGTGGAGACTAAAACAGACGATTCAGAAGAATAGTATGTTAATTACTTATAATAATTGTAAAAGGATAAACTTAATAGTTTATCCTTTTTTTATATTATTTTGTTAAGGAATTAAATACAATTTGTTAAGTTCAACCAATGCTGTTTAATTTGTTAGTACAAACTGCGTCGATTAGAGTAATTTAAAGATTAAAAACGAGGATTAAAATTATATAAAATGAAGTATAAGTCTAAAAGAAGAGCAATTTTATTATTAGCTGATGGTACAATTTTCCATGGCAAATCAGTAGGAGATAAAGAAGGAACTGCTTTTGGTGAGGTTTGCTTTAATACGGGTATGACAGGGTACCAGGAAATATTTACTGATCCCTCGTATTTTGGACAATTAATGGTTACAACAAATGCACATATTGGTAATTATGGAACTAATGAAAATGAAGTTGAATCTGAAGGAGTTAAAATTGCTGGTTTAATTTGTAAAAATTTCAGTTATGATTATTCTAGGGCCGACGCTGATAGTAGTCTAGAAGAATTTTTAGATAAAAATAATTTGTTTAGTATCTCTGATGTCGATACAAGAGCCTTGGTGAGTTACATTAGAGATAATGGAGCTATGAATGCCGTAATTTCTACTGACGTTGATAATATTTCTGCATTAAAAGCACAATTGGCTGAAGTGCCTAGTATGGAAGGTCTTGAATTGGCTTCTAAGGTTTCTACTAAAGAACCATATTATTTTGGGGATGAAAATGCAACTTATAAAATTTCGGCATTGGATATAGGGATTAAAAAGAACATACTTAGAAATATTGCGAAAAGAGATGCCTACATAAAGGTTTTTCCTTTCGATACTTCTTTTGCTGAAATGGAGGCTTGGGAACCTGATGGGTATTTTATTTCGAACGGTCCTGGAGATCCGGAGCCTTTAACCAGTGCTATAGCTACAGCAAAAGAAATCATTGCTAGTGATAGTCCATTATTCGGAATATGCTTAGGGCATCAAGTAATTGCATTAGCGAATGGGGTTTCAACTTATAAAATGCATAATGGTCATAGAGGAATAAATCATCCTGTTAAAAATTTACTAACTGGTAAAGGGGAGATAACATCTCAAAATCACGGTTTTGCAATTAATAGAGAGGAGACAGAAGCAAACACAGATTTAGAAATAACCCATGTTCATTTGAATGATCAAACGGTTGCTGGAATTCGAATGAAGGATAAAAATGTTTTTTCAGTACAATACCATCCAGAGGCAAGTCCGGGTCCACATGATGCTGAATATCTATTTGATCAATATCATGATTTAATTAAGAAAACCGCAAAAGAAACGGTGTCATAGTTAAGAAATCATTATTCCTTTGAATATACCATAAAGACCACATATTATAAAGCACGTCTTTTGTATATTTGATTTTAGAAAAAACAATTTAAAAAATATCATATGAGTATCATTCTTAGCGTACATGCAAGACAAATCTTAGATTCAAGAGGAAACCCTACAGTAGAGGTAGATGTAGTAACTGAAAATGGTGTAATGGGTCGTGCTGCGGTACCTTCAGGAGCTTCTACAGGTGAACATGAAGCAGTGGAGCTTAGAGATGGAGGCGATACCTTTATGGGTAAAGGAGTTATGAAAGCTGTAGAAAATGTGAACACATTAATTGCAGAAGAAATTTTGGGTATGTTAGTGTTTGATCAGAATTTAATTGATCAAACAATGATTGATTTAGATGGTACTCCAAATAAGTCAAAATTAGGAGCAAATGCTATATTGGGTGTTTCACTGGCAGTAGCCAAAGCAGCAGCTAATGAATTAGGTCAGTCTTTATATAAATATATAGGTGGTGTAAGTGCAAATACGTTGCCAGTTCCTATGATGAATATTATTAATGGTGGTTCGCATTCTGATGCTCCTATTGCTTTTCAAGAATTTATGGTAATGCCAGTAAAGGCGAAAAATTTCAGTCATGCTATGCAAATGGGTACTGAAATTTTCCATAATCTTAAAAAAGTGCTTCACGATAGAGGTTTAAGTACAGCTGTAGGTGATGAAGGTGGTTTTGCTCCAAATTTAGCAGGTGGTACTGAAGATGCTCTTGATACTATTGCTAAGGCTGTGGACAAAGCTGGATACAAGTTAGGAGATGATGTTATGATTGCTTTAGATTGTGCTGCTGCAGAATTCTTTGTTGATGGTAAATACGACTACACTAAATTTGAAGGTGACAAAGGTGTAATAAGAACATCAGAAGAGCAAGCACAGTACTTAGCCGAATTAAGTGAGAAATATCCAATCATATCAATAGAAGATGGTATGGATGAAAATGACTGGGATGGCTGGAAAGCACTAACAGAAAAAATTGGAGACAAAGTACAGCTTGTAGGGGATGATCTTTTTGTTACCAATGTTGAGCGTCTATCAAAAGGTATTGAGAATGGGATTGCAAATTCAATCTTAATAAAAGTAAATCAGATAGGTACGTTAACAGAAACAATTGCAGCAGTAAATATGGCTAAAAATGCCGGTTATACTTCTGTTATGAGTCACCGTTCAGGAGAAACTGAAGATAATACAATTGCTGATTTGGCTGTAGCTTTAAATACAGGACAAATAAAAACTGGTTCTGCTTCACGTTCCGATCGTATGGCAAAATACAATCAACTTTTACGCATTGAAGAAGAGTTAGGAAGTGTGGCTTATTATCCACAAGAAAAAGCTTTTAAAATCAAGTAATTTATCTAATTGATAATAAAAAAGTCTTTCTTCCTAAAATTTATAGGTTAGAAGGGCTTTTTTTTTGTGAGGTCTCAAAACTTTACTTACCTTTTTATTAATTCTTTATAAACGAACATACGAACTGACAAATCTTTCTCTATATGAATAAATTTCTTTTTGTTGCCGCTGAAAATGATGCTCTTGACAAGTGTAAAGCTGGAGGAATGGGAGATGTAGTACGCGACGTGCCAAGGGAAATTGCAAGTAGAGGCGATAGAGTTCATGTAGTTGTACCGTCATATTCAAGATTACACCAAAATGGAATTTTATTGTCAACGCTTAAATTTGAGCTCAGAGGTACTACTTATTTTGCCGAGTTGTATGAGGTAACTCCAAAAAAGGAATTTGAAAATTTGACGCATTATGTAATACATCACCCAGAAATTGAAGCTGGTGAGATAGGACATATTTATCATGATGATCCTGAAGAGCCTTTTTACACTGATTTTTTAAAATTTACAATTTTTTGTGCTGCAGTTGCCGAGGCTATGAAAAAGAATGCTTTTGGCGAATTAGATATAGTGCATATGCACGACTGGCATTCTAGTTTATTGTTGTTCTTAAAGGAATATGTGCCAGCTTATAAATCCCTACAGCAGTACAGATATATTTATTCCATTCATAATTTAGCTATACAAGGAATCCGACCATTTGAGAATAATTATGCCTCAATGCAAAATTGGTTTCCAGATATTGAGTTTGATAAAGGGAGATTGATGGATTATCGCTATAATGATTGTATTAATTTAATGGCAGTAGGTATTCGTTTGTCCGATGCTGTGCAAACAGTTTCACCTTCCTATAAAGAAGATATTTTGCAGCCAAGTGCCCCTCCAGAATTTATAGGTGGTGAAGGCTTAGAGAACGATTTACGAAAAGCTAATGATGAAGGGCGGTTATTTGGTATATTAAATGGATCTAATTATGCAAACATTAGAGCTGCAGAAAAGGGACTATTATATAGAAATACGGTATCTGCTTTATTTAAGTGGTTACAGGAAGAAGATAAAAAGTATAAGTCAGATTTTCTTGCTCATACCGGGGAGAAGGTGATGGAATATGTAAAAGGAAATCGCCCAAAATTTATAGCGTCAAGTGTTGCAAGGTTAACAGAACAAAAATTTTACTTTGTTAAAAGGTCGCCGGGCGCTTTTGTAGCGATTTTAAAAAAACTGGAGGAGATTGATGGAGTGTTCATGCTTTTAGGAACAGGTGCTCCAGATTATGAAGAAACCTTTAGGGAATTAAGTTATCATCATAAAAATTTCATTTTTACTAATGGTCAATCAGAAGACCTTATTGATTCTATTTATCTAGAATCAGACCTATATTTTATGCCAAGTCTTTTTGAACCCTGTGGAATTAGTCAAATGTTGGCTATGCGTAACGGTAATCCATGTTTAGTTCACAATACTGGAGGTTTAAAAGACACGGTAAAGCATTTGGAGACGGGCTTTAGTTTTGATGGTGATACTTATGATGATAAAATAAGAAGTATGGTAGATACTTTTGGTTTAGCAATTGATATTTATCGCAATGATAAACCACAATGGAAAACGATACAGAAAAAAGCTAAAGCAATGCGTTTTACTTGGCAAAAATCTGTAGACAAATATTACAAACATTTGTATCATATGCACACTTAATACAGGTTTAATAGTACTTAAATAGTACGATTTTTGGTAGTCTTGTTAATATATCTAAAATTGAAAAATGATAATTGTCAAGATTATACCTTTTCCTTAACTTTACGTTCAATAAACTATAATAGAAAACACGAAGAATGTCAGATAAAGCTACATTAGAATACGATGGCAAAAAATATGAGTTTCCAGTAATTAAGGGAACCGAAGATGAACTTGCTATAGATATTAAAACCTTACGAGGTGCAACCGGAGGAATGATAACTATTGATCCAGGTTATAAAAACACTGGAAGTTGTGAAAGTGAAATTACATTTTTGGATGGTGAAAAAGGTATTTTAAGATATCGTGGTTATTCTATTGAAGAACTTGCAGAAAAAGCAGATTTTCTAGAAACATGCTATTTGTTAATTTTTGGTGAGTTGCCAAATAAAGAACAGCTTAATGCATTTCATTTAGATATTAAGAATGAATCTCATGTAGATGAGGAAATGAAAAAGATTTTAGATGCATTTCCAAAATCTGCTCATCCAATGGGAGTGCTTACTTCTTTAACTAGTGCGTTAATAGCCTTTAATCCGATTTCAGTTAATGTTACATCTGCTGATGAAATGTATGGTGCAATTGTAAGAATATTAGCTAAATTTCCTGTATTAGTAGCGTGGACACTAAGAAAGAAAAAAGGGTTGCCTTTAGATTATGGAGATGATTCTTTAGGTTATGTTGAGAATATTCACAAGATGATGTTCAAAAAGCCAACTAAAGATTATGTGAGAAATGATGTTGTGATTAATGCCCTGGATCAACTTTTAATATTGCATGCTGATCATGAGCAAAATTGTTCAACTTCTACAGTGCGTATAGTAGGTTCTTCACATGCGGGGCTTTTCGCATCACTATCTGCTGGTATATCTGCACTTTGGGGCCCATTACATGGGGGTGCTAATCAAGCAGTATTAGAAATGCTTGAAGCAATTGTTGCTGACGGTGGAGATACAAAAAAATATATGGCCAAGGCTAAGGATAAATCTGATCCGTTCCGTTTAATGGGATTTGGGCATAGAGTTTATAAGAATTTTGATCCTAGAGCTAGAATTATTAAAAAAGCAGCTGACGAGATTTTAGCTGACTTAGGTATTGAAGATCCAATTTTAGAAGTGGCTAAAGGATTGGAAAAAGAAGCATTGGAAGATCAATATTTTGTTGATAGAAAATTATACCCGAATGTAGATTTCTATTCCGGTGTAATTTATAGAGCCTTAGGTATACCGACTGAAATGTTTACAGTAATGTTTGCATTGGGACGTTTACCAGGGTGGATTGCACAATGGCGCGAAATGAGACTTAGAAATGAGCCAATTGGTAGACCTAGACAAGTTTATATTGGTGAAACAGAACGTCCATTTGTTGATCTCGCATTGCGGTAGATTGCTACCATCATAAAAACAAAAGAGACTCTTTTTTAATTAAAAGGGTCTCTTTTTTTTTTTGTTATACCAATAAAAAATATAGATATGTTGCATTTAAATGTGAATGATGAAATTTCGGTTTTAAAGGAAGTGTTATTAGGAACGGCAGAAAGTAATGGCCCTATTCCTAAACCGGAAGAGGCTTATGATCCAAAATCTTTGGAGCATATATTAGCAGGTACTTACCCCAAAGAAGCAGATATGATTCGTGAAATGGATGCGTTCGCTAGCGTTTTTGAAAAATATGGTGTATCGGTTCATAGACCAGAAATTATTGAGAACTGTAATCAGATATTCTCACGTGATATTGCTTTTGTAATAGGGCAAAAGCTGATATTAGCCAATATTTTGCCACATAGGGAAGAAGAGATTGAGGCTATATTACATGTGTTGGATAGAATTGCTCCGGAGTATATTATTCGTCCACCTGAAGAAGTTCATATTGAAGGAGGAGATATAATGCCATGGAATGATTATATATTTATTGGCACCTACACTGCAGATGATTATTCAGATTGGATTACGGCTCGAACAAACAAAGAAGCTGTAGATTTTATTACAACATCATTTCCAGAGAAAACAATTAAATCATTTGAATTGCGTAAATCCAAGAACGCACGTGAGAATGCCTTGCATTTAGACTGCTGTTTTCAACCTTTAGGAAAGGGAAAAGCAATTTTACATAGAAATGGTTTTTTAGTTGAAGAAGAATACCAATGGTTAGTGGATTTTTTTGGAGCTGAAAATATTTTTGAAATTACTAATGAGGAGATGTATCAGATGTTTAGTAATGTATTTTCAATTTCTCCTGAAGTAGTTGTATCTGAGAAGAACTTTACAAGACTAAATAATTGGTTACGAAAGCAAGGATTTAGAGTTGAGGAAATTCCCTATGCTGAAATTTCGAAACAAGAGGGGTTATTGCGTTGTAGCACTTTACCATTAATAAGAAAATAGGATTAAAAATGCAGATTACCAATACAATATTAATGATACGTCCAGTTAATTTTCGCAAGAACGAACAAACTGCCGTTAACAATTATTTTCAAGAAGATATAAAGGCAAAGAACTCAGAAATTAATAAGAAGGCACAAAAAGAATTTGATACTTTTGTTAATGTTTTACGTTCCAATGGTGTTAATGTAATCGTTGTAGAGGATAAGGTAGAAACTGATACCCCAGATTCTATTTTTCCTAACAATTGGATTTCATTTCATGAGAATGGTACCATTGCAGTATATCCTATGTTCGCTGAAAACAGACGAATGGAAAGACGTGAAGATATTTTCGATGTTTTGGAAGCACAAGGTTTTCTAATTAATAATGTTGTGGATTATACTTCAGCGGAGGAAGAAGGAATATTTTTGGAAGGTACAGGTAGCATTTTATTTGATCGAGTAAATGGAAAAGCCTATTGTGCACTTTCTGAGCGTGCCAATGAAGAATTGTTTATTGAGTATTGCGAAGATTTCGATTGTTTTCCTGTGGTATTTACGGCAAATCAAACTGTAAATGAGGAGCGTTTACCTATTTATCATACCAATGTGATGATGGCAATGGGAGAAAGTTTCGCAGTTATTTGTTTAGATGCTATTGATGATAAACAAGAGCGTAAAAGTGTAATTGAGCATCTTAAGAAAGATGGTAAGGATATTATTTCGATATCAGAAGAACAGATGCATCACTTTGCTGGAAATATGTTACAAGTAATCGGAAGACAAGACCAGCGATTTATGGTAATGAGTTCCGCTGCATATCATAGTTTAAATACGGAACAAATTTCATCTTTAGAGAAGTATAGCAAAATTCTGCATAGTTCTTTAGATACTATTGAAACATGTGGTGGCGGTAGTGCACGTTGCATGATGGCTGAGATATTTTTACCTAAAGAGCAAAGCTTAGAAAGTATTTAGTTTCTATTATTTGCGATGTTACGTATCATTCCACCGAAAATAAAATAGTGAAATGGTACTATTGAATACCAATAAAGGCGGCCTTTTAATCCGCGAGGACGAAAGGTTGCCGTTTGTTGAAGAATATTATTTTCATCAATTTTAAATTCTAGCCAAGCCTCTCCTGGTAGTTTCATTTCAGCAAATAATAATAATCTTTTTCCTTTTTTATCTGCTAAAAGCACACGCCAAAAATCAAGTGCATCACCAGCAAAAATTTTGTCGGGATGTGTTCTACCCCTTCTTAGACCAACACCTCCTAAAATTTTATCTAGAAAACCTCTTATTTTCCAAAGCCAATTGCCATAATACCACCCATTATCACCACCAATTTTCCAAATATTTTCGAGGACCAAATCTGGGTTGTCTATTTTAAGTTTTTTTTCGTCTTTTAGAATGCCATATTTCGGCACTTGAATATATTTTTCTAAATCTTTAGTAAATCGTCCACTCACCATACTATCCTTCCAACTACTTACGACAAGGTTTTGTTCAATTTTCTTAAAAGCCATGTCAATAGCTTCAGTGTAGGTATGGGTTTTAATTTCTAAAATTTTTTCTAATCGATTATCACTCGCAATAACCTCTATTTTCATGCTATCAACAAGGTTCAATGCTAACCGATATGAGGTAGAAGTTACAAAGTATAGCCAATAACTCGAAAGTTTTGGCGTCATTACAGGAACTGTATAAATCCAATTTTTAAAACCCCTAACTTTAGCGTATTGATGTAACATTTCTTTATATGTTAATACATCTGGACCGGCAATATCGAAAGAATCATTATAAGCTTTTTCATTGCCTAAAACTCCCGTTAAAAAGTGAATTATATCACGAATAGCTATAGGTTGTGTTTTGGTTTTAACCCACTTGGGAGTAATCATAATCGGTAGTTTTTCACATAAATCACGTATAATTTCAAAAGAAGAGCTGCCCGAACCTACAATTATTCCAGCTCGAAGTACTGTTAAATTAAATGCACCTTTATATAAAATATTTTCAACATTTTTACGAGAAGATAAATGTTTTGAAAGTGTATTGTCATTAACAATTCCACTCAGGTATATCACTTGTTTTACATTTGTGTTTTTTAAATAGGCGTTAAAATTTTTAGCTGTATTTGCTTCTTTCTCATCAAAATCTTTAGCCGAAGAATTCATAGAGTGAATTAGGAAATAGGCGGTATCAATGTTTCTAGGAAGAATTTTTTCATCAACCTCTTTTAAAAAATCAATTTCTACTATTTTTATTCTTTTTTTTATTTCATCATCTACCGATAATCTCCCGGCATCTCGTACAGCACAAATAACATGATGTCCTAAACTTAGTAGTTGCGGTAATAACCGCATACCTATATAACCATTTGCTCCAGTAAGTAGGATGTTCATAAATCTTGAATTGAAGGAGGCATATTATCAGCTTTGTACGCCATTATTTTTTGAAAGAATTTTTGAACTGCTTTTGTGTCAGCCAAAACTTTAATAAAGTACTTGTCGCGATAAATGGTATATGTTGCTAAATCTCCTTTGAGAATACTTAGTTTATAAAAAGGAATAACAAGAGCAAAAGTTTCTAATAATGATCGAAAGCGTACAATTATTCCTTTTGGCCGCAGCTCAATATTGCATGAATTAGTATTATTGTCCAATATTAAAAGATTCATTATCTCCACACTCGTTCCTATTATAAATAATTTGGGTGAGCCAATTCCGTTCATTTGCCATCGCTCTTTTAGTGTAAATGGTTTTCCAACTGCATTGTCTACTTTGTTTGTAATATTTTTGTTGTTATAGGATACATTTACCAACATAGCATTTCTTTTACATAAGATTTCTTAAGTTAATCAAACTTTGCTTATTGCCGTTGCTATTGCGGATAAAAGCTAAAAAAATGATTAATTTTGCAGCCGACAAAACTATATTTAATGAGCATTCAAGCTGTTTTAGAGTCTAAAGTTAAAGAAGCCGTTTCTTCTATCTATAATACCGATTTACCATCTGTTGAATTTCAACCTACTCGTAAAGATTTTGAAGGTGATGTTACTATAGTTGTTTTTCCGATGCTGCGTGTTATTAAAGGGAACCCTGTTCAAATAGGAAATCAAATAGGCGAATATCTTGTAAATGAACTAGACGAGGTATCTAGTTTTAATGTTATTAAAGGCTTTTTAAATCTTGTTATTAGTCCAGTTTATTATCTTAATTTTTTTAACTCCATAAAAAATTTAGCCGATTTTGGTTTTGTGAGTAATAAGGATGCTGGAGCGGTTATGGTTGAGTATTCTTCTCCGAACACAAATAAACCCTTGCACTTAGGGCATATCCGAAATAACCTTTTAGGATATTCTGTTTCTGAAATTCTAAAGGCATCCGGTAAAAAAGTATATAAAACTCAGATTATTAATGACCGTGGCATTCATATTTGTAAAAGTATGTTGGCATGGCAAAAATTTGGAAAAGGAGAAACTCCAGAAAGCACTGGTTTAAAAGGAGATAAATTGGTAGGTAATTATTACGTGGCTTTTGATAAGGCGTATAAGATAGAAGTTGCCAAACTTGTGGAAAGCGGAATTGAAAAGGAAGTTGCAGAAAAAGAGGCGCCATTATTAGTAGAGGCACAAGAAATGCTTCGTAAATGGGAGGCAGGTAATAAAGAAGTTGTCGCACTTTGGACAATGATGAATGGTTGGGTTTATGATGGTTTTGAAAAAACTTATAGAGAATTAGGAGTTGATTTTGATACTTTATATTATGAAAGTAACACCTATTTGTTGGGGAAAGATTTTGTTGCAGAAGGTTTAGAAAATGGAGTTTTCTTTGAAAAGGAGGACGGTAGTGTGTGGATAGACTTAACTGATGAAGGACTTGATGAAAAGATTGTTTTAAGGTCAGATGGAACAGCCGTGTACATGACACAAGATATCGGTACTGCTATACAACGGGTAAAAGATTATCAGGATATTAAAGGTATGGTTTATACCGTGGGTAATGAGCAAGATTACCATTTTAAGGTGTTGTTTCTGATTCTAAAAAAACTTGGTTTTACTTGGTCAGAAAATCTGCATCATTTAAGCTATGGAATGGTTGATTTACCTAGCGGAAAAATGAAAAGTAGAGAAGGTACGGTAGTTGATGCAGATGATTTAATGGTTGATATGACTACAACTGCAGCAAAAATTTCGGAGGACTTAGGTAAACTTGATGGCTATTCAGAAAGCGAAAAGCTAGCACTTTATAAAATGATAGGATTAGGTGCGTTGAAGTATTATATTTTAAAAGTAGATCCTAAAAAGCGAATTCTTTTCGACCCCGAAGAATCAGTGGATTTTCAAGGTAATACCGGCCCTTTTATTCAATATACTTATGCTAGAATTCAATCTATTTTACGTAAGGCAGCAAAGAATAAAATAAACAGTGATGCGACTATTGAGACTACACTGGAAATACACGAAAAGGAAAAAGAACTTATTAAGCAAATTCAGATATTCCCAGATACCATTCAGTTAGCAGCTGAAAATTATAGTCCAGCTTTAATAGCCAATTACGCTTATGATTTAGTAAAAGAGTTTAATTCTTTTTATCAGCAAGTTTCCATTTTAGGAGAAACTGATAATCAGAAAAAGATGCTTCGTGTTCAACTCTCTAAAAAGGTCAGTGAAGTAATAGAATCTGCTTTTAAATTATTAGGAATAGAAGTGCCTGAAAGAATGTAGAAAAGTAGCATAGTTGTGTAATATACTTTGGATTTACACTTAATATCATTTTAAAAAGTATCCGTTGTTTTTCTTAACAAAATTTGCTGCAAGCGTTTTTTTAAAAAGACATTTATATTTAGGGTAATTGCTATATTTAAGGATGAAAACATCCAAACCAACTTTCGCTCTATTGCTAACAATACTGTTAGCTTTTCCAATTTTAACTAATAGTCAAAATAAATCGGCAGATATTATCATTTATGGTGGCACTTCTGCCGCTGTAATTGCTGCTGTTGAGGCTAAAAAATCAGGTAAATCAGTAATTATTGTGTCGCCCGATATACATTTAGGCGGCCTAACTTCTGGTGGTCTAGGGTGGACAGATACAGGTGATAAAAGTGTAATTGGTGGTTTGTCGAGAGAATTTTATCATCGAGTTTTTATGCATTATAATACTAAGGAAGCATGGAACTGGCAGCCTAAAGAGGCCTATGGTAATAAAGGACAGGGTACCAGAGCTATGGATGGCGAGAGCCGTACTATGTGGATATTTGAGCCTCATGTTGCCGAGAATATTTTTGAAGATTTTATTGATGAATATAAAATTCAAGTAGATAGGGATGAATGGCTAAATCGCGAAAATGGTGTTGTAGTCAAACAAGGGAAAATTACATCTTTCACAACTTTAAATGGTAAAACTTATTCAGGAAAAATGTTTTTAGATGCCACATATGAAGGCGATTTGATGGCAGCGGCTGGAGTAAGTTATCATGTAGGTAGAGAAGGGCAAGGTGTTTATGGAGAAGAATGGAATGGAGTTCAAACAGGCGTACTGCATCATAAACATTGGTTTATGTCTGATATTTCACCATATGTGGTTCCCGGGGATCCCTCTAGTGGAGTATTGCCGCGTGTTTCTGCGGAGAATCCTGGAGAAAAGCATACAGGTGATGATAAAATTCAGGCCTATTGTTTTAGAACATGTATGACTCATAATGATGCAAACAGACTACCATTTCCTAAACCAGAAAATTATGACCCACTTCAATATGAGTTATTGGCACGATCTTTAGCGACTGGTAGAAAAGATTTTTTTGAAAAATTTGATGCCATACCCAATTATAAAACAGATACTAACAATCACGGTCCTTTAAGTAGTGATAATATAGGTATGAATTACGATTACCCAGAAGCGACATACGAACGAAGAAAAGAAATTATTAAAGAACATGAAGATTATCAAAAAGGATTCTATTGGTTTGTGGCAAACGATCCAAGAGTGCCTAAAGACATTCAAACAGAAATGCAAAGATGGGGATTGGCTAAAGATGAATTTACGGATAATGGAAACTGGCCACATCAAATTTATGTGAGAGAAGCTCGAAGAATGATAGGGCATCATGTAATGACAGAAAACGAATTATTAAAAAAACGACCTACTCCTAATCCTGTTGGTATGGGGTCATATACCATGGATTCACATAACGTTCAGCGTTATATTAAGGAAGATGGTTTTGTGCAAAATGAAGGCGATATTGGTGTAAATACGAATGGGCCTTATGAGATTTCTTACGGTTCTTTGGTCCCTAAAAAGGAAGAATGCACCAATTTATTGGTTCCTGTTTGCGTGTCTTCAAGTCATATCGCTTTTGGCTCAATGCGTATGGAACCCGTATTTATGATATTAGGTCAGTCTGCAGCAGCTGCAGCAGTTATTGCAATTGATAATAAAGTTCCGGTGCAAGATGTTGATTATCAAACTTTAAAAAATGATTTAGAAGAAAAAGGGCAGGTCTTGCATAAATAAAAAATGCAGACTATTAAATAATGAGCAATTTAAATACAGCACTTTAGTTATAAGTTAATGTTAGTTACTATAAATGTGCATGTGTTTTTTTGTATTTATATTATTGGCTGTATTTGCTATTTAATTTATTATGCGCTAGGATTATATCAGATTAACCCCTTTGTTAGAATAACCCCGTTATCATCAACCGATAAAACATATCTCAGCAATACTTTTCCTATCTATTCTAAACTTCCACAGGGAATAAAGGAAAAATGCGAAAAACGCATAAGTTGGTTTCGAAGTAGAAAGAAAATGGTGTTTTATGGAGATGTGGAAAATAAAAAAGAACTAAGGTTATTATTGAGTGCATCAGCCGTATTTATGACGTTAGGGCTGAAACAATATAAAATGAGGCGTTCAGTTTTAAGAATTATAATTTATCCTTCAAAGTATTATTCTCGAATTAATAAACGACATCACTTAGGTGAGTATAATCCGCGACTTAAAGCTGTTATTTTTTCAGCAGATACCATAATTCAAGGGTTTAAAATTCCTGATGATAATATAAATTTGGCGATGCATGAATTTGGACATGCTTTAAGTTTTGAAATGGTAAAAAAGAGCACCTGGGAAGCCAGAAAATTTAGAGTTGGTTTAAGAAAAATAAAAGAACTTTTTGGTCATGAGGATTTTCGAGAGAAAATAGCAGCTTCAAACTATTTTAGAGCGTACGGATTAACAAATTTGCAAGAATTTTTCGCTGTGGCAGTTGAAAACTACATGGAGACACCAAGTATTTTCTTAAAAGATTTTCCCGAATTATATGCAATAATACAGCGCATGTTGAATTTTGATTTTCATCAAGCACCAATAATTATTCCGCCTAAAAGGATACTCTGAAATTAATATTAGGGGTAAGGCCCAACGATTTACTTTCAATAGTTTCGATTTCTCCACTATCATCTATGCGGTAATAGGAGTCAAGAAGATTAATGCGATCTGTAAAATTTAAAACCGAAATACCGATGGATGTTTTCAATCTTCCATTCGCATTAAAATTATATAGTGCAGAGGCATCAGCTCTAAAATAAGTTGGTAATCGACTACTATTCGCATCTTGATAATTGATGCTTACCGGGAAAAAGGTGTCGTCTATTGGATTGTCCATATCAGGTTGCGTAAATGGTTTACCACTTCTGTAATTAAGTCCTACACTAAGTTTAAGGTCTTTTACAGTGTAAGAACCTGCGAGAGTAAGGTTATGTTTTACGTCTAAATTGTTTGGGAATTGTGGAGGGATAACACCTTCAAAATTATAGTTGTTTAGCGTATAGGTATAACTCAACCAAGTACTATATTCTTTAGCTCTTTTGTTAATTAAAAATTCAGCACCTTTTATATCATACATGCCTAATTGGCCATTGAACTGATCTTGGTTTTGAAAACCTTGGGTAGCAGTACTAATTCCATCAACTTGTTTGTAGAATGCATCTGCACCAACATAAAGGTTTTCTTCATCATAATGTACACCTATGGACCCTTGTTTGCTTTTAGTAAGGGGTAAGGTAGTACCATCGGAAAGAATCCATCTTCTTTTTTCCACACCAAAAAAGTTTTGTTCCAAATCAATTATTTGATTGATAGCCTGGCTCTTATATTCACCCTGAATTACTAATTTAAAGTTATTAGCGAAACTGTAGTTTATATTTAACCGCGGTTCAATAACAGATTCGTTAAAGGTGTCTATATTATTGAAATTTGTAAGTCTACCACCAATACTCGCAAACCATTTTTTATCTTCAGAACTAAAATTTAGTTCACTAAATACTGCATGTTTTAAAAGAACATCTAGAATGTTGCTTTCAAACCGAGGTTGATTAACAAAGGTTTCATTTAGAATTCCAGTTTCATTAAATTCATAACCATTTATCCAATTTAAATAGGAGTTAAAACTAAAATTAGTAACAAGTTTGCCTGTATTTTCTAGTACTTTGTTATTTTGAAAGAGCTGCTGTATTCCATCGTTTATAGCAGTGTTTCTCGCATTTAGGCGATATTGGGATTGATATATATTTATACTTGAAGTAAATTTATCAGTCCACTTACTTTCTAAATTTAGACCAAACGATAGGTTGTATTGGTCTAAAATACTAGTCGTATTGGAAGAGCTCATCATATTAACTTCAGAATAATCTAATTTATTATTGGTGTTGATTAAGCTTAATCTTAATTTTTGATGCTCATTAATATTGTAAATTACTTTTCCGGTGAAATCGTAGAAGTAGAAATTTTCATCACTTTCAATAGCATCACTATCTTGAAAAACTCGGTCACGAAAGCGTCCATAGGTTCCAGTATCAAAAAAATCGGTTAATGAACGTCGGGCGGAAAATTGAAATGCTAGTTTATCCGTTATAGGTAGTTGAGCAAAAACATCAGTATTAATTAAGTTTATACCGGCACCACCAATAAACTCTTCTTCAATTTTATTTTTGGTATGCATATCAATAATACCACTAACACCACCACCAAATATTGCACTAGTACCATTTTTTACAATGGTGACATCATCTGTTAAATAAGGATTAAATGCAGAAATTAAGCCGAAAAAATGTCCCGATTGATACATTTTTATACCATTCCAAAGAATAAGATTTTGGTCGTTTGTTCCACCACGTATATTAATTTCAGATACTGTTTCATCAATACTCTTAATTCCTGGAAGCGCCTGTATGCTTTGTAATACATCGGGTTCTATTTGTCCTGGTAATATTCCAAATTTGGCCGGATTTAGATTTATACTGGCATCGGATTGCTTACTTATTCCAGAAGCAAGAAATTTGTATACTACAACTTCTTCAAGTTGTTGGTAATTGGTAGCAAGTAATAAGCTGGAACAATTTTGTATGTTTGCTAGTTCTTCTGCAGTAACAAATAGTGTTTTATAACCAATATGTTTAATCTGTATTACTGCTAATCTCGGAATATTTTTAAGGGTAAATTTCCCATCTAAATCAGTAGTAGTAGCATTTTCATTATCTAATACTTGTATGGTAGCTCCAGTGACTGTATTTTGTTCAAAATTGTCTAAAACTCTTGCGCAGATATCAATATTCGAATTGGCGTTTAGTGCATAATATCGCTCATCAAGTTTTTGTATTAAAATTTGAGTTTGAAGGTAAATATTTTTAAGAATAGCTTCAATAGTTTCTTCTGTCGGTGAAATTATTTCTATAGAATTTATTGATGCATCTGCGTATGAAAATTTAACATCAAATTTTCCCTCCAAATCCTGTAAATACGTGGTAAGATATACTCTTGGTGCTCCATCTTCTTGTCCTATGGCCGTTTGTAAAAACATAAAGGCCAATAGAGCAAGTAGTCTTCCGATAATTAAATTACGGCATGTTTTCGGCATAGAAGAGCACTTTTGTCCCTTCTAATTTAAACTTTAATTGTGAAGGTACACTTATGCTTTTTAACGCTAGATTTATATCGGTATTGCTAAATGCACCGGTAAATAGTTGGTCAACATTAATGTTATTAGTAGTTGTAGTAACATTATGTTGTCTTTCAAATTCGGCTAAAACATATTTTAATGGAATACTTTTAAAAGTACTTTCGTTATCAATCCATGAAGGTCGACCGTTTTTAGGAGCATCTAAATTGGCAATTTTACCATTGATTACAAGAAAAGAATTGCCTGCTGGTAGATTAGTTTCCTTGCCGTCATATATTACACTAACCAAACCTTCGTAGCAACTAACTTCAAAATATTCATCTCTATTTTCAACATTAAATTGGGTACCTAATACAGTTACAGTTCCATTTTCCGTTGCTACTGTAAATTTTTTTCCTTTGGCAACCTTAAAATAGGCTTCTCCATTAAGTTCAATATTTCTTGTGGTACTCCAATTCTCTTTATCATATGAAATTTTAGAATCTGCATTCAATACAATTTCTGAATTATCGGGTAGCCTTATTTCTTTTTGTTCAGCAAATTGGGTGTTAATACTTTCATTAAGTGTATTCAGGTAAAAAAATGACGCCACTAATAATACAGCAATCGCTGCAGCTATTTTGAAGAAGTTTTTATATGACTTCAAAGCTATTACCTTAGGGGCACTGGCATAATTCTTATTCTTAAAATCAAGTAATGCTTTATCTGTATCAAAATCTGGAGATTTCAATGTTTCAGTTACCGTTGCAATTTTCTGATATGTTTTATATGCTTCAGTTTTACTGAAAGTTTCCAGTTCTTCTGCAGAAAGCTCATTGTTAAGCCATTTCGCTAAGTTATTCTCTTGCATCATTTTAAAGCTATATATCCTATTAACACCTAATTCAGGAAAAACCCTACTTTTCGGTACATACTTTTAGTTTTTTTATTAGCATTATGCATAAAAACTGCATAATCGACATAGATAAAAGACTAAATTCCATCAATTTTTTCTCGTAACGATTTCAGCGCTAAATGAATACGTTTTTCTATGGCTTTTATGCTAACCCCTTCCATTTCAGCTATTTCAGCGTATTTTTTACCATCAATTCTATTCAAAAGAAACGTTGTTCGTTGTATATCAGGCAAATCGTTAAGCGCCTTTTCTAATTTTACTTTAAATTCATTTTCCTCCATAATAAATTCTGGAGTTTCATTGGTCGATTTTAAAGACTTATCGGCATATTTCAAGCGCACCTTTTCTGCTTTAATAACATTGAGGTATAGGTTATTAGCAACCGTATATAAAAATGATTTTGCCTTATCAGGGGAGACTTTTGAGCAGTTTTCCCATAACTTTACAAAAGCTTCTTGTACTGCATCATGGGCCTTTTCTTCGTTACCGAATTTATAATATATGAAGTTAAAAACCGTTTTAGAATTACTTTTGAATACCGTATCAAATACGGTTTCATTGCAAATATTGTTACTAGTTTCGGGTTTCAATGGTTTGGTTTTTACCAAAGATATTTTAAAATTTTCGAAATTAGGGTAGGGTATTTTCAATTGGCATTGTTTTATGAAGGTATTGGCTTATTAATAATAATATATGAGAGTTGATTTAAAGAATGTAGTGTATGTTGGCCTAATGGTCTTGGTACTTGCATTTTCCTCTTGTCAAAAAGAAAAGCATGTAGTAATACAAGAAGAGGAGCAAGAAGAATCTTTAACTGCTTCTTCTTCTACAATTAATTTATTAGCGCGTACATCTTCTAATGATGGTTCTTGGGATAATATTATAGATGGCTGTAGTTGTTTTGATGTTAATTTCCCCTATACGGTTTGGGCAAATGATACTGAAATTCTAATAGAATCCAAAGCTGATTTAATTCTAGTTGAAGAAATTTTTGATGCATTTGATTCGGATAATGACTTGTTAAGAGTAAATTTCCCAATAACAGTGGTTATGGGAGATTATTCTGAGGTTGTATTCAGTAGTAAAGACGAGATGTTGGCTGCGGCAAAATTGTGTGTTGAAGGAGGTATTGATGATGATATAGAATGTTTAGATATTAATTATCCAATAACTGTTTATTCTTTTGATGCTAGTATCCAAATTATTGATAATTATATCTTTAATAATGATTTTGAATTGCGTCGCTATATTGCAAGTTTAGATGAAGGTGATAAACTAAGTATTCAATTTCCGATTTCCTTTAAATTGAATGATGGTACAGAACATGTTGCAAATTCCTTTGAAGAAATAACGAATACGATATCATCTGCCATGAATCAGTGTGATGAAGATGATGATAATGACCACAACGATGATGATTTTACCAAGGAAAGTCTTGATGCCTTATTAATTGAATGTCCTTGGTCTTTTACTGAATTTGAAAAAAATTCAATCAATCAAATAAACTATTATAAAGATTATATCCTTGTTTTTAATAATGATTACACTGTGCATGCTGTTGATCAAGAAGGGAACTCAATTCTTGGTGTATGGAGCACGAGTATGGTTGATTATGATTTAATAGTTGCGATTAATTTTGATGATTTAGAAGATTTTAACAAGCAGTGGCATGTGTATGAAATTAGAAAAGGTAAAGTCAAATTTTATACAGAGGAAGAAAGTAAGATAGTAATGATTACAGACTGTCAGATAGTTGTTCCTGTAAAAAACCCTTTACGAGAAGTGTTGTTACATTGCGAATGGGTGGTGGACAAAAACATAAGAGAAGGGCAAACATCAGATAAATTACAAGGTTATAAGTTTGTTTTTAATGAAGATGATACGGTAGTAATGAGTGGCGGACAAATAGTTTCAGAAGGTACTTATAATATACATGTTAATGAACAGGAGCAAATAATGCTATCCATTGAGATGGATTATGAACCTAGTATTACATATGAGTGGCCTTTAAAGAGTCTTGAAGGAAATTATATAACCTTTGGTGCTGATGTTAATCAACTTGAACTAAACAGAGTATGTGATGATAATGAAAACGATGCCAATGTCGTAGAACTTAGAGGTTATATGTCGACTGAGCTTTGGCATATATATAATTATGTAGAAGATGAACAAGATCTTACACTTGATTATGAGGGAGATTTAATTAGTTTTTTGGATAGCGATAAAGTTACCATGGAAGTCTATCAAGCTACAATAAATAATATAGGATTGTGGCGCGTTTCACTAAATATTCAAAACCAATTGGTAGTTTATTTGAATTTTGATCAAACAAGCGAACGAACTGCTTTAAATGCTATTTGGGATGTAGTTGAATATACAGCTAATCATATAGTTTTGACCACGCATAATGAAGATGGAAAAGTAAGAAACTTAACATTACAGAAATAAAAAAACTCATTTTTCGTTTATCCCCAAATAAACAACAGATGAAGAAAATAATGCTTAACCTATTTATTATGGTACTGTTTTTCGGTACAACATCTTGTGACAATGATGAAAGTGCCGAAGAAGTATCGATTACAGCTGCAGATGTTGCAGCTATTAAGACTATCATAATGTCTGGTGATTGGTACATATCAAATTATTTCGATTCTGAAAACCAACTTACAACTGATTACGATGATTTCATTTTCAATTTTAATGAGAATGGAACTATTGCAGCTACAGATGGCAGCAGTTCACTTTCGGGAGCATGGCAGTTGAAAAATGAAAATAGTGATGATGAATCTAGTGCTGTAATTATAGAAGTACACTTTTCATCTCCAGATACATTTAAAAAATTAAGTGAAGATTGGGAAGTTGAAAAATATACCGATTCTCAGGTAGAACTTCGTTACACTGGCGATGAGGAGGAAGGTATATCGTTGCTCACTTTTGCCAAGTAATGATTTAAAGTATAATATTAATGCCCCACTATCATAAAAAGCATCCGTCTTAGATGGGTGCTTTTTTAGTTGATATTTTCCTGAGTTTCTCTTAGTTATTGTTAAATTTGTCTTTCTTGAAAATGTAATAAAACTATGTTCGACAATTTAAGTGAGAAACTCGATAAAGCTTTACATGTACTTAAAGGGCATGGGCAAATTACCGAGATAAATGTAGCAGAAACAACGAAAGAGGTTCGTAGAGCTTTACTTGATGCCGATGTAAATTTTAAAATTGCAAAGGAATTTACCAACAGGGTAAAAGAGAAGGCCTTAGGCCAAGATGTACTTACTACATTACAACCGGGTCAATTAATGGTCAAAATCGTTAAAGACGAGTTGACGGAATTAATGGGAGGTGAAACAGAAGGTATTAATCTTTCTGGTAATCCATCGGTTATTTTAATGTCGGGTCTACAGGGTTCTGGTAAAACTACCTTTTCTGGAAAATTGGCCAATTATCTTAAAACTAAAAAATCTAAGAAACCATTATTAGTAGCCTGTGATGTATACAGACCAGCGGCTATTGATCAATTACACGTGGTTGGCGAACAGATAAATGTTGAAGTGTATTCTGATCGCGATAATAATGATCCTGTGTCGATTGCGAAGGCTGGTATAGCTAAAGCGAAAGCAGAAGGATTTAATGTGGTTATAGTAGATACAGCCGGTCGATTGGCAGTTGATGAAAAGATGATGGATGAGATTTCAGACATTCATAAATCTATCGCACCACAAGAAACTCTTTTTGTGGTTGATTCTATGACGGGCCAGGATGCAGTAAATACCGCAAAAGCCTTCAATGATATTTTAAATTTTGACGGTGTTATTTTAACAAAGTTAGATGGTGATACTAGAGGTGGTGCGGCTATTTCAATTAAATCTGTTGTTGATAAACCGATAAAATTTATTGGTACTGGTGAAAAGATGGAGGCTATTGATGTTTTTCATCCGGATCGTATGGCGGATCGAATTTTAGGAATGGGAGATGTTATTTCACTTGTTGAAAGAGCCCAAGACCAATTCGATGAAGATGAAGCCCGAAAGATTCAGAAGAAGATAGCTAAGAATAAATTCGGTTTCGATGATTTCTTAAGTCAGATTCAGCAGATTAAAAAGATGGGTAATCTAAAGGATTTAATGGGGATGATACCTGGAGCAGGTAAAGCCTTAAAGGGATTGGATATTGACGACGATGCATTTAAGCATATCGAAGCTATAATTCATTCAATGACACCAGACGAACGTGCTAATCCATCAAAGTTAAATGTAAGTCGTAAAAAGCGAATTGCGAAGGGTAGTGGTCGTCAGGTACAAGATGTAAATCAGTTGTTAAAACAATTTGATCAAATGAGTAAAATGATGAAAATGATGCAAGGTGGTGGTGGCAAAAAGATGATGCAAATGATGGGTGGTATGAATGGAATGCGTTAGAAACTATTGCATAGTATATTGCAATATATTAAAAGTATAGTTAGAAAATAATATAGTGGATCAATAGCCTTTTTATGGAAATCCTAGACGGTAAGAAAATATCAAATCAAATAAAAGAAGAAATTGCAGCTGAGGTTACTCAGATGAAGGAACGCGGAGAAAAAGTTCCGCATTTAGCAGCCGTAATTGTAGGAAATGACGGAGCTAGTTTAACTTATGTAGGTAGTAAGGTGCGATCTTGTGAGCGTGTTGGTTTTGAATCTACTATGGTTCGTTTACCGAATACTACTTCTGAACAAGAACTACTGAAGAAAATTCACGAGCTAAATGCTGACCCTGATATTGATGGCTTTATTGTTCAACTTCCGTTGCCTCCACAAATAGATACGCAACGTGTTTTAATGGCTGTTGACCCTGATAAAGATGTTGATGGTTTTCATCCAATGAATTTTGGGAAGATGGCTTTGGATATGAGTACATTTATTCCAGCAACTCCATTCGGGATTTTAGAACTTTTAGATCGTTATCAAGTAGAAACACAAGGGAAACATACGGTTGTAATTGGTCGTAGCCATATTGTAGGTAGACCAATGAGTATTTTAATGGGTCGAAAAAGTTTTCCTGGTAATTCTACTGTAACCTTAACACACAGTCGTACTAAAAATATTAGTCAGATTACAACACAAGCAGATATTATTATTTCTGCTTTAGGCGTTCCTGGTTTTCTTAAAGCCGAAATGGTGAAGGATGATGTTGTAATTATAGATGTGGGTATAACAAGAGTTCCAGACGAGTCTAGAGAACGAGGTTATTATATTACTGGTGATGTTGATTTTGAGAATGTAAGTAAAAAAGCATCGTATATAACTCCTGTGCCTGGTGGTGTAGGACCAATGACCATTGCAATGTTATTGAAAAATACACTTTTAGCAAGAGAACGTCATCGTAATAAATAATACAATTTAAGATGATTCTTCTGTGTTGTCTGCTATACTATCGTGGGGTGTTAATACATCGATGTCGTTACTGTCATCGTAGTCACAACTGCTAATACATACTATTGCTGTAAAAATTATAAAGATTGCTAGTGCTTTTTTCATGACGTTGAGGTTTAGTACTTTGAGATAAGTAAACTGTTCTTAGATAACGAAAAAAACAATCTTTTCTTATTCTTATAAATTCGACTCCCACATAATTATAATGTGCAATTATTTATAAAGCAATAATGTTTTAGAAAATTACATGTGCATCAATCATACCCTATCAATATATCGGCGGCTTTTATGAGGTCCGATACTACTATTTCTGTTTGTGGAGCTAACGGAAAAATTTGTTGCCCTGGTCTAGCTATAAATGCAGCTCGCCACCCTGCCCAAAGAGCACCCGCAACATCCCAACCATGGGCTGCAATTAACATACATTCTTCCGGCTTTAAATTCATTTTTTTTGCACCCCAAGCATAGGTGTCTGTAAAAGGTTTGAACTTCTCTGTTTCTTCAACACTTAGCATTTCATCAAAATAATCTGTTAACCCAGAACTTTCAAACTGTTTTTTTAATCCAGATTTTGATGAATTGGTAAAAGCAACTAATTTATATCCTGAAGCTTTTAATTGTGTAAGTGCGACTTTCACTTCTGGGTGTGCGGGTAAATTACCCATCGACTCAGAAATTATTTTACGGGCTTCTTCTTCGGTTATGGTTATATCATGATTTGCCGCTACCATTTGTAATGCGGCTGCACCAATATGTCCAAAGGGTTTGTATTGACCACTAGCCGAAGTCACTAAAGAATACTGCAACATAGTCGTAAACCAAAGAGAGAGTAGGTCTTCTCTTCCGCCTAAGGCCTTACCGACTTGTTTCTTAACTTTTGTAAGATCTAAAAGGGTTTCATTGACATCAAAAAACAAGACTTTAGGACGTATATTCTCTTTATGCATGTTCATTTGCTTCATAGTTATACTGCATTTAAGTTTTGTAAAAACTTAAACCCTTTTACTGTAAATATAAGAAGCTACCAATGCAACTAGGGCAACCAAAGCCGCATATTGCTCTCCGTCACTTACCATTATATGTGCAAAAAATGCTAATGTTACCGCAAAGAAAAATGCTGAATACGCCCATTCTTTTATCACATTAAACCTAGGGTTCCATATCGCAAACAAGCCAAGTAATTTTGCTGCCGCATATGGATAAATAATATAAGTGGGGTATCCTAATTTTGTGAATACCGTTTTCACCATTTCATGATTGAATAAATACATGCCGGCGGAAAACAGTATCACTAGGCTAAAAAGTCCTGTGGTAATGTAATAGATGATTTTATTTGAATTCATCAGGTGAAATTATATAGTTAGTTCTGTAAGTACTTGCTTAAAAGTGGCTACCGGTTGCGCGCCAGTTATAGCACTTTTCATATTAAAAACAATAGTTGGGACAGAGTTTACACCCATATTTTTCCATTGTCCCTGTTTAGTTCTCACCTCATACCTAGCTTCGTCACTGTCTAACTTTGCTAACGCTTCCTCAGCATTTAAACCAACAGCTAATAATGCTTCCTTCAAAATACTCCTATCGGATACATCTTTTCTCTCGCTGAAAAAAGAAGTCATTAATCGCAATTTTAATTCGGTTTGTTTGTCGAAATCCTTTGCATATTCTAATAACACATGTGCATCGAAAGTATTTGCCATGCGCATTTCATCAAAATAATCAAATTTAAAACCTAACTCTTCGCCAATATCAGTCATGTTTTGTTGCGATGCTTGTTGTTGTTCTATGGTTGAACCATATTTTTCTGAAATATGTTCGGTAACATTCTGACCTTCAGGTGGCATTCCTGGATTCAATTCAAATGGTTGCCATTCAATCTCTACCTGATCTTGAATCCCTAACTCAGCTATCGCCTTTTCTAAGCGTTTGTATCCAATCGCACACCAGGGGCATACCACATCTGATACGATATCTATCTTTAACTTGTCTTTCATGTTAAGTTTTTAATTATGAGCTTAATATATACAAACTAAACCTTCCACATTTAAGTGGAAGGTTTACAACAATCAATCAACCATTGGTTTCGGGGGAATTATGAAACCACATTTTCTTTAGACCATTCAAATTTCTTGAAAGGTTCATCAACTGGAGTGTTTGCAATATGATTTGTATAGTTACTAATTGTCTTTTGAGACAATCCTAAAATAATATCCAATACTTGCGCTTCTCCATAACCAGCTGCATAAAAAGCCTTTAAATCTTCTTGACTAACATTACCACGGTTACGAACTATGGTTAAGGTAAACGTTCGAAGTGCTTCTAATTTTGCATCAGCCAAAGGAGTCTCGTTACGTAAGGCTTCGGTAATGTTGTCATCAACTTTCATCATTTTGGCGATACCTGTATGGGCTGGAACACAATAATGACAAGCATGTTCAACATTTATGGTTTGCCATACAACTGTTAACTCTTCTTCATTAAATGAAGATTGCGTAAATAACTCGTGTAGTGTTTGATATGCCTTTAGTATTTGTGGCGATCCGGCTAGCACACCGTGTAATCCTGGAATCATTCCAAATGATTTTTGAGAATTTTCTAATAGTGCTTTGCTTCCTTCAGGAGCTGTTTCAATGTTGTGTACTTTTAAACTTGTCATAACTTATTTATTTCAATTAATTATTATATTTATGTTAAAACTAAGCGAATGCTTAGTTATTTATTAAAAAAAAACCTATAAATGTAAAAATGTAATATTTATAATGTTTTTTAGTTGATTTTCTTGAAACACTTTTGAGGAAATTGATAAACCTAAAAGAGCGTTCATTAAATAATCAGCTTGTGCTTCAATTTCTTTAACATCCCTTTTGTCGTCCTGTTTTAGATTCCTTACAAACAATGTTCTAATATTTGTAGAAAAGCGTTTCAAAGCGGCCATAATTACCGGATTTGAATCTTCTTTTATTTCGTTTACAGTATTAGTAACTAAGCAACCTTTAAAAATTGCACCTTCTCTAGAAAAATCAAGAAAGTCAAAAAAATACGTTTTTATGCTTTCAATTCCATTATCAGAATTTTCCAATATATTGGTGATAGATTTAATTTGAGCATTATATAGCTTTATGCTTTCTAAAAAAACGCCTTCTTTATTTTTAAAACTGGCATATATAGAGAATTGATTGATGCCCATTTCTTTCTCTAACATACGCACAGAAGTACTTTCATAACCATTACGCCAGAAAAGTCGCATCGCTTTTTCTATTACCTCCGTTTCGTTATACTGTTTTCTGCGTGCCATTATTTTTAATATCCAATACAAAACTAAGCAGGTGCTTTGAAATAAAAAAACTTTTAACTATTATTTAATTGTTTGTATGTTATCCTACTATTATATGATATAAAAAAGTGGTTAAAGTCAATTAGTATTTTTGACTTTAACCACTTTTTATAACCATTTATCACCTTAAAAGTTGAATAAATTTGCGAGTATTTATGCTCTTTTAGGCTTCACTGGACATCCAATTGCTTTAGTGAAATTAGGGTTTGGTTTTTCGCCCTTTTCTAGAGCTTGAATCGCATTTTCAAGATATTTTACTTTTACATCATTCGCTGACCTAGCATTATCATCAATAGTTCCTATATATTGTACTTTACGTTCATTATCCAATAAAAATATATGAGGCGTTCTTACCGCACCATATTTTGGAAAAATCTCTTGTGCCTCATCAATTAAATAGACAAAGGGAAATTCTTTTTCTTTTGCTCTTTCTTGCATGGCCTCATAACTTTCACCGTTATTCTCAGAACTACCATTTGGATTAATAGCCACTACAGAATAGCCTTGTGATTCATATTTATTATGAATTTCAATTAGGCGATCTTCATACATTTTTGCGAACGGGCATTCGTTACATGTAAAGGTTACAATATAGCCTTTAGCATCTTTAATGTCAGCTAAAGAGAATGTTGAGCCATCAATATTTTTAAGTTCAAAATCTGTTGCAACATCTCCAATTTTATAGCCACCAATTTCCTCAAGGGTTTTAGTCTGTTCTGGACTGTGTCCACCACCACCTGGAGGAGGGCCTTTTCTATCCCCTTCACCTCTAGGTGGGTGACCTTTAGGTGGATGATCGTTTGTATCACGATGTTCTTTTGCGGTCATTTCTTTTTCTTGGTGCTTCGCAGCTTTTTCTTTGCAAGACACCAATACAGTTGTTGCTATAATAACTGCGGCAATCAATACATTTATTTTTCTCATTTTAAATAATTATAAATTGAAGTTTTTATTAATTTCATTTTCTAAATCAGTCAAATTCTCAAAAGAGCGTTCATAATAGAAACGCTTATCATTATTAAAAATTATCGTAAACGGAATGGCTCCTGACCAGCTAGGATCTATTTTATCAATCCAAGTATTAGAATCTGGGTCATCCAATAAAATAACTTTTTCTATAATGTTTTTTTTTGCTAGAAAGGGTTTTAATTTAGTTTCAATTTCCTGAGCAAAATCAAGACTCACTAGCGTTAGTTTAACATTGGAATTTTTATTAGCGAAAGCCTGTAAATAGGGAAGTTCTTTTATGCATGGTGCGCACCACATTGCCCAAAAGTTTATAATATGTATTTCATCGTCAGAACTGTAAAGCAACGGTTCTAGCTCATCAAAGTTATAGACGGCAATCTCATCATTGTTTTCAACCAGGCTTTTATTTGGCTCCTCTTTTTTCGTTTTTTCGTCTTTACAACTAAACGTAAAACAGAGTATTAATGCCAAAGTCAAAAATTTGGGGATGCTGCATTTCATCAATGTATATTTAAAAATATTAGACTTTGTTTTTTTAAAAGGTTTAATTCCAATTATAATTTAATATTTAAAGCATTTAATATAACCTATTGATTGTGCAAAGCTTAAGATGTAAAATGTATAATATTTTTTTATTGACGTTTGTGATTTTTTTTGAAATTAATCTCCCAACTGTCTTTAAGTTTGTATTATAAACTTTCACAATTATAAAATAAATGAGCAAGGTAGTTATAATCACGGGTTCTTCGAGAGGCATTGGGGCAGAGCTTGCAAAAACATTGGCTAGTAAAGGATCAAGAATTGTGGTTAATTATTCTAATAATAAAGCTGCTGCAGATGCTGTAGTGAGTGAAATAGTATATAAAGGCGGTGAAGCAATAGCTGTTAAAGCAGATGTTAGTAGTACTACAGATGTAAAAAGATTATTTGCTGAAACAATAGCAAACTATGGCCATATTGATGTTCTAATTAATAACGCAGGAATAGCAATCTATAAACTACTGAAGGATACTACAGACGATGATTATAATAGAATTTTTGATATTAACGTAAAGGGGGTTTTCAATACCATGCGAGAGGCCTCAACTTTGTTACGAGATGGTGGTAAAATAATAAATTTCTCTAGCACTACAACTAGAGTAATGTTGCCAACTTACGGAGCATATTCTGCTACTAAAGCTGCTGTTGACCAAATGACAAGAGTGTTTGCAAAAGAAATGGGTGAACGAGGTATTAATGTAAATTGTATTGCACCTGGCCCTATTAATACAGAACTTTTTAATCAAGGTAAAAGTGAAGAATTTATAAATCGATTGGCATCAATGTCCGCGTTTAATAGAATTGGGGAACCCAAAGATATTGCTAAAATTATCTTGTTTTTAATAAGTGATGATTCCAATTGGATAACAGGACAAATAATTGGAGCTAATGGAGGTTTTGCATAAAACTTAATAATGTTCCATAGTTAATTAAATAATTAGGATGGATAAAAGTGATAAAAGTGTAGATCGGTATATTTCCAGTTTTCCAAAAGAAATTCAGATCAAATTGCAATTAATCAGAGATACTATTAAACTGCATGCTCCGGATGCAGTAGAGGGGATTTCTTATGGCTTACCTACGTATAAATTAAATAAAAAACCGCTCGTTTATTTTGGAGGTTTTTCCAAACATATTGGTTTTTATGCTACTCCATCAGGCCATGAACAATTTAAAAAGGAACTGTCTAAGTATAAACAAGGTAAGGGTTCTGTACAATTTGAGTTAAGTGAATTATTACCGATTAATTTAATTGCAGAAATAGTAAAATTTAGGGCCAAAGAAAATTCTATTAAATAAGTTCTAAATGAAATTACTAATTTCAAAACATGAAATATTTTAAATTATATGCTTACAACTTTATTTATGACATTACTACCAATTTCTTGTGCCAACCAAAAGCAAGAAGTTGAAATTACTAAATCGGAAAAAATGATGGTGCGAATTGCGGAAGTCGAGATTGCTCCTGAATATTTAGAAGAGTATATGGGAATTTTAAAAGAGGAATCTGAGGCATCCGTACGAATGGAAGAAGGAGTGATTTCTATTTTTCCTATGTATGAAAAAGATAATAAAAGGTCTATTCGAATTTTAGAGATTTATGCGGATAAAGAAGCTTATGAATTGCATATAAATACACCACATTTTATAAAATATAAAACTTCCACGGTAAAAATGGTAAGGGGTTTAAAATTAATTGAAATGAAAGCTATTGATTTTAATACTATGCCTGAAATTTTTAGTAAATTAGGGGAGCTCTAAACATCAAAACTATACGGTTCAATTTTAATTAATTTTAGATTTGTTATCGTATTTTTTGTAATCACTTTACAGAAATTTGCTAGTTACTTGTTTGTTTCTGTACATTTAAAATTATTACGAAACCTATATTGTAGTAAAAGCAAATATTCATTTTCCTCCAAGTGAAGTATTTGAAGATAATTTTTGAACCAAACTAAACTGATATCACTATTTAATCCTTTTAAAGATCATGAAGAGTACTATAATACTGTGTTTGTACACATTATTGCTATTTGGCTGTAAGCAAAATTCAAATAAAAATGCAGCGAACAACGAAACTGAAATAACAGAGCCCAAAGGTGTAGAAAATGTAGCTTATAAATGGGGTAAAATGGCATTGACGGCCACCGCGAATGATACTGAAAAATTTAAACCTCGACCAACGATTACATCTCGATTTTTAGGATTGATTTTTGTTTCAATTTTTGATGCATGGTCGCGGTATGACGAAAAGGCAATTCCGGTTTATTTGAAAGATACAAAACGTAGACCTTTAGATGAACATTCAATTAAAAATAAGGAAATAGCAATTAGTTATGCTGCTTATGGTGCCATGTCTGAATATTATTTTTCGGATAAAGAATTGTTTGCTGATTTTATGAAGGAGCTGGGACTAGATCCTAATAATAAGTCTTTAGACCCCAACACGCCAGAGGGTATTGGTAACCTAGCTGCAAAAGCTGTAATTGAAGCAAGGAAGGGTGATGGAGCAAATCAGTATGCAGAGGAAGATGGTTCTAATGGGGAGTTTTATTTTAATTATGTGGGTTATGAGCCTGTAAATTCAGCGGATAAAAACGTTGATATAAACCGTTGGCAACCTAAGTATTTTTCAGACGGTAAGGGTGGACAATATGCACCCGGATGTTTAACTCCTTTTTGGGATAAGGTTAAACCGATTGCTTTGAAAACAGGTGATCAATTTAGACCAGGACCACCGCCATTAGTGGGGTCTGAACAATTGGAAAAAGAGGTTGCAGAAGTAGTTGAAATGCAAGCTAATTTAACCGATTATCAAAAGGCTTTGGTCGAATTTATGAGAGATGGGCCGCAATCTGTTCAACAAGCTGGTCATTGGTTAAAATTTGCACAAGACGTATCGCGTAGAGATTCGCATACACTTGATCAAGATGTAAAAATGTACTTCTATAATCAAGTGGTAGCGATGGATGCTTTTATTGCTTCTTGGGATTCTAAAATGTTTTATGATTATGCACGACCATATGCACTAGTTCATGAATATTATTCCGGCAAAAAAATTACAGGCTGGGGTGGAGAAGGAAAAGGAATGATTGAAATGGATGGTTCACAGTGGCGACCATATTCACCCGAAATATTCTTATGTCCTCCATTTCCTAGTTACACATCTGGGCATAGTACAATTAGTGGAGGTTGTGCCGAAGCATTAAAATTATGGACAGGAAGTGAAACATTTGGATCTGAGGCGGTTTTAGTGGCCGGTGCCATGACCGAACCCAATATGCTTGGCGATACCATTACATTAAAATTTCCAACATTTACAGAAACAGCGGAAATGGCAGGTATTTCTAGAGTTTTAGGGGGTTATCATATTCAGGCTGATAATGTAGCAGGTTTGGAATTAGGTAGAAAAGTTGCCCATGAAGCTTGGGGTTTTTATAAGATGCATATTGGGGAGAAATAGCAAATTGATTTCAAATAGAATATATTGAATAAGGTATAAACCATTAAAAGAAAGAACTATGAAACTAGGAGCATTTTCAATTAGTCTGGTGGTAAAGGATTTAAAAATTTCTCGTGATTTTTATGAGAAGTTGGGGTTTGTGGTTTTTGCTGGTGAGATGGATAAAAATTATCTCATTATGAAAAATGAAGATTCACTAATTGGACTTTTTCAAGGTATGTTTGAAAGTAATATTTTGACATTCAACCCTGGTTGGGATCAAAATGCTAATACCTTATCAGCTTTTGACGATGTTCGTGATATCCAAAAAGATTTAAAAAATCATGGTATTAAGTTAGAAACAGAAGCTGATGAAAATACCAAAGGCGCTGCGAGTATAGTTGTAATGGATCCTGATGGAAATGCTATCTTAATAGACCAACACGTTTAGCGATTAGCAATAAAGGCAGTATTCTTTTACTTATCTTGTTACTTGATTTAGAACCAAAATTATACCATGAAAAAGATTATTTATTTAGTAGTATTTTGTTTTTCGTATGTCTCAATTGCACAATCCGGAAAGGTTTTCGACAATCTAACAATGTCTAGCAAAATATTAGATATGGAGCGAAACTATGGTGTTTATCTACCACCGGACTATGAAACATCAGAAAGAAGTTATCCGGTACTTTATCTTTTGCACGGAGCAACAGATGATCATACAGGATGGATTCAATTTGGGGAGGTTTCGCGAATTACAGATGCAGCTATTAAAGATGGTTCGGCTACTCCGATGATTATAATAATGCCTGACGCTGATACAGGAAAAATGGGTTATTTTAATCGAGGAGATTGGTTGTATGAAGATTTCTTTTTTAAAGAATTTATGCCTCATGTAGAAAAGAAATATAGAATACGAGGTGAAAAGAAATATCGTGCGGTTGCTGGACTTTCTATGGGTGGAGGGGGCTCTTTTATGTATGCTTTACATCATCCTGAATTATTCTCATCAGCTTGTCCATTAAGTGCTTATGTTGGTCCATTAACAATAGAGGATCTTAAAAAACGTCTTGCCCGTAACAAAGAAGAATTCTCAAATGCTGAAATCAAAGAATACTTTAATAAGCATAATGCACTTAATTTGATTGAAACTGTTCCGGTGGAAGATATAAAATCTGTTCGATGGTATATTGATTGTGGCGATGATGATTTTTTATATGAAGGTAATAGTTTGGTGCATATTGCTATGACAAAGAAGGAAATTCCACATGAATACCGTGTGCGAGATGGACGTCATAGTTGGGTGTATTGGCGTGCTTCTTTGCCAAAAGTTTTAGAATTTGTATCACAAGCATTTCATCAGAATTAAAATAATTCAATGAGTTTTGGTGTTGTATCTGAATTTAAAAAATTAGTAATCTTACTCTATATTTGTTGTTCGTTTTCTTGTAAAGATTCTGCAAAGAAAAATACAACAGCATCAGAAGAAAGCACTGAAATAAAAAATGGGAATCCGATTTATGAAGGTTGGTATGCAGATCCTGAAGGTGTAGTTTTCGATGATACTTATTGGGTGTATCCTACTTATTCTGATGACTATGATAAACAGTTGCATTTTGATGCTTTTTCTTCTACAGATTTAGTCACTTGGCAGAAACATGAAAACATACTGGATACTACTAAGGTTAAATGGTTGAAACAAGCATTATGGGCGCCCTCCATAATTCAAAAAGAGGATAAATATTTTCTTTTCTTTGGTGCTAATGATATACAACGTCCTGGCCGGAATTCGTATGATCCTAATAATGACATTAATCACTATGGAGGAATTGGTGTAGCAGTTGCGGATACCCCTGCAGGTCCTTTTGAAGATTATTTAGGTAAGCCTTTAATTTCAGAATTTTATAATGATGCTCAGCCTATAGATCAATTTACATTTAAAGATGTTGATGGAACTTATTACTTTTTCTATGGTGGCTGGAGCCATTGTAATTTAGGAAAACTTAATTCAGATTTCACAGGTTTTATTTCTTGGGAAAATGGTGAATTGTTCAAAGAAATTACACCCGACGGATATGTTGAAGGTCCGTTTATGTTCTTAAGAAATGGCATTTACTATTTTATGTGGTCTGAAGGAAGTTGGGGTGATGGTTCTTATAAGGTTGCGTATAGCATGTCTGATAAAGTAACAGGTCCTTATAAAAGAATAGGAACAGTTTTAGAATCAAAACCAGGTGATATTGCCAATGGAGCTGGCCATCATTCGGTAGTTAATAAAATTGATACAGATGAATGGCTTATGGTGTATCACCGAAGGCCTATTCCCAATGAAGATCGAGATCATCGCGTTACGTGCATAGACAAAATGGAATTCAATGAAGATGGGACAATAAAACCGGTAATAATGACCTATGAAGGCGTTCGGTAAGTCGAAAAAATAATAATATCATGAAAAATATTTACTGTTATTTCTTAATTGTGTTTTTATTTTTATCAACTAATACATTGGTTGGCCAGTCAACTGAACCTTTAAAAATTGGTGTAATTGGGTTGTCGCATTCACATGTAAATTGGCTTTGGAGTAGACCACATTTAAATGACGTGGAGATTATTGGTATTGTAGAACCGAATATAGAATTAGCCAAACGTTTTTCAGATAGTAAAGGTTTTTCTATGGATTTGGTTTATGATTCTATGGAAGAACTAATTGCTGCTAAAAAACCAGAAGCCGTAACCGCATTTGGTTCAATTTATGAGCATTTGGCGGTGGTTGAATTTTTTGCACCACTTGGAATTCATGTGATGGTAGAAAAGCCATTAGCGGTTAGTTTAGAACATGCTCAGAAAATGAAATCCTTGGCAGAAAAACATAAAATTCATTTGCTTACTAATTATGAGACAACATGGTATCCAACAAATCATAAAGCATATGACATGGTTAATAAGGGGGTTATTGGCCCACTACGAAAAATAGTAGTACATGATGGGCATGAAGGCCCGCAAGAAATAGGAGTCAATAAAGAATTTTTGGAATGGCTTACGGATCCAGTATTAAATGGCGGTGGTGCATTAATGGACTTTGGTTGTTACGGGGCTAACTTAATTACTTGGTTAATGAAAGGTGAGCGGCCAATAAGCGTTACCGCTGTAACTCAAACAATTAAACCAGATATTTACCCGAAAGTTGATGATGAAGCAACTATAATTGTTACCTATCCAGAAATGCAAGGCGTTATTCAGGCGTCATGGAACTGGCCAATGGGTAGAAAGGACATGGAAATTTATGGTAAAACGGGCTACATTATTAGTGAAGACCGACATAATATGCGGTATCGATTTAATCAGAAAGAAAAAGAACAGCAAGAGATGTTAGACGAGCGACCTGCTCCTTATGCAGATCCGTTTTCTATTTTGGCGGCAGTAATTCGCAAAGCGATTATTTTACCCGAGGATAATTTATATTCTCTAGAAAACAATATTGTGGCTATGGAAATATTGGATGCGGCTAGTAAAAGTGCAAAGTCTGGTGAAACTATTTACATAAAAAAGTAATGCTTATAAAGGTGTGTATTGATTAATGTTATTTTGCAAATAATTGATTAATGTCTTTAAATGATTTAAATTCTAAAGCATTTCCTGCGGGATCTAAAAAGAACATAGTTGCTTGTTCACCAACCTGTCCTTCAAATCGAATATAAGGTTCAATAATAAATTGTATTCCTTTCGCTTTTAACTCTTCTGCAAAAGTTTGAAAAGTATTCCATGGTAGAACTACACCATAATGAGGTACGGGCACGGAGTGTCCATCCACAGGATTGTGATGCAAATTTTTTGTTTCTATTTTCGGTTTATAATGAATGACCAATTGATGTCCGAATAAATTAAAATCTACCCATTGGTCACTACTTCTACCTTCCTCACAATTAAGAATTTCACGATAAAATTTTCTGCATTCAGCTAAATTATAAACAGGTATAGCAATATGAAAAGGAGTGATATTGGTCATAAGAAATAGTTTAAAATAAAATTAGCTAATTCTTATGACTTTAAAAATGCTAGTACTTTCTTGCTTACTTCATCTTGGTGTAATGAATGTCCAAAGCCTTCTGTTTTAACTAACTCACTTTTTTTCCAATTTTCATGAACCTTTTCGGAACCACTTACAGGGGTAACTTTATCGAATTTATCATGAATTAAAAGTCCTGCTGTATCAAAGTTTTCGACAAATTTGGCTGTGGAAAACTCGTGCATTTTAAATCCGAAAAGTCGAAAAAAATGTTCTCCTATAGCTTTCATAATATTTTCATTCAAGCCTAAAATTTCTTTGTAACTTGTAATAAATGGTAAGAATTCTGAAGGGCTACCCAGGGTTATAATTTTTTCAACTCCGTTATCACCAACGTTGTGGTGGTAATAAATGGCACTCATGCCACCAATAGAATGAGCTAATATATGTTTGGGTTTGTATTTTTCAACAACCGGTTTTATAGCTTCAGAATACATTACGGCAGTAAAAGTTTTACTGCCCGAATATCCATGTCCGGGTGCATCCAAGGCTATAATATTGTAATCTTCTTTAGTGAGGATAGAAATCAAATTTTTCCACCGAAAACTATTGCTTTCCCATCCGTGAAGTAATAAAATTGTGTCTTTGTTACCTTTCCAATTATAAATTTGAATATTTACTCCTTCAGCTTTTATTGTTTCAGATTTGGCAGCATCTAGAAAGCTTTTCTGATGAGGTTTAACCCTACCTTTTCTGGGTGTACAAAATAATAGAAATGCTTTTTCAGCTGCTTTTTTCCTGGAGAATATGGCTAAAGAATTAAAATATAATCCGTAGGCTTTGGGTAGTATTTTATTCAGCGTTTTTTTCATTTTGAAATACAGGTTACTTTATGTAACTTACTCTTTTAATGATACTAAAATTAATATTCTTTTCTGAGATAATTATTAGTTACAAAAAACGCACAAGGTAAGCATATGGAAACTATTACTGAAAACCAGAAGGTTGCATCGAAAAAAAAGATTAAAAAAATGTTTGGGCATATTGATTTGAAAACGGCTGAATATTGCCCGATTCGAGATGTTATGGCTTTAGCTTCAGATAAATGGAGTATTCTTATTATTCTGAATTTAGGGTACTCGCGGGTATTGCGTTTTAATAAAATTAAAAAATACGTTACTGGAATTTCTAATAAAGTATTGAGTGAAAGATTAAAAACTTTAGAAACCGATGGATATCTTGAACGTAAGATGTTTCCAGAAGTGCCGATACGCGTCGAATATAGTTTAACCGATTTCGGTTACTCGTATTTGCAAAAATTAATTGAGCTTACAGAATGGATTACACAATACAGTGATGTGGTTATTGAAAGAAGAAAGGAAGCAAACGTATCTTAGTATGTGTACTCCTATGTACTCCTAATTCCATCCAACCATTAAATATTTAATTTTAGCCTTATCAGGTATTTGTACAGCCTCAATATTCGTGCTAGTTGCGTACCGTAGACTTGATGGTAATTCTTGCTTGTCTATAGTAAAATAAGCATCACTATCTTTTAGTAAAATCAATACATTTTTTCGAGATGTAATGACTTTTTTTACCGTGAAATTGTCCTTTATATCTTTAAAAGTACTCATTAGGCCAACCCCATCTTTGGTTGTATATCGCGGGTCTTCTATGCGAATATTTTCAATCATGGGTATAGAATCGCCCGTAGGAGTAAGGGTTAATAAGTGTTTTCCACCTTTTTCAAAAATCTTAATTTTTTGAGCGCCATTACCAAATTTTAAAGCAACCGTATCTTTTACTACAGAATCGTTGTCAAAAATAATTTCAATATCACGGGCAAGACTACTTCTATTTAATTTGCCTATACTGTCTCGGTCAATTAAAAAAGTGACATCTTTTTCTTCCTTGCAATTAATAAATGCAAGTAGCAATATAAAAAGTGGTAGAAATTTAATTTTTTTCATGCAATCATGTTTTTTGCAAATTCGTAGCTCCAAATTAGCGTATAACTTTTTTAAGAACTCCGAGAACCCCTCTAATAAAGGTTGCACTAGTTAATACTTTAATAACTGGGTTTTGTCTTGTGCTTGCTCTTTTTGTGCTTCTACTAGAGGTTTTAGTCTTTTCCTTTGCTGCAGTAGCTTCTGCTTTTTCAATCTTTTCATTTAAGATTTCATAAGCGCTTTCGCGATCAATAACATCATTATATTTTGGAATTAATTGTGATTTTTTAATAACAGTTTTTAATTCTTTATCAGTTAATACATCCATACGGCTCATAGGGGCTCGTAATAGTGTTGCAGCAAGTGGAGTAGGGCGTCCTTTTTCATCTAATGCTGAAATTAATGCCTCACCAATACCTAATGATGTCAAAACTTCTTTAGTGTTGTAAAATTCTGATTCTGGATAGTTTTCTGCAGTTAATTTAATTGCTTTACGGTCTCTGGCTGTAAAGGCACGTAAGGCATGTTGTACTTTTAATCCAAGTTGAGCAAGAACTTCATTCGGGACATCGGTTGGGTTTTGAGTAACAAAGTATAACCCTATTCCTTTTGATCTAATTAACTTAACAATACTTTCAATTTGATCTAATAAGGCTTTGGAAGCTTCTTTAAAAATTAAATGAGCCTCATCAATAAACAATACCAATTCTGGTTTGTCACTATCGCCTTGTTCCGGAAAACTATCATATATTTCAGCCAATAAACTTAACATAAAAGTTGAAAAAAGCTTTGGTCGATCTTGAATGTCGGTAAGTCGTAAAATATTAATATAACCCCTTCCATTTTCATCAATACGAGTTAAATCATCTACTTCAAACGATTTTTCACCAAAAAATAAATCGGCACCTTGTTGTTCGAGTTCAATAATTTTTCTAAGAATTGTACCTGTTGAAGCTGTTGAAATTCTTCCATAATCTTTGGTGAATTCCGCTTTGCCAGCACCAGTAGCATATTGAAGTACTTTTTTAAAGTCTTTTAAATCGAGTAAGGGAAGCTTATTGTCATCGCAATATTTGAAAACAACTGCAACAATACCTTCCTGTGTTTCTGTTAGGTCTAAAATTCGTGATAATAAAGTGGGGCCAAATTCCGATACTGTTGCCCTAAGTTTTACACCATCTTGTTCTGATAAAGATAAAATTTCAATTGGAAAATTTTTTGCTTCAAAAGGTAGGCCAATTTGCTCATGCCGTTCATCAATCTTCGCATGTCCAGGGCTTGGCTGTGCCAATCCACTTAAATCTCCCTTTAAATCCATTAATAAAACAGGTATTCCTTTTTCAGAAAGGTTTTCCGCTAAAACCTGTAGTGTTTTTGTTTTGCCGGTACCAGTTGCACCAGCTATTAGTCCATGGCGGTTTAAAGTCTTTAATGGTATTTTGACAAAAGCCTTGTTAATTGCCACTTCATTTAACATGGCAGCACCCATTGTAATAAAATCACCTTTGGTAGCGTATCCCTTTTCAATGTGGGCGTAAAAATCTTCTTCTTTAGACATTTGGAGAAATTTGCCATAAAAATAGATCATTTTGAAGAAATAGCCGCAGACATTATAGGTGATGATCTTTTTGAAGTCCTCATTTTATCATTTTTAAACTCTATTTGTTAACAGATTTTGATTTTTACCAACCACCAATGGTTAGTGCTAGCTAAAATGTATCTTTGCCGAATGCTTAATGAAGAAGTTTTACAGGAAGTTGAAAAAGGATCTATGTTACCCTTGATGGAGGAGTTTTATACCATTCAAGGGGAGGGGTATCATAAAGGTACCGCGGCATATTTTATTAGAATTGGCGGTTGCGATGTTGGCTGTCATTGGTGCGATGTAAAGGAGAGTTGGAATGCTGAGTCGCATCCTCCGACTGAGATTACGAGTATTGTTGATAATGCGGCAAAATATTCGGATACAATTGTTGTGACTGGGGGTGAACCATTAATGTGGAACATGTTTCCGTTAACCGAATCACTTAAAGAAAAGGGTTTGCAAACACATATAGAGACATCCGGAGCTTATGAATTAACTGGGATTTGGGATTGGATTTGTTTGTCGCCTAAAAAAAACAAACTTCCAACACCAGCTGTACATGCAGCGGCACATGAACTTAAAGCCATAATTTACAACAAACATGATTTAATTTTCGCTGAAGAACAAGCAGCTTTAGTAAATGAAGAATGTATTTTATACCTACAACCAGAATGGAGCGTTCGGGATAAAGTCGTGCCTTTAATTGTAGATTACGTAATGAAAAACCCGAAATGGAAAGTATCACTACAGACGCATAAATATTTGAATATTCCTTAGTGGTAAATTAAGTACGTAGCACTTTTTAAAAAATACTATTTCTTTGAATAACTAGATAGATTCGTTAAAAACTCTTCGGCTCATAGACATCTGGATTATAAAAATAAATAGTAGTCTATTCAGAGTAAAGTAGCTAATTTTTTTAATTTTTACCATCAACCATCAACCATCAACCATCAACCATCAACCATCAACCATCAACCATCAACCATCAACCATCAACCATCAACCATCAACCATCAACCATCAACCATCAACCATCAACCATCAACCATCAA
>NZ_JBDVFA010000035.1:0-140236 GCF_039941195.1 Aurantibacter sp. | reverse complement strand
CAATTGGCCCGCTAAAAATTCTTCTTTAGTTTTCAAAACTGAATTTTCGATTTATGTATATCAGAAGTACACTTATTTGGTCTTTGTGTAAAAAAGGAAATTACGGACTTTTTAAATGATTTGAAATTATCCCATGAAACTATATACAATTGCGATAGCACCAACAACAAGACAATAGATTGCAAAATAAGAGAGTTTACTCTTTTTTACCAATTGTATCATCCAAGTACAGGCGGCAAGACCAGCAACAAAAGCAGCAATAAAACCAGCACCCATAGCTACATTATTATCACCTTCAAAAGTAAGTTCACCACTCATTAAGTCTTTGGCAATCTTACCGAAAATTAAGGGAACAACCATTAAGAAAGAAAAACGCGCTGCCTTAGTTTTATCTACACCTAGCAATACGGATGTTGAAATGGTAGCACCACTTCGTGAAATACCAGGTAGCATTGCTATTGCTTGTGAAACGCCAACTATAAAAGCGTTTTTATAACTCACTTTTTTATCTGTATCCTTGGCTTTATCAGCGAAGTACAATAAAACTGCAGTAATCAAAAGCATGAATCCTACAAAACGAATATTACCGCCAAAAAAAGCTTCTAATTCTTCTTCAAAAAATAGGCCTACCAGTACAGCAGGTATCATTGAAATTATAATTTTAATAGAGAACTGGGTTTCCTCGTTCCATTTAAAGCTTAAAAGACCTCGAAGAATCTCCCAAACATCTTTTCTGAAAATAACAATGGTACTTAATGCAGTTGCAAAATGAAGTATAACAGTAAATAAAAGGCTTTCTTCCGGTACAGAATTGTCTCCTAAAATGGCTTTTCCTAATTCTAAATGTCCACTGGATGATACGGGTAAAAATTCTGTTAAGCCTTGAATTATGCCTAAAATAATCGCGTCAATTATATCCAAAATTATTTGGTCTTATGTGGATTCAACAATATGGCATAAATTTCAATTCCTAATCCAATTAACACTAAGGTAGGTGCAAGACGTATTCTTCGAAAATTATAAATTTCAGGATTGAAAACATTTGGGTCATCACTGCCCCCGCCACTCATTAATATAAAGCCTAATGTAATGCAAGCTAGGCCTATAAACATAAATAAGTAATTCTTCTTTTGAAAGATGAATTCTTTTTTTACTTGTTGATCTGCGCTGTTATTTTCTTTTTTGCCCATGCTGCAAATTTAGTCTTTTCCTTCAACGGTTAAAAATGATTTTTCTTGTTTGCAAACTCCTTAACACAGTTCGGTTTTGTTCAATAAAGACAAATCCATAAACGAAGATTAATAATACAAATCGTCTGTTCTAAGGTTTAAGAAACGTTGTGCTGCAAAATATGTGCTTAGAAATGCAATTAAAATGCCAAGAGCAAAAACGCCAATAAATAGAATGCCTAACAACGTGTAATCGCCCAAAACAGTTAATTCGGGAAAAGATTTTTCGGCATAAAATAAGGTGCCAATTAATGCAATACTAGCGACTAAAGCGCCAATCATTCCTAATTTTACGTTGGTCCAAATAAATGGCCTGCGAATAAATGTTTTAGTAGCACCAACCATTTGCATGGTTTTTATTATAAATCGTTTCGAGTAGATAGAAAGTCGAATAGAGCTGTTTATTAATAATACAGCTATGAAAGTGAATATTGCACTGGCTACCAATACCCAAATGCTTATTTTTTTAATATTATCGCTTAGTAAGCCTACTAACGGTTTGTCGTAAGTTATACTATCGATATATTTTTTAGCGGATAGTTCTTCTACAATCTCCTCCATTTGTTCAGGAGTTACAAATTCGGATTTTAAAGTTATGTCAATGGAATTTTTAAGCGGATTGTATCCTAAAAACTCTTCAAAATCTTCACCTATTTCTTCTGCATGTTTCTTTGCAGCTTCTTCTTTTGAAACATAAGTGGCTGAATTCGTATAATCTGCAGCAGTTAAACTCTTTTCTAATTGGTTAATTTCTACTTCCTTGGCTGTATCTTTAAAAAAAATAGAAACTGAAATCTGCTCTTTAAAGTGATCGGCCATTTTTTTGGCATTTAACACCATTAACCCCAACACTCCCAATAAGAATAGGACTAAAGCAATGCTTAATACCACTGAAAAATAAGAGGATATTAATTTGCGTTTTTGATAGCTTTCAAAAGATTGTGCCATTTATGAAAATGTTGAAAGAGTAAAGTTAACAAAGTAAATTTGAAATATATTAAAACATCTAACATTACGTTCATTAGATGAAGGAGTGCATAGGTGTTAAATGCTCCAAAACATTAAAAAATAGTTATTCTATTAGATTTAAAAATATCAAGACCTGGACTTTGGTTTCCAACAATTTGGATTTACCTCGTGCCTTTTAGTAATCAAGATGGTTTTTGGAACTCCTGGCTGTTTTGGTTGGGATTTATTTTCGTCACCTTCCCCTTAAATTATTTGGTCTATGGCTTAAATGATTATAATGATGAAAAAGCTGATGCTGTTAATCAAAGAAAAGGTAATTTTTTATTTGGTGCACAGGCGTCAAGAGCCCATTTAGATGGCTTATTGAAGAAAATTACTATTGTAATTTTGCCATTTGTCGCAATTTTCACATACCTATCAGGGTTTAAGATGTTTTTACTTTTGGCGTTTATGGTGATTGTAAATATTGCCTATAATTTTAAGCCATTCCGTATAAAAGAACGCCCGCCATTTGAAATTTTTATTCAAATTGGATATGTTACTACCGCTTTCTTTGCTACAGAACTTAACAACCTAGAAATGTTGCCCTGGCAAACCTTAGTATACCTTTCTCTTTTTGCTTTTCAAGCGCATATTGCAGGAGAGATTATGGATATTGAGCCAGATTTAGTATCTCATAAGCGTACAACAGCCACAGTTTTGGGCCGTAAAATCACTAAGATTTTAATGCTATTTATTTTGGTGCTAGAATCACTTCTAGTCTGGTATTGGTTTAAAGATTTTGTTTTGAGTCTCTTTTTATTAACATTTTCTGTATGGTTAGTTTTAGATGTTTTCTTTTTGTTTAAAGACAGACCATATTCGCTTTCACAAATGAAGTTGTTCGGTTACGCTATTAATATATCAGCAGTACTGTCCATGTTATGGGTACTTTATAGCGGTAAATTATTAGCAGTTTAAAACGGCTATAGTACAGTGCTTTCCTTTCGCCTTTCCCTTATTAAACTTATTTTTGCCGAGGAAGAAAATAGACCATGAATTACGATTTTAATAGTATAGAAAAAAAATGGCAAAAGTTTTGGGCAGACAACGAAACTTTTAAAGCTGAAAATAATGCCGAAAAGCCTAAATTTTATGTCTTAGACATGTTTCCTTATCCTTCGGGTGCAGGTTTGCATGTAGGACACCCTTTGGGTTACATTGCTAGTGATATCTATGCGCGCTATAAAAGGCACAAAGGTTTTAATGTGTTACACCCTCAGGGATACGATTCTTTTGGACTTCCAGCAGAGCAGTATGCAATACAAACAGGACAGCACCCTGCTATTACTACGGAAGCTAATATTAAAACATACAGAAGACAATTAGATCAATTAGGTTTTTCGTTTGATTGGAGTCGCGAGGTGCGTACCTCGGATCCAAAATATTACAAATGGACACAGTGGATTTTTATTCAGCTTTTTAATTCGTGGTATAATATTGATACTGATAAAGCAGAAGATATTGCTACTTTGATATCCACTTTTTCATCGGATGGAAATGAAAATGTAAATGCTGTTTGCGATGAGGATATTATAGAATTTTCCGCAGCTGAATGGAAAGGATTTTCAACTAAAAAACAACAAGAAATACTTTTACAATATCGATTAACTTATTTGGCGGAAACCGAAGTAAATTGGTGTCCAGAATTGGGAACGGTGCTTGCTAATGATGAAATAGTTAACGGTGTTTCTGAGCGTGGTGGTCATCCTGTTATTCGAAAAAAGATGACGCAATGGAGTATGCGAATTAGTGCATATGCACAACGCTTACTCGATGGATTAAATACTATAGATTGGCCTCAACCACTAAAAGATTCACAAACCAATTGGATTGGAAGATCGCAAGGTGCTGCTGTTACATTCTATACCGCTGACGAAAATAAACATGGGATAGAGGTTTTTACAACGCGTCCTGATACTATTTTCGGAGTTTCCTTTATGACTTTGGCACCAGAACACGATTTAGTTTCAAAAATTACAACGGCTGAACAAAAAGAGGCAGTTGATGCTTATATCGAAGCCACAGCGAAACGATCTGAAAGAGATCGTATGGCTGATGTAAAAACAATTTCAGGTGCTTTTACTGGTGGTTATGCGGAACACCCTTTTACCAAAGAACCAATTCCTATTTGGATTGGTGATTATGTTTTAGCTGGCTATGGAACTGGTGCAGTAATGTCAGTGCCATGTGGTGATCAGCGTGATTATGATTTTGCAAAGCATTTTAATATTCCTATTCCTAATATTTTTGAGGGTATTGATATTTCTGAAGAAGCTTTTGCGGATAAAGAGAAAACCATAATCGCCAATTCCGATTTTCTAAATAGACTTCCGTATAAAAAAGCAGTAAAAACTGCTATCTACGAGCTGGAGAAATTAGGACAAGGTAAAGGAAAAATTAATTATCGTTTGCGTGATGCTGTTTTTAGTAGACAGCGGTATTGGGGCGAACCTTTCCCTGTGTATTATGTGGATGGAATGCCACAAATGATTGCTGCTGAAAATTTACCAATTACTTTACCGGAAGTTGAAAAGTATTTGCCGACTGAAACTGGTGAACCGCCATTAGGGAATGCCACAGAATGGGCATGGGATAAAGTTGCGAATAAAGTTGTAGCGAATAGTGAGATAAATAATACTACGGTTTTTCCTTTAGAACTAAACACCATGCCGGGTTGGGCAGGTAGTTCTCAATACTTTAATAGGTATATGGACCCTGAAAATGATAATGCTATTTTCTCGGAAGAAGCTATTAATTATTGGCAAGATGTTGATTTATATATTGGTGGTAGTGAGCATGCTACAGGGCACTTATTGTATAGCCGTTTTTGGCAAAAATTCATGTTCGATAGAGATTTGGTGCCTAAAGATGAGTTTGCAAAAAAGTTGATCAACCAAGGAATGATTACGGGGACGAGTGCTTTTGTTTATAGAGAGGAAGGTACAGGTAATGTTATCTCTAAAAATTTAATTGGAGGAAAATCTGTAGTTCCTATTCATGCAGATGTTTCTTTAGTAAATGCTTCCGATGAATTAGATATTGAAGGATTTAAAAATTGGCAAAAAGATTATAAGAATGCTGAATTTATCCTTGAAGATGGTAAATACATTGTGGGTCGCGAAGTTGAAAAAATGTCGAAGTCCAAATACAATGTGGTAAACCCAGATGCTATTTGTGAAGAATATGGTGCTGATAGTTTACGCTTGTATGAAATGTTTTTAGGCCCATTAGAGCAATCGAAACCGTGGAATACTGCTGGTATTACCGGTGTACATTCCTTTTTAAAGAAACTTTGGAAATTATATTCGCCAGTGTTAGAAGGGTTGAAGGATGCTGTTGATGCAAAACCAACACCTGAAAACTTAAAGACATTGCATAAAACGATTAAAAAAGTAGAAGAAGATATTGAGAACTTTTCGTTCAACACTTCAGTATCTACTTTTATGATTTGTGTAAATGAGTTAACTGCTCAGAAATGTACGAGTCGCGAAATATTAGAACCTTTAGTTATTTTGGTTTCGCCATATGCTCCGCATATTGCTGAAGAACTATGGTCAAAATTAGGACATAACGAGTCTATTTCAACTGCAGTATTTCCAAAATTTGAACCGTCTTATTTAGTGGAAAGCAGTAAGAAATATCCAATTTCATTTAATGGAAAAATGAAATTTACCATGGAACTTTCATTAGATTTATCCAAAGACGAAATTGAAGCAGCGGTAATGGCGCATGAAAAAACAAAACAACAATTACAGGGTCGTGAGCCTAAAAAAGTAATTGTAGTTCCAGGTAAAATTGTAAATATTGTTGGTTAATTAAAGTGCAATGAATGCTATTGAAATCTTAGGACTTGTTGCGGCGGTGGTCACTACATCCTGTTTTATTCCTCAAGTATTTAAGATTTCTAAAGAAAAATCTACCAAAGATATTTCATTGGTAATGTATTTAATTATGGCTTTAGGGTTAACACTTTGGTTAATTTATGGTATTGCAATTGAAAGTTTACCAGTTACGCTAGCTAATGGAGTAACACTACTGCTGGTTTCATGGATATTAATACTCAAATTAAAATATAAGTAAAACGACATTTTGGCGTCTTTTAATTTTGGCTAGATATTTGCTCTTTATATTGTAATTTTAAAGTTCACTAACTAAAAAAATAAATATATGTTTGGATTTGATATGGGCTACATGATTATAGCTGGAGTGTTTTCACTCATAAGCATGTGGGTAGGTAGCAAACTAAAAAGCAAATTTGCAAAGTATTCTAAGGTTCAATTACGTAATGGAATGAGTGGTGCAGAGATTGCTGAAAAAATGTTAGCTGATAACGGAATTAGAGATGTAAAAGTTATTTCTACTCCTGGTATGTTAACAGATCATTACAACCCAGCTAACAAAACAGTAAATTTAAGTGAAGGTGTTTATAACCAGCGAAATGCTGCAGCAGCTGCAGTAGCTGCTCATGAATGTGGGCATGCAGTACAGCATGCAACTGCTTATAGTTGGTTGCAGATGCGATCTAAGATGGTTCCTATTTTAAATGTAACTAACAAGTTTTCTATGTGGGTTATTTTTGGAGGATTAATGTTGATGGGAACTACTGCTATTGGCGGAACTATTGCTTGGGTTGGTATTGCATTATATGGCATTGGTACATTATTTAGTGTGGTTACTTTGCCTGTTGAATATGATGCGAGTAATAGAGCTTTAGCTTGGTTAAAGAATAAGAATATGCTTGCAACTGATGAGTATGCAGGCGCAGAGGATGCATTAAAATGGGCAGCCCGTACATATTTGGCAGCAGCAATAGGTGCTATTGCAACACTGTTATATTTTGCCTTAAAAGTTGCTGGTAATAGTAGAGATTAAAAACTATTGAACACTATAAAAACCTGCTTGGATTACTTTCTAAGCAGGCTTTTTTTATTTTTAAAAGTATCGTAGTCACTAAATTGAAATCTGGCGGTCTATTTGCTGATTCAATGAAATAAAAGTTTCAGTTCTTGACACTCCTTCTATTTGTTGAATTTTCTTGTTTAGTACTTGCATTAAATGCTCATTGTCTTTGCAAAGTACTTTTATTAAAATTGACCAGTTACCTGTGGTGTAGTGACATTCCAAAACTTCTGGAATTTTCTCAAGTTCTTTTACAGTACTTGGATTACTCATAGCTTTATCTAAAAATATTCCAATATAAGCCATAGTCGTATAACCCAATATTTTCGGATTGACTATAAATTTAGAACCTGTCATTAAACCTGAACTCTCTAGTTTTCTTAGTCGTTGGTGAATTGCTGCACCCGAAATTCCAATATTTCTTGCTATTTCTAAAATTGGGGTACGAGCATCGTTCATCAAAAATTTTAGTATTTTTTTATCAATACCATCAATTTTGATGTTTTTGTTATTTGATTTCATGGTTTGGGTTTCAAATTGATGGTAAAATTAACAATTTGATTATAAATAAGAACAGAAATTTATCAACTTTCTAAACGAACTAAATAAAAGCTTGTATTTAGTAATTTTTCTAACGAAAGTGAATCCTGATTTTTAAAGAATTGAATTTAGCTCGCTACTGAATCTGGATTATATCCCAAATAAGGAACTTGGTATTCATTAAATGATATCCCATATTTTTCGAGCTCTTTTAAAATGGGTTCATAAACTTCTTTAGCCAAAGGAATTTGTACGCCAGGTGTGGTAATTTTTTTGTTTAGAATAAGCAAAGTGGCTATTGCAACGGGGAGACCAACAGTTTTTGCCATAGCAGTGTAATTCTGATTTTCGCCAAGAACCACCATATTAGAGTCTATTTGATGTTTCTTTCCGTTTAACTCAAATCCAAATTTGTGATACATCACAATCATGTCTTTGTCATCTTGATTCAGTGTCCAGTGTTGCTCTAATATCTCTTGAAGTACTTGTGCGGGCGTAGCATTCGCTGTGGTTACTTTTTTGCTGGAATCAAATAAATTTAACTCAAGCAATTTTTCCCACATAATATCATCTTGATCAATTTTCAAGTAAAGACGAAGTTTTAATTCAACTGTATCCGTTGGAGAATAGGGTAAAAAAAGATTTACAAATTCTCGATACGACATACCTTTTGAATGCTCAATGGTAAAGCTATCGTCAGTCATACCTAATTGTACAAACATATTCCATGCGCGTGAAAAACCAACTCTGCGCATAGTGCCCCTATATAGTGTAAGTACGTCTTTTAAACCATAGGCCTCTCTATATTTTAATGAATCTCGATTTGCGTATCCTTCGAATTTACCATACCCTTCAATTGTTAAGAATTCAGTTCTTCTAAATAGTTTATGATACGGAATGTATTTATCTGTACCTTCTTGAATAAATTTTGCGGTTCCACCTTGACCTGCAGTTACGACGTTTCTAGGATTCCACGTAAATTTGTAGTTCCATAAGTTGTTGTCGCTTTCTGGGGCAACCAATCCCCCAGTAAAAGATTCAAATAATATTACTTTTCCACCTTTTTCTCGAATACCATCTAAAACTTTCATAGCACTCATGTGATCAATACCAGGGTCTAGTCCAATTTCATTCATAAAAACGAGCCCTTTTTCTTTTGCTTTGGAATCTAGATTCTTTATTTCATCACTTATATAGCTTGCTGTAACTAAATGTTTCTCTAGACTTAAACAATCTTCAGCAACTTTTATATGAAACCGTGCAGGAAGCATCGATATAACAATATCAGAATTGGCAATTGCTTTTCTTCGGGCATTATTATCAAAAACATCTAAAGAAATTACCGTGCACGCTTTATGGTTTGAAACAGCTTTTGAAATATGCTCAGGATGCAAATCTCCAATAGTTAAATGCAAATTTTCTGAAACTGATTGCTCTAGCAAATAATCTAATAAATAGGAAGTTGATTTCCCTGCACCAACAACAAGTATATTACGCATAATTCGAATTGTTTACCTTTGTTTAACAAAGCTCTAAGGTATCAAATTGTTATATTTATTCACTATTTCTTGATTTAGGTTATGAACAAAACAATATTTTTAACTGGAATTCTATTCGGTGTATTAGCAATTATCTTTGGGGCTTTCGGGGCTCATGGATTAGAAAATAAAATAACTCCAGATGCTATTCAAACCTTTGAAACTGGAGTAAAGTACCAAATGTATCATGCTTTGTTCTTACTTATTTTAGGAAGTATTAAACAACTACCTGAAAAGAATAAAAAATGGATATTCTATCTCGTTGTTTTTGGGATTTTACTATTCTCTTTTTCTATTTATTTCTTAGCTACGAATGTTTTAACATCCTTTGATTTTAAAACAATAGGTTTTGTTACACCTATTGGAGGTTTGCTTTTAATTATCGCTTGGTGTTTGCTTGGCTTCGAATCTATTAAGCATTTCAACTAAAATATTCTCAATTTTGATGGTGTAAAATTATATTTATGATAATTTTACATCAAAATTCAATACCATTATTGAAAATATAATAAAAATGAAAAAATCAATTTCACTTTCGGAGTACGGAATTAATTCCGAAACTATTCATTATCAATTAAGCCCTACGGAACTTCATGGCATCACTTTAGAGAATGGAATGGGTGAAGAAGCTTCTTCAGGTGCCTTGGCGGTAAATACAGGTGAATTTACTGGACGGTCACCTAAAGATCGCTTTATTGTAAAAGATGCGATTACCGAGGAAAAAATATGGTGGGGTGATATAAATATTCCTTTTGACCCCGCTAAATTTGATGCACTTTACGATAAAGTAATTTCCTATTTGAATGATAATGATAAAGAATTGTTCGTTCGGGATTGTTATGCTTGCGCAGATCATAATTACCGAATGGATATTCGTGTAATAAATGAATATCCATGGTCTAATCAGTTTGCATACAATATGTTTATTAGACCTACAGAAGAGGAATTGAAACATTTTGAACCTGAATGGACGGTAATTAATGCACCTGGTTTTATGGCTGATGCCTCTGTTGATGGAACAAGACAGCATAATTTTGCTATTTTGAACTTTACTAAAAAAATAGCCCTTATTGGTGGTACTGGTTATACAGGTGAGATTAAGAAGGGCATATTTTCAGCATTGAATTTTATATTGCCTGTTCAAAAAAATACCTTGCCAATGCATTGTTCTGCCAATGTTGGTAAAAATGGAGATACTGCAGTATTTTTTGGATTGTCTGGTACCGGTAAAACTACTTTGTCAACAGATGCGAACAGAAAGTTGATAGGTGATGATGAGCATGGTTGGAATAATGAGAATGCGATATTTAACTTTGAGGGGGGGTGTTATGCTAAGGTAATAAACCTTTCCAGTGAAAATGAGCCAGAAATATTTGGTGCTATTAAAAAAGGAGCTATTCTTGAAAATGTAATTTTAGATAATGATGGAAATGTTGATTTCACAGATACTTCTATAACCCAAAATACGAGAGTTAGTTATCCAATCTATCATATACCCAATGTACAAAGACCTTCTATTGGTAAAAATCCTAAAAATATTTTCTTTCTTACAGCAGATGCATTCGGTGTTTTACCTCCAATTTCAAAATTAACTCCTAGTCAAGCAGCCTATCATTTTATTTCGGGTTATACAGCTAAAGTTGCAGGGACCGAAGCAGGTGTTGTTGAACCAATTCCATCTTTTTCTGCTTGTTTTGGTGCTCCTTTTATGCCATTACACCCTGCGGAATATGCAGAAATGTTAAGTAAAAAAATGAAAGAAGCTGGTGTAAATGTATGGTTAGTTAATACGGGCTGGACTGGCGGACCTTATGGCGTAGGTACTCGAATGAAATTAAAATACACTAGAGCTATGATTAATGCTGTGCTTAATGGTGATTTAGGACTTTATAACTATGATGACTATCATATACATTCGGTATTTGGAGTTGCGCAACCTAGATCGTGCCCTGGCGTGCCTACATCGGTATTAAGTCCTCGTGCTACATGGAATGACGATGAGGCCTATTATACTACAGCATTTAAGCTTACAAATGCATTTCGAGAAAACTTTAAACAGTTCGAGGCTTATGCTAGTGAAGAGATACGTAGGGGCGGACCACAACGCTATGCTTTTTAAGTAGTAGTCACATAAAGCCAAACAAAAATCCCTGAAATGTTAGTTTCAGGGATTTTTTTATTTGTGAATAATCGAGCATTAAATTGCTGGATAAGCTCTTATTTTTTATTAGCAGCATTGATGTACTTCTGTAACGCCATCGTCATAGAAGGTGTTTCAGGAGTTGGTGCTTGAATATCTATTCTAAGACCTGCACTGGTAGCAGCTTTTACTGTTGAATTTCCAAAAACAGCAATTCGCGTATCTTTTTGGTCAAAATCAGGGAAATTTTTCAATAAAGATTCTATTCCTGATGGACTAAAGAAAACAAGAACATCGTAATATACATTTCTTAAATCAGATAAATCACTTATAACTGTTCTGTAGAAAATACCACGTGTCCAGTCAATGCCAATCTTATTTAAAGTTTCAGGAACGATAGACTTCAAAACATCAGATGAAGGAAGTAAAAACTTTTCATCTTTATATTTTTTGAAAAGTGCAGCCAAATCTGCAAAATTCATTTTACCAACGTAAATCTTACGCTTGCGATAAACTACATATTTCTGAAGATAATACGCTACTGCTTCAGATTGACAGAAATACTTCATAGTATCTGGTACTTTGAAGCGCATCTCTTCGGCAATTCTGAAATAATGGTCTACTGCATTTCTCGATGTTAAGATAATGGCTGTGTAGTTTTTTAAATCGATTTTCTGCAAACGTACTTCTTTCGCATCAACACCCTCAACATGAATAAAAGGTCTAAAGTCTACTTTAACCCTTTCTTTGTCGATAAGTCGCGAATATGGAGAGTTTTCCATCTTCGGTTCTGGTTGCGATACCAAAATCGTTTTTACTTTCATGTATCAGTATTTAAGATAACTTCCAATAATTATCAGGGGCGCAATTTCAAGAGCGCAAAGGTACAAAATAAAATAGAAAAAATTATTAGCTAAGAATTTTTGATGATTTTGCAAGGCTGTTGCCCATCCTATCGCGTTTATTAAGAAAACTAAAGCTATCGTTATATATACAACTATTTCAGAATTTTTAAATATATAGGCCAGAATTACATTGGCAACAAGCATAATTAATCCACTATAGTTTAAGTAGGATAATTTTTTAAAAATAAGTTCACTAATTGTTTTTGCTGATCCAAAAATAAACCCACTACTCATTTGAATAAATACCTTTATTATTAAAAATAAGAAAACAGCAGCAAGGATTATTGGGTAAAAGAAAGGGGAGGTAGATACTTGTTGATTACCTAATATAGACCAAGTAAAGTAGGCGAATATAGAAAAGTTAACTACTTGAAAAACAGAAAAGAATACATGAAACCAATTCAGTAATTTGTCTTTCTTATTGTACATGAAAATGTACTTGTTATTAAATGGTAAAATGATAAAATTCAAAAATCGACTGTAAAAAAGCGATTTAGCAATAACAAGAAATACGATACTAGAAAAGATTAGTATCGTTATCCAATCAAGGTTGTATGTAGCTCTTGTTATTGGCTCCATTAATCGAGTTTTTGTGTTTCTCCATTTAGTCCATAAGGTAGTCCGTGTTCCGAAATCCCTAATCTTAAATAAGTAGGATTAAAAACCTTTTTGGGTAATTTAAACGTGAATTCTGTGTTTTCATTTGATTTTAGCACAGATATTTCTTTATCCGAACGCACATCTTTTAGGTCGTAAATCTCAATAATCTTCTTGTATTTATCTAGATACACTATTCCAAATCTGATTTTTTTTAGATCTACATCAAAGCCATATGGATTGAAAACTTCAAATTTAATCTCTTTATCAGACCCCGGAATAAGGGCTGTATCCTCAATTTTACACTTTAATTTTCTAAAAGTTTCAAAATCTTCGTAATAATTGCCCTGTAGTACCTTGCCATCACTTTGAGTATATTCTATATCACCTTTTTCTATATATTCTGATACATAAAGAACATGTTCGTGACGTACCATGGCCTCAGACTGATCCAAACTATATTGATTTTTTCTATAAAATAGATTGTTTAAGGAATAAGTTTCAACACCAGTATAGAAAGAATACATAGGTGCTCTTCTATAAGAATTTTCAAAAACAACTCGTGTATCACCTATTTGTTCGTGCAATTCGCTAGTCCATTTTTTATTGCCATGACTTTCATAATGAATCGGAAAGAGAGGTTCAAAAACCAAACCTAGTCGTAGAAATAATAAAATTACAATATTTAAAAGGCCCAATTTAAAAATCCAGTTTCGCTCTTTTTCGTTTTCTAACATAAAGTTGAAAACTAAGATTACTAATGGTATGGAAATTACTACGAGCCATTGGGTCTGTACCAAACGTGTAAAACTTGAAACGAAAAAGAAAAGTATAACCCCGTATGATAAATAGACTAAAGCTTTTGTGAATAGGTCTTTTATTTTAGTTTTATACAAAGCGTAATAAATAAAAGGAAAAGTGAACCCAAATAAAGCAAGTAGGTTTAAGAGAAAAGCTAGTGTATTATCATTAAAATCATAGGCATAGCTGGGTCGTTCAAATAGGTGATATTTTACCCCAACGAAATCGCTCTCGAACAGCCAGAAAAAATGAGGAATATAAAAAAATAGAGCACATGCTACTGCTGCCCAAGCGTATTTGTTGATTAATAATTTTGGATTAGAAGCAAGAATCGCAAAAATGACAAGTACCGCATGATATTTACTGTACATTAAGCATGCCATTAAAATACCTAGCACAAGAGCTCTTGCTAAAGAGTTTTTTTCTAAAAATTTTTTATAAACCCATAGAAAAAGGGTAGTAAAAAAAATTAATGGTGTGTCGGGTAAGGTTAAAAAACCATAGGCATTCATTAAGGTCATGGAGAAAACTAAAACAAAAAAATGAAGTGCATATTCATTTTTTCTAGGGTGATTTATCATCATCCATAGTAATAACATGGTACCAACTGAAAGTAAAGTGCTCACAAATCGCACACCCAATTCACCGTCAAAAAATAGGCTACTTATAGCCGCAATCCAAGCGACCATTGGAGGGTGGTCAAAATAACCCCAGGCTATTTCTTTAGCAAACTGCCAATAATAGGCTTCATCGTAAATAAGTTCTGTAAAGCTTGCTTGAATCAAGTTTAGCAGCAATAAGCCACCAAGTAGATAAAGCAATAGTTTAGGAAATCTAGGGTTCATTTACCAAAGTTAATGATGCAAAATTACGAAGAATGACCCTTTGACTAACTGTAAGAGTATCTTAAAAAGATGATAAAAAAATATTTCATCATCTTTAAGGTTCTGTAAAACACTATTTTTGTTCAATTCAAACTAAACCAATGTCAGATAGCCTGGTTATTATACCAACCTACAATGAAATTGAGAACATTGAGGCTATAATCGATGCAGTTCAGCTGTTAAAGAAAAATTTCCATGTTCTTATAGTGGATGATAATTCTCCCGACGGTACGGCCCAAAAGGTCAGCGAAAAAATGGGCGATACTCCCGATACTTTATTTTTGGAAGTACGTAAGGAAAAAGCTGGATTAGGTACGGCCTATATTCATGGTTTTAAGTGGGCTATAGCAAGAAAGTATGAATATATTTTCGAAATGGATGCCGACTTTTCGCATGATCCAAGGGATCTTCCCAGATTATATAGAGCCTGTTTGAATGGTGCTGACGTTTCAGTTGGATCACGTTATAAGAAGGGGGTAAATGTGGTTGATTGGCCGCTATATCGTGTGCTTCTATCTTATGGAGCTTCATTTTATGTAAAAATGATTACTGGTATGCGTGTTCATGATCCAACAGCTGGATTTGTATGTTATAAAAGAGAAGTGTTAGAGAATATAGATTTAAATTCGATTCGTTTTATAGGATATGCCTTTCAAATTGAAATGAAATTTAGAGCCTACCTAAAAAATTACAAAATAGAAGAAGTTTCTATTATTTTTAGAGATCGAGTAAAAGGAAAATCGAAAATGAGCTCATCAATTATAAGCGAAGCCATTTGGGGTGTGTTTATGATGAAGATGCGAAGTATGTTTCAAAAAAGTAGATTTTAAATCAGTTTTATGAGTAAAATTCTAATTAAAAACGGCAAACTTGTTAATGAAGGAAAAATATTTGAAAGCGATATCCTTCTTGAAGACCAAATAATAAAAAGAATAGCTAGAGATATTTCTGAACCGAATGCCACAATAATTGATGTTGCTGGTAAATATATAGTTCCTGGAATAATTGATGATCAAGTACATTTTAGAGAACCCGGACTTACCCATAAAGGAAATATAGCAACAGAAAGTAGAGCGGCAGTAGCAGGTGGTATAACTACTTTTATGGAGCAACCCAATACTAATCCGCAGACTACAACTATAGAAAAATTAGAAGAGAAATTTGTAATGGCAGCTACTAGTGCCTTCGCTAATTATTCATTTTTATTTGGTGGTACTAACGATAACCTTGAGGAAATAAAGAAGTTAGATCGAAATGCTTGTTCCGGTGTAAAACTTTTCTTAGGGTCATCTACAGGCAATATGTTGGTAGATAATGAAGAGGTTATTGAAAAGATTTTTAGTAATACCGAGATGGTTATTTCGGCACATTGTGAAGATGAAGGGACTATTCGTAGGAATTTAGAAAAGTATAAGAATAAGTATGGAGATGATATACCAGTTGAAATGCACCCTGAAATTAGAAATGTGGAAGCCTGTTATCTATCATCCTCAAAGGCTATTGAATTAGCAAAAAAAACAGGTGCCCGTTTACATGTTTTTCATTTGTCTTCTGGTAAAGAAACTAACCTTTTTAGAAATGATATTCCCCTAAAGGATAAAAAGATAACTGCCGAAGTTTGTATTCATCATCTATGGTTTTGTGATGAAGATTATAAAACTAAAGGCACTTTAATTAAATGGAACCCTGCAGTAAAATCTGCTGAAGATCGAGACCAATTATGGAAAGCCTTGTTGGATGATCGATTGGATGTTATTGCCACGGATCATGCACCACATTTGTTAGCAGAAAAAGATAATGTATATACTAAAGCTCCTTCTGGTGGACCTTTGGTACAGCATGCTTTAATTGCGATGTTGGAAAAATATCATCAGGGGGTAATTTCATTAGAAAGAATTATTGAAAAAATGTGTCACAACCCAGCTATATTATTTGACATAAAAAAAAGAGGGTATATAAAAGAAGGATATTTTGCAGATTTGGCTATTGTAGATTTGGATAACTCTCAGGTAATTTCAAAAGATACTATTGCTTATAAATGTGGGTGGTCTCCTTTTGAGGGTACTACTTTTAAATCGCGGGTAACTCATACTTTTGTAAATGGTCATTTAGCTTATGAAAATGGAAATTTTTCTAACGAGCGACATGCCATGCGTTTGACTTTTAATCGATAATATGAAACGATTATTTTTTTTATTGGTTTTTGTTCTATTGACTTCATGTTCCGAAAAGTTAATTGAGCCTCCTGAAAATTTGCTGTCTACTAATCAAATGGTTGAAGTGTTGAATGACCTTGCTATTTTAAACGCAGCAAAAACTTCCAATTCAAGTATTCTGGAATCAAATGGCGTACAAGCAATGAAATTTGTATTTGAAAAACATGGAATTGATAGTACTCAATTTGTGTTGAGTGATCGCTATTATGCTTCAAGACCGGTAGAATATGAATCTATTTATTCAAAAGTAGCGTTAATGCTTGAATCGGAGGAGAAAAGAATTAAAGAGCTAAAAAAAGTGACAGACAGTCTAAAGAAAATAGAAAAAGATTCCATTAAAAACCTAAACAAATTAAAGAAGTAAAATTAATGTTCACTTAAAAAACATTCGGCTGTAAAATCGATTGTTTTAGTGAGGTCTTCAAATTCAAATTTTAAATCTTTTTGCACTTTTCCAGCATCAAAGTGCTGTCTATTTTTAAACGATTGTATAGAATTTTTAGTTATTTTTCGTTGTTTTCCCGTTATTTTACTTCGACAAAAATCTGCGAAACGCAACACCTTTAATTGCCAAAGCTTTAGTTCCTTCTTGGGTGACTTTTTAGCTAAAGCTGAAGTGACTTTATTTAAAATTTCTTGATAACTTAAATTTTTGGCTACAACAATAAAACGCTCATTTTTTATGGAATTGTTCATTAGTTGAAACATGATATTTACAACATCATTTACGGTTACAAATCCAGTTCCACCCGGAGGATAAAAATTAAGTTCTTTGTAGGCTGTAGAAAATAAAGATCCAGAACCTTGATTCCATTTTGTCGGCCCTATAATTACACCAGGGTTAACTATTACTACATGTAAGCCTTCTTGTGAGCCACGCCAGACTTCCATTTCTGCTTTCTGTTTCATAAGGGCGTATACATTGGCATCAGACTCTGACCAATCTGTAGCTTCTGTATTCATTTTACCATTTAAACTTTTGCCAATGGTACCAATAGTACTAACATAGCATAGTTTTTTTATATTGTTTGCTAAACATAAGTTCACAATGTTTGCGGTGCCGTATACATTACTTTTTTTTAATTTATGGTAGTCTTTTGGGTCAAAAGAAATTAATGCAGCACAATGATAAACATGTGTTATTTCTTTAAAGGCATTCTCTAAAGCAGGTATGTTATTGATATCGGCTTCTTGCCAATCAATTTTTTGATATAGCTCTTTGGCGTTATCTACATATTTTGAAAATATCTTAAGAACGTGGTTAAGGTCGCTATGCTTACGATGTATAGCTCGTACAGATTTACCATTAGTAACTAATTTTAATAATAAATGTGAACCAACTAAACCTGTACCGCCTGTAACCAATATCATGTTGCTAAAATAGCTATTTGATCTGGATTAATTTCAGAATACTAATTCAGTAACATTTGATTTAAATTATATTTGCACTCTAATTAAATAGGATATCTATGACTAAGAATTTTGTGGAAGAGCTAAAATGGAGAGGTATGTTGCATGATGAAATGCCAGGTACTGCAGAGCATTTATCTACTGATATGAAAGTCGCTTATGTTGGTATTGATCCAACGGCAGATTCTTTGCATATCGGACATTTGGTGGGTGTTATGATGTTGCGTCATTTACAATTATCAGGTCATAAGCCAATAGCGTTGATAGGTGGTGCAACAGGTATGATTGGTGATCCTTCTGGGAAATCTGCAGAACGTAATTTGCTAGATGAACCTACTCTACGTCATAATCAAGAAGCTTTAAAAGGTCAATTGGCACGTTTTTTAGATTTTGAATCGGATGCTGAAAATGCAGCTGAGTTAGTTAATAACTACGATTGGATGCAAAACTTCTCATTTCTAGAATTTATCAGAGATGTTGGTAAGCACATCACTGTTAACTATATGATGTCTAAAGATTCAGTTAAAAAAAGATTGAGTACAGAATCTAAAGAAGGTATGTCGTTTACTGAATTCACCTATCAAATGGTGCAAGGGTATGATTTTCTACATCTTTATCAAAACTATAATTGCACCCTGCAAATGGGGGGTAGTGATCAATGGGGAAATATTGTAACAGGAACTGAGCTAATCCGAAGAATAGGAGGAGGTAAAGGGTATGCCTTAACTTGTCCATTAATCACTAAAGCTGATGGAACAAAGTTTGGTAAAACCGAATCGGGTAATATTTGGTTAGATGCGGAAAGAACTTCACCATATAAATTCTTCCAATACTGGTTAAATACTTCCGATGAAGATGCTGAAAGATTTATTAAGATATTTACATTTCTTACCGAGGATGATATTAAAAATTTAATTTCGGAGCATCAAGAAGCACCACATCTTAGAATTTTGCAAAAACGTCTCGCACAAGAAATTACGGTTATGGTGCATTCGCAAGAAGATTTGGATAATGCTGTGCAAGCCAGTTCAATTCTTTTTGGAAAATCTACTTCAGAAGATTTAAAAAAATTGAATGAGAAAACGTTTTTAGACGTTTTTGATGGTGTCCCACAAGCGGAAATCGCAAGAGCTGATTTAAATGCTGGTTTAGATATGATAGGTGCACTTGCTGCTAAAACAGGATTTTTAGGATCGAATGGCGAGGCTAGAAGGGAGCTGAAACAAAATTCTATTGCTGTAAATAAGGAGAAAGTTAAAGAGGATTATATAATTACTGCCGCTGACCTGATTAATGATAAATTTGTTTTACTGCAGCGGGGGAAGAAAAATTATTTTGTATTAGTAATTAGCTAATTAGATCAGCTTCAAGGTGTAATTTGCTTTACCTTAATTAGTTAACTACTTTTTAATTGTGATTCTCAAATAAAAGATAATACTTAACGTTAAAGGAGTACGGAAAACGTTAAATAAGACTTTTATGAGTAGGTTCGGCATTTTTATTATTTTAATATCTATTGTTTGTAGTTGTAGTAAACTTGATGAATTGACGAAGTTTAATATTGATTATGAAACTGAAGTTACAATACCGGCCTCTACTGGAATTAGTTTGCCATTTGATATTTTTACCCCAGATACTGAAACTAATTCTGAGTCTAAATTCGAGTCAAATGATACTCGTAAAGATTTAATAGAATCGATTAAACTTACCAAGCTACAATTAGATATTACTTCGCCGGATGATGCCGATTTTAGTTTTATCGAGTCCATTGAAGTTTACATTAATGCGGAAGGCCTTGATGAAATTCTAATCGCTTATAAGGAGGATGTTTCAGAAACAGCATCAATATTAGATTTGGATGTTACAGACATTGAGTTGAAAGAATACATTAAGAAGGATAGTTATAGTCTAAGGTTAAATACGGTAACGGATGAAACGCTAGGCCAGGATCATGAAATTGATGTAAACTCCACTTTTTATGTGGATGCTAAAATTCTTGGTCTGTAATTGGATTATATTACCATTAAATTGCAGCCTCGAACGTCGCTATTATCAAATCGCCCTAAAATTTCAAAACTTCCATCCTTATAAACTTTTCCTAAGTCTTGTGTCGCAATAAATGAACAAGAATCTCTGTTAGCAAGGTCTATTATATTGGCACCTCCCGATTTTTCAAGTGGCATAGGACTAAGTGGGTCTTCGGTATCTCTTATAAGAACTTTCATCCATGGTGGGGTTTTAAAAATACCTTCACCTGTAGAATAGGCTTGTGACAGTAGCTCAGTCATTCCATATTCAGAATGAATATTCTTAACTCCAAAACCTTTCTTGAGAATGTAATGTAATTCTTCGCGTACAATTTCTTTTCTACGTCCTTTCATGCCTCCGGTTTCCATGATAATCGTGTTCGAAAGATTAAAACTAAAATTTTCTGCTAAATCAAGTAAAGCGAAAGAAACACCAATAAGCAACGTCTTTGTTTTGGTTGAATTTAATTGATCAAGTTTTTTTTGTAAGCTGTCTAAATCATTCAAATAAAAGCCACTATCAGAGTGATTGCTTTTGGTAATTAAATCGTCTACCATGTAAATAAGGGAAGAACCTTCGCGCTCTAAGTAAGCGGGCAAAAGAGCTAAAACACAATAATCCGATACTGGACCGTAAAAATGTTCAAATGCGGTTAAGTAACTCTTTTTGTATAGGTTTAAATCTGGCACATAATGTTTACTCGTTTCTGTTCCTGTAGTACCACTACTTGTAAAAGTAATCTCCGGTTTTAAATTGCTAGTTAATACTTGCTTCGATTTAAAAAATGAAATTGGTAAAAAAGGAATATCTGCTAATTTTTTTACTGTAATAGCAGTGCGATTTAAATGTGTGCAAAACTGATTGTAAACTGTGTTGTTCTGATATTGATATTTGAAAATTTCAAGTGCAATCTTTTCAAACTCAACATCAGAATTAATATTAAATATGTCGTTTTCTTTTATTAACATTCCAATAAGCAAAGATAACCATTCGGAATGTGTGATAAATAAAAAGTCCTGCTCTAAAATTAGAACAGGACACGAGTATTTATTGAGTTTCAGGGTTTATTTTACGACCAATTTTCTTCTAATGGTCTTATTTTTCTCTGTAATGTTCATGACATAAACTCCAGGAGTTAAACGCGCAATAGAAAGTGCTTTATTTGTCATTCTAGTTCTAAGTACCGCTTCGCCAAAGACATCATATATTATAACAGTTTTGGGAGCGTTAAGACTTGTAGTAATATATACCACATTGTCGAATGCTGGATTAGGATATAATTTAAAATCAGCTATTTCGTTTGAGGCGCTAGGATGAACGCTCGCTATTTCTTGCGCTGACAAGGTAAATGAAAATGCCAATAGCAGTGCAGTGTAAATTAGTTTCATAGTAGGCATTGATTTGGGATCAACACTATAAAGGTAATGCAAGAGTTTACTTACGAGCAATAAATGTTGTGAAATTCGACCAAACGTAGGTAAAGAGCAACACGTTAACCGTTTATCTAAGTTTTATGCCGATTGTCGAATGGGTAATTGGTAATAATATATTGAAAGGCAATTACTTAACTATTAATTTTCTGGTGGCCATGTTGTTGTTTTGATATACACGAAGAATATAAACACCAGCGTCTAAATCAGAAAGGTTTATTTCTCTTCCTAAAATAGTGGTTTGAAGAACCTGAGTTCCAAGAACATCAAAAATCAAAATTTTCTTTGGAGCAGCATCAGTAGTACTAATGTAAACTTTGCCATTAGTAACCGGATTTGGGTAAAGTTTAAACCCATCAATATCATTACTGGCTACAGAATCTTGTCCGTAAGCCAATGAGATACATAAAAAAGCAAATACAAGGTAAAGGTGCTTCATATAGGGTTAGTTACAAAAAACATACCACGAATGTACAAAATGTTTATAAGCTTTCCTTGTTTCAACCCTTTGTTTTTGGCTCAAAATCGACGAAATGCATTATAAAATGTTTAAGAAGCTAACGTATGAACAGTATTATTTATTTTCTTTAAATTGAAATTGTTTATAAACATCCATTTTTTAAACCTTTTTAATATATGATATATTAATGAAGTGTTTGCTCAACGTTACCGAAATGTTACCTTATCAAGCGTAGTTAATACCTTTGATACGAGATACCTTATATTTACATCATATTGATTTTACATTTGACTAAACAAACCTAAAAACGTGAAAAAGAAAGATATTAAAATACTCTTAGTGGATGATGAGCCGGATATTTTGGAGATTATTAGTTATAATCTTGAAGCTGAAGGTTATCAAGTATTTACTGCTAAAAACGGTCAGGAAGGTGTTGTGAAGGCAAAGAAAAAGAAGCCGCATCTTGTTATATTAGATGTAATGATGCCTGAGATGGATGGTATTGAAGCTTGTGAGCAAATGAGGAAGATGCCTAACTTGGAGAATACCTTAATAACTTTTTTAACGGCAAGAGGTGAGGATTATTCTCAAGTAGCTGGGTTTGATGCTGGTGCTGATGATTATATTACCAAGCCAATAAAACCTAAAGTTTTAGTAAGTAAAGTTAAAGCACTGCTTCGACGTTTAAAAGATGAAGCCAATGATGCCGATGATATTTTTAAGGTAGGCGATATAGTAATCAATAGAGAAGAGTACAAGGTTATTAAAAACGGAAATGAAATTATTCTACCAAGAAAGGAGTTTGAGCTACTTGCTTTGTTAACTTCAAAACCAAGTAAAGTTTTTAGAAGAGAAGTTATACTTGATAAGGTTTGGGGTAATGAAGTAGTAGTAGGCGGTCGTACTATTGACGTGCATATTAGAAAATTACGAGAAAAAATAGGAGAAGACCACTTTAAAACTGTAAAAGGTGTGGGATATAAGTTCGTACTTTAACAGACGACAGTTGTCTTTTTTAATATGTGAATAAGTCAGCTTTTACTTTCTTGATTAACTTAATAGAATTCTTAACTATCTTTGGGGTCATTAGATTTAGGTCCATTCTTGAAGAATGCTTTTCGATTATTCTAAACTATTGCTTATAATGTCTATATAGGTCAGGTAGCGTTTTCTTCAAATCAATATAAAATTCAATAATAATGGCCACCATACTTAAAAGGTCATATCAATTTGCAATTCGAGCTTCATTTTTAATAATGACTTTTTGTGCTTTCGTTTTTATTGTAGGAATGTACAACGAAGGCGATTTTGATGCATTTAAATTGCTTGTCAATTTACCACTCATTTTTATAGGGAGTTTTATTATTATCCAAATAGGTATTGAAAGATATATCTATAGACGTATTAAGCAGATTTATGATGATGTATCCTTATTAGATGCCACATCTTTGGCAACAGGACCAGTTACAACAGATATGGAAACGCTTACCGAAGAAATTGAAAGATTTGCTGCTGATAAACGCATAGAAATAGATACGCTAAAAATTAGAGAAGAATATAGAAAAGATTTTTTAGGTAATGTGTCGCATGAGTTAAAAACGCCATTGTTTACTGTACAGGGATACCTTGAAACTCTTTTGGATGGTGCTATGGATGATAAGAATGTCCGAAAAAAATATTTACAAAGAGCAAATAAAGGGTTAGATCGTCTTATTTATATCGTTAAAGATTTAGATATGATAACTAAATTAGAAGTGGGAGACCTAAATCTTGATTTAGTTACTTTCGATATCGTAGAGCTTATACAGAGTGTTTTTGATTTACTTGAAATGAAAGCAGCGAAGAAAAAGATTACACTCACCTTTGATATGGAGTATAAGGAACCTATTTATGTAAAAGGAGATTTAGAGAAAATTCAGCAAGTGCTAATGAACCTGTTGGTTAATTCCATAAAATACGGATTTAAAAATGGCACCACGGAAGTTAGCGTTGAAAACCTAATTAAAAATAGAGTTATTATTAGAGTTACAGATAATGGAGAAGGTATTGCAGAACAGTATGTTCCTCGTTTATTCGAAAGGTTTTTTCGTGTAGATCAAAGTGGAAACAGAAAAGAAGGTGGTTCCGGTCTGGGTCTCGCTATAGTGAAACATATTATTGAAGCTCATGGCGAAAAAATATATGTAGAAAGTGTTGTCGGAGCTGGCTCCGAATTTTCATTTACATTAAAAAAAGTTGATGAAGTTGAAGTGCCTGTTGTGTGATTTTTTTCTTTTAAAACATAGATTTCATTTACTAAAGATTTCCCATAGCTTTGCTCAAAATATTTAACGAGTTTAATTTAGTGTGGGCAGTAAAAATAAATTAAGAAGATTTAAGGATAACGAGCAATTCAATAATGTCTTTCAACCAAATCGGGAAGAAATTTCGAATGGCCGTTTTAAAATGAAAGGTAATTGGGGGAAACATTTTAAGAATGATAATCCGATTGTTTTGGAACTGGGTTGTGGCAAAGGTGAGTATACTGTTGAATTGGCAAAGCGAAATGCTAATATTAATTATATAGGAGTTGACATAAAAGGAGCTCGCTTATGGCGGGGTGCGAAAACGGCTTTAGAAGATAACCTGAGTAATGTTGCTTTTTTAAGAACTCAGATTGAATTAATAGATGAGATATTCGCTGAAAATGAAGTTTCTGAAATTTGGATAACTTTTCCTGATCCTCAAATAAAGTATAAGCGGACTAAGCATCGTTTAACAAATAGTGAGTTTTTAGAGCGCTACCAGAGAATCTTAAAAAAAGATGGCTTAGTGCACCTAAAAACAGATAGTGAGTTTATGCACGGTTACACTTTAGGGTTGCTTCACGGACTTGGTGTTGAAATTGTTTATGCCAATCATGACGTGTACAAAAATGAAGGTAGCCCGAAAGAAGTTTTAGAAATTCAAACTTTCTATGAAAATCAGTACCTTGAAAAAAACAAGCCAATAACCTATATACAATTTCGTATACCGCCAAACTAATGACGCATTTGTTGATTCTTTTTTTTGCTACTTTTTCAGCAGCTTTCATGGCAACCGTTCCACCAGGATTGTTAAATATGAATGCCGCTAAGGTTAGTGTAACTAAGGGTAAATTAAATGGAATTGTTTTTAGCTTAGGTATTTCTACTACAATTTTAATTCAAGCGTTAATTGCTGTTTGGATTTCGAATTTTTTACATAATAATCCCGAAGTTTCGGAATTGTTACTAAAAATAGCAGTTGTAGTTTTTGCTGTTTTTGCAGTTTATTTTTTTATCGCAGCAAGAAAAAATAAACAAGAAGATGTGAGATTAGTAAAAGTGAGTAAACGAAATAGTTATTTCAAAGGGATGGGTCTTGCTGCATTAAATTTGCTAACCATACCGTATTATAGTGGTTTAAATGTAATGTGGAATGCATCAGGGTGGATAAAATTTCAAGTTTGGGATATTTTAATATTTGTGCTAGCCGCTGGTTGTGGAACATTTACCGTGCTATATATGTACACTATTTATTTTAACAAATTGGAAAATAAGAATCAGCGATTTTCAAAAAATTCAAATTACATTCTTAGTATTTTGATGGTTGTATTGTTGATTTTTACTTTAATTAGAATTCTTAGATAAGTTTTGAAATTAGAAAATAAAAACTTTTTTCAAAGAGTATACGAGGTGGCAAGGCAGATACCTTATGGCCGAGTAACATCTTATGGAGCAATAGCTACGTATTTAGGTGCCGCTAGAAGTGCTCGAATGGTGGGTTGGGCAATGAATGGTGTTAACTCATCTAATGCTAAGAAAGAAACTAACGATGTGCCAGCACATAGGGTTGTAAATAGAAAAGGACTTTTAACGGGTAAACATCATTTTGAAGGCACAAACCTTATGCAACAACTTTTAGAGAGTGAAGGTGTTGTAGTTATTGAGAACCAAATTCAAAATTTGGAAACCTATTTTTGGGACCCTAGTAAAGAATTAGAATAATTCTTCGTTGCTTAAAAAAATGTTATTTAATTAAAAATGAGCGAGTAAGTACATTTTTTTGCTCAGGCATTGTATGTTTTCTCATAAAAAAGTAGTACTTTTCTTATAAAATTATAATTTAAGATATTATGGTCCTAGCTCCTATCCGTGAATTAGAACTGAATTTTGCCAAAATTTATTTTTACGAAACCTATGTTGTATGTAAAATTAAGGACCATACAATAGTAGATACTGCAAAAGTGATATCCTTACATGAGGTGTATCGAGAATTTTATGGTCAAAAAAAATATGGGTATATTTTTGACAGAACTGCAAATTATACCATTAATATTATCGCTTATATGCATTGTCCTTTTTATTCTGATGTAAGTTCCTTTGCAATGGTAGCACCAAATGAGGAAACAAAAAAGACCATAAAGTACGAGGAAATATTTTCTCTTGTTCCTTTAAGGATTTTTGATACCATGTATGAAGCGCAACATTGGATGGAAGTAGAAAATCAAATCAGAGCTTAATAAAACACTTTAAATTACCTTTTTACAATAATCTGCGAACTATTTCTAAGCATTACTTTTAAATTCGAAATCTTTATCTTCTCATCCCTATAACGTATCTTTGTTGTTTAGAATGATTTTATATAATGAAGATTGAGAAGAAAGCCGTTTTAAAGGCATTGGAGCATATTACAGTACCAGGTGAAGGCCGTAATATGGTTGAAAGTGGCGCTGTAAAAAATATACAAATTTTTGGTGATGAGGTTGAGGTGGATATTACCATAAATAACCCTAGCCTACAAGCTCGTAAAAAAACTGAGGTTGAGATTTTAAAAATCATCCATAAAGAAGTTTACGAAAAAGCAAAAATTAAAATCAATATTAAAGTTGAGGCTCCTCCTGCAAAGCCAAAAACCAATGAAATAAAAGGGAAGCCATTACCAGGTGTTCAAAATATTATTGCAGTAGCCTCAGGTAAAGGGGGGGTTGGTAAATCTACAGTGACTGCTAACCTTGCAGTTACATTAGCAAAAATGGGATTTAAAGTTGGTTTATTAGATGCCGATATTTATGGACCTTCTATGCCTATTATGTTCGATGTTACCCACGAAAAACCTTTAGCGGTAAATATTGATGGTAAATCAAAAATGAAACCAGTAGAGAGTTATGGAGTAAAATTACTTTCCATAGGATTTTTTACAGAACCTAATCAAGCGGTAATTTGGCGTGGCCCAATGGCTTCTAAAGCATTAAATCAAATGATTTTTGATGCGCATTGGGGTGAAATAGATTTTATGCTAATTGATTTACCACCCGGTACGGGAGATATTCATTTAAGTATTATGCAAGCTATGCCAATAACTGGTGCATTGGTAGTAAGTACACCACAAGAAGTGGCATTGGCAGATGCAAAAAAAGGAGTAGCAATGTTTCAACAAGAATCTATAAATGTTCCAGTATTGGGTATTGTTGAGAATATGGCGTATTTTACCCCTGCTGAATTACCAGAGAACAAATATTATATCTTTGGAAAAGAAGGTGCTAAGCATTTAGCTGAGGATTTAGAGGTGCCTTTTTTAGGAGAAATTCCATTAGTACAAAGTATACGTGAAGCAGGAGATGTTGGTAGACCAGCAGCTATGCAAACAAATACTCCTATTGAAAGCGCATTTGAAGAATTGACCAAAAGCGTAGTTCAAGAAGTTGTAAGTAGAAATAAAAGTCTACCTCCAACAGAAGCAATTAAAATAACAACAATGGCGGGTTGTTCTGCTGTTAAGAAAAAATAATATGACACCTGAAGAATTAAAATTAAACGTAGAAAAGGCGCTAGAAGAAATTAGGCCTTTCTTGCAAAGTGATGGCGGTGATATTTCATTGATTTCAATTGATAATGAGAATTCTGTAAAGGTTAAACTTGAGGGTGCTTGTGTTGGTTGTTCGGTCAATCAAATGACTTTAAAAAGTGGTGTTGAAATGACAATTAAAAAATATGCACCACAAATTGAAGAGGTTATTAATATCGAATAAACTTCTTATTTTTATCATGTGTCTTTCCAATATACCAAACTATTTTTTACCCTTATTTAATGTATTTCTAAATGATTAAAACAGATATTTTGATAATCGGCGCTGGTCCGACTGGACTTTTTGCCGTTTTTGAAGCAGGACTATTAAAATTAAAATGTCATCTTATTGACGCTTTGCCACAAGCAGGAGGACAATGTTCCGAAATCTATCCTAAGAAACCAATCTACGACATACCGGGCTTCCCTGAAGTTCTTGCTGGCGAATTGGTTGATAATTTAATGGAGCAGATAAAAGCTTTTCAACCCGGGTTTACATTGGGTGAAAGAGCAGAAACCATTGAGAAACTAGAGGATGGTACTTTTGTTGTTACAACCAATAGAGGTACTAAACATCAAGCTCCAATAGTAGCCATTGCTGGTGGACTTGGAAGTTTTGAACCTAGAAAACCATTACTTGAAGATATTGAGAAATTTGAGGATAATGGAATAGCTTACATTATTAAGGATCCAGAAGTTTATCGTGATAAGAAAGTTGTTATTGCCGGCGGTGGTGATTCAGCATTAGATTGGAGTATCTTTTTAGCTGATGTTGCTTCTGAAGTAACTTTAGTGCATAGAAGAAACGAATTTCGTGGTGCCTTAGATTCTGTAGAAAAAGTTCAACATCTTAAAAATGAAGGTAAAATTAATCTAATTACTCCTGCTGAAATCATTGGATTAAAAGGTGGAGATGCCTTGGAAGCAGTTACCATTCGAAAATCTGGCGATGCAGGTGAAGAAATTGAATTAGAAGTAGATAACTTTATTCCTTTATTTGGTCTTTCACCAAAACTTGGTCCTATTGCTGACTGGGGGCTCGATATTGAAAAGAATGCAATCAAAGTTGATAACACCTTGGATTATCAAACTAATATTCCTGGTATTTATGCAATTGGAGATGTAAATACGTATCCTGGTAAATTGAAACTGATTTTATGTGGCTTTCATGAAGCAACATTAATGTGTCAAAGTGCATATCAACGTATATTTCCGGATAAGAAATATGTGATGAAGTATACAACCGTTGGCGGTGTTACTGGTTTTGATGGGTCTAAAAAAGAAGCACCAAAAGCCGTAGTGAAAGCGATTGAATAATACATAATTGAAAAGTTTATAAATTAGATAACCGACCGAATATAATGTCAGATATTAAAATTAAAATAACCGACAGAGATGGTGTTACTCATGAGGTTGACGCACCAACAGATATGAATATGAACCTCATGGAAATTGTTCGTTCTTATGAATTAGCACCAGAAGGCACTATCGGTATTTGTGGAGGCATGGCCATGTGTGCATCTTGCCAGTGTTATGTGACATCAAATCACGAGTTGCCAGAAAAATCTGATGATGAGGATGCTATGTTAGCAGAGGCTTTTAATGTTGAAGATAATTCAAGATTAGGTTGCCAAATTCATATGACTGAAGATTTGGAAGGATTAGAAGTTGAGTTAGCCCCAGAATCGTAATTAAGGCTAAGAATAATAGGAGGTTTTTTCACTATTTTTTACCAACCTGTTTAATTTAACCAAGATCTGTTTCAGGAATTAAAAGTGCCTCTTTAATAGTGCCACTCCAAATACGATAACCTTCTTTATTTAAGTGTAGTCCATCACTCATATATAATTCTGGTCTTGGCCTATTTTCTGAAGTAATCATAGGAGCAAAAACATTAATAAATTGAGCTTTTAATTCACCTATAATATATTTAGACAATAATAAATTGGTTTCGATAATTTGAGGTATCATGGCTTCTCGCTCCATACTCGGTTTTAAGCTTATTAGTGCCAAATTGGCATCAGGGTATTTTTCAATTATTAAGCTCACTAGTTCTTGGCAATCAGCTAACACTTGTTGTGGTGTTCTTCCTTCGTTTAAATCATTTTCTCCAGCATAAAGAACAATTTTATTTGGATGAACATCAGTAAAAATTTTATCAAAATAATGTATACACCAGGGAAAAGTAGAACCCCCAAAGCCTAAATTAACAACATTTAATGGTGCTAAATCTTTTTTCATACTAATCCATAAACGAATGGAAGAGCTGCCATAAAAAGCGAAAAGTTGTTTTTGATTTTCTAGTTTGGAAACTCTTTTGTTTAATCTTTTAATTTCATTAAACCACATTTCAGGCGGGTCACTTAAATCTGTAATATCCGTTGCCTTATTCATTAAATTTTCAGCAGTTTCTCTAGCTTCTTTTACGTATTCTATATATTCTTTTTGATAATCGTTTACAAAAGAAATTAGACCTTCTTTACCAGGCTGTTTCAGGCGTTCTTTTAATTTAAAACAGGGAAGTATTTTACAATAAAAAAGGTTGTCTTTTATTCTATTATCGAAGTTGACTATAACTATAGGTACAATTTTGGGTTGTGGATTCATATTCATAGCCAATTTAAAACTCCCTAATTTAAATGGACCCGGTGAATTTTCAGTTCGATATGAAGTTCCTTCCGGACTTATTATGAGATTGTATCCTTTTTTTAAATATTCTTCAGCTTGGTTATAAAATATACTACGTGATCTTTTTTTTCGCTCCTTAGAAGATTGTTCAGATTCTTTAGTATACACATTAATATGCCCTAATTTATTATAATAATTTTGATGACCATATTCTTGGCCACGACCTATCCTAATGGTGCGTATCCCAGAATCGTCATATTTATCTTGTAACACCATAGCGCTGATAAAATGAGAATCTAAGGTTATTTGAAAATCATTATTCAGTGTATAATGAGTGTCATTTACTAAATGGTTATAAATAAAAATATGACCATTGCCTTCAGGTAAATTTTCCCATCCATCAATTCGGTAATTTTGTTTTTGAAATAGATTTTTTGTCGCATTTGCACATTCCTTTCTAATTTCTAATGTAGATTCAGATGTACTATCAACTACACTGGTATAAATATTTTCTAAGCCTTTTATAAATTGTAACTCTTCATTGTCATCTTTTAAAAGTTCTAAACTTAAGGAAGCTATATGTCGTTCTAATGAAGTGCCTGTATTCAGAATGTTTTTTAAGCCAGCATAAGCTATTTCTTTGGTGTTTACATCCTTTAGTAAATGTATACTTTGGTGTAGTTTGGAGGTTAATGGTAATCTAGATTTGTTGTTTTCTATTAAATGAAAAACTGCTTGTAAATTGTGTTTTCCTAAAAGACCTAAATACCTTAAAAAAGCGGCGTTAATTTGATTTCCAATTAACCAAAGTAATTGTTTATAAAATTGTTTTTCAAAGGCATTGTCAGAAACAAACATAGATTTCAGTTCGGAGTGCGGAACAAAATATAGTGCGCTCTTTTTAACAGTAATCGCCGAACATATGTCCTTATCCCCTAAAAAGCTCGACCAACCAAAAATAAATCCAGGATCTTTTATTGAGCGTTGTTTAATTTCAATATTACCTTCAATCCTTTTGATGCTTACTTCTCCGTTTATTAAAATAGATAGACCATTGGTGAATCGATCTTGAACATAGAGCAGCTCGTATGGTTCGTATTCACGGCGTTCAGCGCTACTGGCAATTTTAGATAGGTTTTTTTCTGAAAATTGATCTAAAAAAGGAGAGCATCGCATTAATTTTACTATCTCTGCAGTATTGGTCTCGGGAGACATATAAAATTCCCTATCATCTTCAATGGGTTTAGAAAGGGCGGGTTGTGAAAGTTCAGTTTGTTTTAGAAGAGCAGATTTTAATTGATGATATAATGTGGATGCAGTGTTTTTAAGTAATTTATTTTCATTATCCTTCGCTAGATATGATTCCAATGTCCCGATTGGGACTTCGAAAAAAGTTGCGCCATTAGTTGAAGTGACTGCTTTGTAATTATATCTTTTTGGATTGTTTAAACCGTCTACACCTAAGGTACTAAGAGGTTCTGAGATTTGACAAACTAAAATGTCGTTTTCTGGCTCATCTAATTCTATGTAATAATTTACTAAACCAGCTAAAATCCATCGAAAGGTTTTAACCTTTTTATGAATCTTAAATATGACATGATTTTTTGGATATACTTTGGTTTTACCTTGAGGAAAAATAGCCTTTAACTGTGCAATATTAGAATCTTGGTCCAAGCTTAAATAAATTTTAATTCTAACGAACTTGCTAAATTTTGCTTAGACTCGGAAGTATTTGGCTATTTACTTAGAAAGAAATATGATTTTGAAAATTGGTGTTAACAATTTTGCTAAAAGCATATATTAAGGGGTGAAATTATATTGATTGTCAGTTGTAAGTTTTAGGTTTTAATAAAGAATTAATGTTAAATTCTTGCTTGATAGGTAAATAAATTATGATATCTGCCTTCTTTTGTAATTAGCTCATCATGCGTTCCTCTTTCTGCAATTTTACCATCTTCAATAACTAATATTTTATCAGCTTTACGTATTGTACTTAGGCGGTGAGCAATAACGAAAGTAGTCCTGCCTTTTGTGAGTTCAGCTAAACTTTTCTGAATTAATGCTTCACTTTCAGTATCTAAATTTGAAGTGGCTTCATCTAAAATTAATATTTTAGGATCAGCAAGAACAGCCCTCGCAATAGCAATTCGTTGTCGTTGCCCTCCCGATAACTTAACGCCCCGCTCACCAATTAAGGTGTCTAAGCCATCATCAAAACGATCAGTAAATTCATTAACATATGCCGAGGTAACTGCATTTTGTAATTCTTCTTCATATGCGTTTGGCCTTGGGAATAGAATATTCTCTCGAATAGTGCCTTCAAAAAGGAAATCATCCTGCAAAACAACTCCTAAATTTTGACGAAAACTGCTGAGGTTAACTTTTGATAAATCGTTACCATCAATGGTTATTTTGCCAGATTGCGGATTTAAAAAACTTGCAGCCAATCCAGCAATCGTCGTTTTTCCTGATCCTGAACTACCCACTAGAGCAACAACTTCTCCCGATTTAGCAGTAAAACTAATGTCGTGCAGTACTTCTTTATCTTCTTCATAGGAGAAAGAAACATTATCAAAGGCCATATTTCCCTGGAGCCCCTTTAATTCTATGGAGCGATCTGTTTCTTCATCCTCAGAAATTTCATTCATTAATTCCTCAGTTCGGTCTAAACCGGCTAATGCCTCAGTTAGTTGGCTGCCAATATTACTCATCTGAACGATAGGTGCTACCATAATACCTAAAAGTACTGTGAACATCAATAGATCACCTATGGTTAATTCGCCCTGTATTATTTTATAACCACCATAACCCATTACGCCCGTAGTCGCAATACCGATGAGAAACGTGGAGGAGCTGGTCATAAAAGCCGTTGTTGTTAAACTCTTTTTTACATTTTGAAAAAGTTCATCAACGCCTTCTTCAAATATTTTATGCTCTTGAGTTTCAGAATTAAATCCTTTTATAACTCGAATACCACCTAAAGTTTCAGTAAGCCTTCCTTTTACTTCGGCATTTATTTTTCCTCTGTTTCTAAAAATAGGTCTAATAATTTTAAAGGCTTTTAAAGCGATAACTGCAAAAATTGCTAATGGAATAAAAGTGAACAGCGTCATCGTTGGGCTTATGCCTAACAATAAAATTAAGGAAACTATCGCTGTAATGGTACCACCAACTAATTGAACTAACCCAGTGCCAATTAAATTTCGAACCCCTTCAACATCCGACATAATTCGCGAGACCAATGCTCCAGATTTTGTATTGTCAAAAAATCGGATAGGTAACGAAAGTACTTTCTTTTGTACTTGGGCTCGTAATTCTGAAATTAAAAACTGAGCTTGAACACTTAAAATACGAGTTAATAAGAATGAGGTTACAGCTTGCACTAAAATGGCTAGTATTACTCCTGTTACCAGTAGTTTTAGCATTTCTATATCTTTATTTGCAATTACATCATCTACTAAATGTTTTGATGCTATCGGAGTAACGAAACTGGCGGCTTTACTGATAATAATTAATAACAAGCCAACAAAGACAAGATTTTTTCTGGGCCAAATAATGGTTTTGAAGGCCTTTAATATGCTTACTTTTTTATCTGCCATAATCATCAATTCAATAATCGACAAAGTTAACCTAAAATTGATGATGGAAAAATGCGCGCGTTTAACAGTTAAAAATTAGTATTTAGTTTTAATCTCTATTATTTTCACCATTCTGGAATTTCATTCACTAACTATTTATTCTCACTTATGAAATATCTATATTTCTTATTCTTTTTTAGCATTGTTTGGTGTGTTGAAACTTACGCTCAAAAACAATCTAAAAATTTGAGTAAACCCAATATCCTTTACATTTTAACAGATGATCAAGGTTATCATGACGTATCTTATTACGGAACGAAAGATATTCGAACTCCTAATATTGATAAGATTGCGGCTTCGGGAATGAGATTCGATAACTTTTATGCTAATTCTACAGTTTGTTCCCCGACACGAGCTGCAATTCTCACGGGCCGGTATCAAGATCGAGTAGGTGTGCCTGGTGTAATTAGAACATATAAAGAAGATAATTGGGGGTATCTTGACCCAAAGGCAACACTCTTACCTACAGAATTAAATAGGGTAGGGTATACCACAGCAATAATTGGCAAATGGCATTTGGGGCTGGAATCACCAAATATTCCTACCGATAGAGGATTTGATTATTTCCACGGTTGGCTAGGTGATATGATGGATGATTATTGGAAACATCGACGCCATGATATTAATTATATGCGATTGAATGAAGAAACTATTGACCCCGAAGGGCATGCTACGGATCTCTTTACAAATTGGTCTGTAGATTATATTACTAATCAAGCGAAATCTGAGCAACCGTTTTTTTTGTATCTAGCATATAATGCTCCTCATTTTCCTGTTCAACCTCCCCAAGAATGGCTAAATAAAGTGTTGAAAAGGGAAAAAAATATAGATCCTATAAGAGCTAAGCTTGTTGCATTTATTGAGCATATGGATCATGGAATAGGAAAAGTGATTAAAGCATTGAAAGATAGTGGGCAATATGAAAATACCATAATTGTTTTTACAAGTGATAATGGTGGTCACTTACCAAGTAAAGCAAATAATGGACCTCTACGTGATGGTAAACAGAGTATGTATGAAGGAGGATTAAAGGTGCCCACATGTATTAGTTGGCATGAGAAAATTGAAAAAGGAAGCATTTCTAAAAATAATTGGATGACTATGGATATTTATCCAACATTGTTAGAAATAGCTGGAACTGAACCAAAAGATAATATTGAAGGAAGAAGTTTACTACATGAATTAAATGGTGTAAAGTTAAATAGTGACTCAGAGCGATCTTTTTATTTTGTGCGTCGTGAAGGAGGAACTTGGTATGGAGGACAGCCTATTTATGCTATTCGAAAAGGGGAATGGAAATTGTTGCAAAATAGTCCTTACAAACCTTACGAATTATACAATTTATCTACCGACCCCCTTGAGGAAAATAATTTAATAGAACAGGAGCCAGAAAAGTACAGAGAGTTGAATTCAATTTTAATGAAACATATTCAAGTTGGCGGTAGTGTACCTTGGCAAAAAAGTAAATGACCTTTATATATAAAATCTCTTAAGTGGTAACTAAGAACTTTGTTTTCATATAAAAAAACTATATTGTATTTCTTACAATAAATTCTACAAGTGCAACAAGAAAAGGCCTTAGCATTATTAAAATCTGGTAAAAATGTATTTTTAACAGGTTCTGCCGGTACAGGTAAAACTTATGTGCTAAATCAATATATTTCTTATTTAAAAGAACGTAAAGTGCCTGTGGCAATTACGGCATCTACAGGTATAGCAGCGACGCATATGAATGGCATGACAATACATTCATGGGCAGGTTTTGGTATTAAAGATCGTTTGTCTCGTGCTAACTTGGTAACTATGCGTACTAAGAAATATCTTAAAAAACATCTGGAGGAATCTATGATTCTGATAATAGATGAAATTTCCATGTTGCATAAGAAGCAACTAGATATGGTAGATCAAGTACTTTGTTTTTTTAAAGAGGATGATCGAGCTTTTGGTGGTATTCAAATTATTGTTTGTGGTGACTTTTTTCAGTTACCACCAATTGGAAGAAATGACGAAAGAAGTAAAGACAAGTTTGCATTTATGTCTAAGGCTTGGCTAGACGCTAGATTAAATGTATGCTACTTAACAGAACAATATCGTCAAGATGGTGATAATGTTTTAAATGAAATTTTGAATGAAATTCGTTCTGCAGAAATTACCCATCGAAGCATAGAATTACTTAAAAATGCAGAATCTAATCTGTTAAATCAAGATGAAGTTCCCACAAAACTTTTTACACATAATGCCGATGTAGATCAATTAAATTTAATAGAATTAAATAAATTAAAAAGCAACGCTAAAAAGTTTAAAGCTAAAACTAAAGGCAATCAAAAGCTTGTTGAAACTTTAAAGAAATCAGTTTTAGCTCAAGAACATTTAGAATTAAAAGTTGATGCCAAAGTAATGTTTGTTCGCAACAACCCAGAACAAGGGTATGTAAATGGAACTTTAGGAAAGATTATTGAGTTTAGTGCTGATGGATATCCAGTAGTTAAAACGATACATGGTAAACGAATTACAGTGCGACAAGAAACTTGGGGGGTACATGACGATCACGGCAAAGTATTGGCAAGTTTAGATCAAATTCCTCTGCGGTTAGCCTGGGCTATTACTGTTCATAAATGTCAAGGAATGACACTAGACTCAGCCATGATCGACTTGTCGAAAACCTTTGAGAACGGACAAGGTTATGTTGCACTATCGCGATTAAAAGATATTGATAATCTTCAGCTTTCAGGTTTTAATGAAATTGCATTACAAGTCGATGGTTTAGCTTTAAAAGCGGATAAACGATTTCAGGAGCTTTCTGAAATAGTTGATGAGGAAAACGATATAAAAACGCTTGAAGCTCAAGCGCAGTTATTTATAAAAAATTGTGGGGGCTTAACAGATGCAGACGAGATTAAAAAACATTCTAATAAAGTAAAAGAAAAGAAACAAAAGAAAAAGTCAACATATTTAATAACTCTAGATTATTTAAAAAAGAATATGTCTTTAGAAGATATTGCAATTGAACGTGGACTTTCTACAGGAACTATTGCAGGTCATTTAATTCGATTACGTGAAGATCACCCTGATGAAGATTTAGATTTTTATCGCCCAGATGAGAAATTGTTGAAAAAAGTTGCAAGTGTAGTAGCAAAACAAAAGGATGGACCACCAAGTCAGAAGTATGTATTCGAGACCTTAAATAGAAAAGTTAGTTATGATGATATTAAGTTGGCCTTGGCGTTTATATAAGTAAATTCTCCTCTTTGGTTACTATAAAAGTCGCCACTGAGCCTTCTGATAACAACCATTTGTTCGAATAAATTAATTTTCCTTCGTCATCATAGACATCTACTTGCGCAGTGTTAGGGCTGGAAGTACCTTCATTAAGTGCTTCAAACTCAATTCTATTAAAGCCTTTTACAAGGTCTACATTAACACCTTTAAAACCTCCTGTTAATAGTATGTTTGCGTCAACTACCCTGTCATTTACTGAAATTTTAACACGGTCCCCATCAACGTACTCGTGATCTCTGCATACAATACCTATAAATTTGCCATTGTTTTTGATATCTCCTAAATATTGATTGCCAAAAAATTGGTTATCTCCTTCTTTATCATAATTATTTCCAATTTTAGGGTCAATCTTCATTCCTTCACCAGCTTGTACCAACTCTCTTTTAGGTAGCATACTAACAGGATTTTTCTTTTTCGATAAATCTTCATTAATAGAGGGTTCTTTATCTATTACAGAAGGAATATTTAAAGAAGTTCCTTTTTGCTGTGTACCTTTTTCATCTAACTTGTTCGCAGCTTCTATTTTTATGGGATTGTCAATCGGTAGGTCTCCACCTTGAGCAAAACTATTGTATGACAGTAGTATAAAAGAAAATAAGAATAAATACTTCACCGACATTTTTAGCGATTTATACAGCGATAAAGATAACAAATACCTTGCCACGGGAACTTAAAGCGTTGTTAAAAGCCTATTTTTTCGATGATTGTACTGGTAATAAGTTGATGGCCATTTGTATTTGGGTGTATTGGATCAGAATCGTAACACTCAAATCGATTATTAAAAAGGGGTGTATGAATATCTATTTTGTTGATTATTGAAGTATGATTAGTAGATAAAACAATGTTCTCAAACTCCTTAAGCACTTCGGTTTCATATTCTGGATATGGATTTAAATAGCCATAATCTTCAATTGCATTGGTTTGTATTTTTGAAACTACATCTAAAGCAATTGGTGGTGGAGTTAGTAAAATAACACTGATATCTACTTTTTTCATTCGGTCTAAAAAACGTATTACACCCTTTTTATAGGTGCTAAATAATTCATCGGATGGTGGACCATAAATACCACAATTAATTCCATAACAAAAGAAAGCAATATCCAGCGGTGCTTTTTTAAGTTCACTTTCTAATCTATCAAAAAGAAACGGTCTCGGTCCTGGATGAACTTTTTCAGTAAGTCCTGTAACAGTTTCACTCGAGCGTCCATAATTTATAAACTCTAGGTTTAATTCAGGATTTGAGTTGTTAAATGAATCTTGTAACATTTTTACATAACCATCTTTACTAGCAGTAATGCTGTCTCCAAAACAACCAATAATTTGGTTTTTACTAAATGGTGCTTTTTTGTCTTCTGTACAGCCAATTAACGTAGTTCCAGCCATTGCTAAAAATGAGTGCTCTATAAATTGGCGCCTATTCATAAATCAAGATGTTTATTAAAATAACGATTAAGGGTTATTTTTATTTGTGTGTTGTATGTTAATTTAAATGGAAATCTTTAGAAGTTATGTTTTAGTTAGGGTGTTAATTCAATTCAAACATAGCCTCAACTTCAACTGGAATACCTCCGGGAAGAATCATTCCTACTGCGCTGCGTACTCCAACACCATTATCAGCACCAAATACATCTGACATTAATTCACTAAAACCATTAATTACTAAAGGTTGATCTCCAAAATCTGGAGTAGAATTTACCATGCCTAAAGTTTTTACGATACGTTTTATTTTATCAACACTCCCAAAATGCGCTTCAATTGTAGCTAACATGGTAAGTCCAACTTGTCTCGCACCTAATTTAGCTTGTTCAATATCCATATCATCACCAGCTCTTCCAACCATTAATGTGCCATCTGATTTCATAGGCCCTTGACCTGATATGTATAAAAATTTATCAACCACAAGAACTGGTTTGTACAGTCCTGCTGGGGGTGGTGCTGGGGGCAATATTAGACCTAAATCTTTTATTCTTTCTGAAGGACTCTTCATATTTACAATTTAAATTAATGTGTTTTTAAATATACTATTTTGTAGTTTATTATTATTACTATAAAGATTTTTTAAACATAAAAAAAGACCTCGAATGAGGTCTTTTTATTGATAAAAAGTTTGGTTTATTAATTTTGGATTTCGGGTGATAGATATTTGTAGTTATTGCCAGCCAGTATAGCCCCTACAATAGGTGATACCCAAAATAACCATAATTGAGCCATTGCTCAACCACCTACTTCAAAGTTCGCAAGGTTTGTAGCTATTTGATATAGCATCACAGCTCTGACTATGCCACTCAATACTTATGAAAAATAGAGGGTATTAAATCTTTTGCATTGAATCTTTCACTCATCCACAGTACTTTAGATATAGCATCCAGTTATGTGACGAATAGCATAGACGATGATAACCATGGTAAGTCGAAAAGCTAATGTTACTCCAACAATTCCAATTTCTAATTCTGGAAATCCTGCTGCTAGTATTGTACTTTTACAATCGCTTTGTTATTGATTTATGTGAGATAATTTTAGGATTCTTTTAAAAAAATATAAGCGTCAGTCATGTAATATTTTGAGGAGAAAGATAGAATGCCTTGTATGGTATATTAATTTTTAACAAAAAAAAAGTACCGTTAACGTTAACGAAATAAATTTTTGTAGTAACTTTCTACTGTTATAATCTAAATGAGGAGTCTTTTTTTATTGAAATATTTATTTCGATTGTAGCTATTTTGTATAATTTAAAACCAATAAAAATGAAATCAACTAGGAGGTCTTTTATAAAAAAAACCGCTGTTGCTAGTTCTGCAGTAATTACTGCGCCGACGATTATTTCAGCAAGTGTTTTTGGTGCAAATGACAGGATTAATGCCGCAGTTTTGGGTGTTAATGGTCGTGGTAAAAGTCATATTAAAAGTTTTATGGCTCAAGATAATGTTCGGATTACACATTTGTGTGACCCAGATATGAATTTGCTAAGAGAACGTCAAAAATCATTCAAAGAAACCTACAATAAAGACGTGTCTTTAGAACAGGATCTTCGTAAAATCATGGATAACAAAGACATTGATGTTATTAGTGTGGCAACGCCAAATCATTGGCATGCACTATCTGTAATATGGGCATGTCAGGCAGGAAAAGATGTTTACGTAGAAAAACCAGGTTCTCATAATATATGGGAAGGTCGCAAAATGGTCGAGGCCGCACATAAATACAATCGTATTGTTCAGCATGGGGTGCAACTTAGAAGTTCACCTGCTGTTAATGAGGCAATAGAATTGATGCGTGATGGATATATCGGAAGAGTTTATATGGCTCGTGGTCTCGTTTTTCGTTGGAGAGGCGATATCGGTGATCAAGGATTTTCCCCTGTACCTAAAGGTGTTGATTATGACTTATGGACTGGTCCAGCTCAAAAACGTCCTTTTACAAAAAATTTAGTTCACTATAATTGGCATTGGCATTGGGATTATGGAAATGGTGATGTTGGAAATCAGGGTATACATGAAACAGATTTGTGCATGTGGGGCTTGGATGTCGGACTCCCAACAAAAATTACTTCTATGGGAGGTAAATTCTTATGGGATGATTGTAAAGAGGTTCCTGAGGTGTTAACTTCTGTATATAACTATCCAGAAGAAAGAAAAATTATACAGTTTGAAGTCCGTCCTTGGTGTACTAATACTGAAGACGGTGCTACTGTTGGTAACATTTTCTACGGGGATAAGGGTATTCTTGTAGTAGATGGTTACGATAAGTATAAAACTTACTTAGGTAAAGATCGTACTCCCGGTAAATCTGGTGAAGATGGAGGTCCTTCAGGAACAGGAATGGATCGTGGAGATGGCGGTACAGATGGGCATTTTGCTAATTTTATTGAGGCCGTTAGAAAACGGGATTCTTCTATTTTGAACGGTCCTGTTGAAACAGCACATCTCTCATCTGGTTTAGCACATTTAGGTAACATTGCTTATCGCTTAGATCGTGTACTTACTTTCAACCCTAAATCAGAATCTTTTGTTGGTGATTCGGAAGCGGACAAAATGTTGAGACGTAATTACCGTCCAGGTTTTGAGGTGCCAGAAAATGTATAAATAATTGGTGTTTTATAGTTAAAAGGGGAAGAAACTTACATCTCTTCCCTTTTTTTATAACGTAGAATGTAAATTTTACTCTCCTAATTCGGTAATTTTCTTTTCGTATAATTTTTTACTTTCTACAACTGCAAAATTTAATTCTTGCATGATGCCATCTACACGGCCTTCAATACTTTTCATCTGATCATTTATATTATCAAAAGAATTTAAGGCAGCTGCAACCTCAAGAGCTTTAACTACTTCGACTGCATCACCATGTAATAAGCGTAATTTGTCAATTGCTTTAGATGTATTTGTAAGTGTACCATTGTATTTAGTTCGTGCTTTTTCAATTGCCGCTAATAAAGTTTTTTTACTTTTTTCATCACTAAGGCTGTTGGTTTGTGTATCCATTGCTGAAAATAAGTTTGATGCATGCTCCTTAAGGTCCTCGTATTCCTTATTAAGGTTTTCTACGCGTTTATTAACCTTTTCCCAATCGCCATAAACTTTTGCAAATTCTTTATCTTCATTTTTGGTGTCTTCTAGTGCAGTTTTAAGTGCATTAAGAGTCTCTAAACCTTTGTTTACATTTTTATTAGCAGTTTCTTTCTTTTTTTCAAAAGATGATACTGATGATTTAAATTTATCCTTTAAACGTATTAAATCTTCAGGACTTTTATTCTTCCAACAGGAAACAAATAGCAAGGAAATTAGTGTAATGGCAAACGTCTTTTTTAGCATTTTGTGAATAGTTATATGTGTTAGTGTGCTTCAAAAATAATGATTTCTGAGTTCATGAAACTGTAGACATTGTATTATAATAGGTTATACAATCGATGTTATTAGTGGAGCTAATACTGCAAAAAATCAGTTTTACTATAAAAAATGGATAGCATGAGAAGATTTAGCTCTAAACTGATAATTATCATATTTATTCTGGTGTAACTATTTTAATTTCAGGTGATTAAATTTAATTATCATGGAACTAAAAAAGAATCCTAATGCAGACTTAAACCGAGATAGTAACCTTTTTTTTGTAATTGGGCTAGCGCTTGTACTTTTTACAACATGGCAAGCTTTAGAGTACAAGACTTATGACAAAATTGACACATTTGAAGAACATTTAAATGTTGTTGATGAATTAAAAGAAGAAGTGCCAATAACTGAAACCTTAAAAATGCCTCCTCCCCCAGCTCCTCCGGCAGCACCCGAGATAATTGAGATTGTAGAGGATTCTGATGAAATTGAAGAAACCATCATTGAAAGTACCGAAATAAATCAAGATACTGAAGTGCATGCGGTTATAGAAGTGGATGAGGTAGCAGTAGAGGAGGTAGAGGAAGAAATTTCCGTGCCCTTTTCAGTTATTGAAAATGTGCCAATTTATCCAGGATGCAATCATTTAACGAGTAATGCGGAACGTAGAAAATGTTTTCAAGAAAAAATACAAGAACATGTTAGAAAGGAGTTTAAGTATCCTAGTGTTGCAATGGATTTGAATATTCAGGGTCGTGTTTATGTGCATTTTGTTATTGATTCCAAAGGAAATATAACAAGAATACAAACAAGAGGTCCAGATCAAAATTTGGAAAACGAGGCAAGAAGAATTATAGTTGCCTTACCAAAGATGACACCTGGAGGTCAACGTGGTAAAGCGGTGAATGTACCTTATAGTATTCCAATCACTTTTAAATTGGAGTTATAAATCCGTTTTGGGATGAAGATTATTTTTTGTTTACAACGCGACTACTAGTTATTAGCTTAGGAATTTATTTCCTAAGTAGCGATATGATTTTAACTGTTTATATAATCTTTTAATTTCTGAGGACCTTCTAGTAAAATTCGTATAATTTTAAGAGTGCCATCTTCGGTTGAGGCTATTTGCCATTTTATTAATGAGATTTGTCCGTTTTCAATTTCAATGCCAGTAATGCTTCTAGGATGTACACAACTACCATCGTTAAAAAGTGGTATTTGTCCCGGTTCTGGAAATCTAGGTCTATGGGTGTGACCTACAACTGTAAGTAATAAATTATTTGCTAAAATCCATTTTTTTAGGCGACGTTCTACTTTTCTAAGTTCGGTATAATTTTTGGCCGGACTAGTAGGATCTGCTATTCCCCAAACTTGCAAAGGCTTCCATAAGACACGTACTAAAAATCTGCCCCATCGCCAAAATGTATAATTCCACCAATCTGCTTGATGACCATGGGTTAGAAAAATCTCCTGATTGTTTTCGGAATGCTTTAGTAAAATTGCCTCATTGTATGTTATACCTTCAAACAGCTCTTTGTCTTTCTCATCTATTGGTTCAAAATAGCTCGATAGATTTTTTTTAACATAATTAGGGTCTTTGTACACCATATCATGGTTGCCCCAAATCATATGCAATCTGTTTTCTAAATGAAATTGTTTTAGCAATTTGTACACATTCTTATGGGCTTCAAAAATAGATTCAAAGCTTAAATTTTCCCATAACTCGTCGCCGTCACCTAATTCAAAATATTGAAATCCCTCTATATAGTAATGTTTGAGGGCATGGTAGTAAATGTTTCTATTGTTGGCGAATTCATCGGCAAAACTATTGTCACCACGGTGGCAATCACTAAAAAGTATAAATTTTGAATTATCATCAAAAGGTATCGTTTTGGCATTATTATAAGCACGGGTTAACCTCGAATTTGATGACATCAATTATTTTTATATAAATATCCGAAAAAACAGGTTAAATGCATTGTTTGTGGTCTTTTTAAATGTTTTAAAGTAACTGATATAAGGATAATAAACAGTGTTTTAATTGCTTATTACCTGTTATAAGTTACAGATAGGCGTACTTTAACATATTTATGTTAAATCTTTTGTAATTTTATCGCAATAATAACGTCAAATAAAGCATGGGATATATTGATGCCAAAGAATTGCCATTGCAACAATATGTAAGTTTCAATAAATTATTGAAGCATTACGAAGTTGTGGCTAAAGGTGATGATGAGTTTTTAGCTGAGAGAGCTAGATTTATCTTGAAGGCACAAGAACCTTATCCTGAATTGCGAGAAGGCTTTACAGATATTTCTTTATTGCAAAAGCATGAGAAATTAATACAATTGATGTTACGCGATTCTTTTCCTGAGGTATTAACTAAAAATGAAATTAAAGCAGCATCACTTCCTTATGAAGATATTGTTTTTAATTCCTCTGAACGTTTTCAGCAAATAATTAAAGATGCTGGTTTAGACTTTATTCCAAAAATGCGAGAATTACCTGATGACGAAATGTATGTTTTGGCATGTTCTGTAATTCTTAATTTTTACTATGGGGTTAATGTTGATTTTAAAAGACCTTTTTTTTACGACATTCCTGATGTGAATGGTATAATGAAGCATTATAGAATTCTTTATAATGCAGATTTTATTGAAATATTACCCACTGAAAATGCTAAGAAATTATCTCAGAGCGATATTGAACAACTATTAGATAGTTATAATGATATAGAATTATGGAAAGAGAAAATCCCTCCAAATAGCTTTATTTCAAGGGGATTTATTGTTATGAATATGTTCGATGTTACTACCGAACATTCGATTTCTGAAATTAAATCTAATCTTATTTCAAAAGGTTCTGAGAATGATAATGTCATTCTAGAAAAATTTACAGAAACATTTCGATCATTTTTTAATTTAAAAGGGGTTAACGCAAGTTTTGTGGTATATAACCCATCAGAAAACCAATTTGAACAAGTAATTGGTAAAAATACTAAAAGTGTTTTATTACAAAATCATGATTTTGTTTCGTGCCGTTCTGTTTTATGTGATGGATCTTATGAAGCTTTATTAGATGATAATAAGTATTTTGCAATTTCAGATGTTGATAAAATATATGATGAATCTAATGGGCCCTCGTTATATAAAAATTTGAAGGAGGAAGGACTTAAGAGTGCCATTTTTGCTCCTATTGCTAGTGATAATAATCTTCTAGGAGTTTTAGAAATAACGTCGCCAAATAAAGGAGAACTTAATAGTATAAATGCGCAACGGTTAGATCAAATAATGCCTTATATTATTTCAGCTGTTCTTCGTGCCAAAGCTGAAGAAGAAAACTTGATAGATGCAATAATACAAAATGAATGTACTTCTGTTCATTCTTCTGTTTATTGGAAATTTCAAGAAGAGGCTAAAAAGTTTATTAAAGACAGTAACTTAGGTTTACAACCTTCATTTAATGAAATAGTTTTTAAAGATGTTAGCCCACTTTATGGACAAATAGATATTAAAGACTCTTCAAAGGCTCGGAATGAAGCAATTCAACGCGATTTGATGATTCAATTATCAACCATAAGTAACGTATTAACTCAAGGCTGGCAAAAATCCAAACTACCTATTTACGAAGAATTAATTTTTAGGGTAGGTAATCATCTCGAAGAAATTAAAGTATCGCTGCACACGAATAGTGAACAGTCAATATTTGATTTTGTAAACAAGGAAGTTATTCCTGTTTTCAATCACCTTAAAACTCAGAATAAGAGCATTGCCAAACTTATAGAGAGTTATGAGGAAAAAATTGATGCTGATACTAATTCATATTATGATCATAGAAAAAACTATGATGAAAGTGTGATGATTATTAATAAGAAGTTAGCTTCTGTAATTGACAAGAAGCAAAGTAATGCGCAAGAAATGTATCCGCATTTTTTTGAGAGATATAAAACTGATGGCGTAGAGCATAATATGTATATTGGTGATAGTATTACAGGTGAACGTAGTTATGAACCTTTGTACTTAAACAATTTACGACTTTGGCAATTACAAGTAATGTGTGATATGGAAAACACGCATTATCGTTTAAAGCCAGACCTACCTGTGCCATTAGATGTTGCTTCATTAATTTTAGTTTATAATACTTCTTTATCTATTCGATTTAGAATGGATGAAAAGCAATTTGATGTTGATGGCACCTATAATGCTAGATATGAAATAATAAAAAAACGTATCGATAAATCTTTCATAAAAGGTACTAATGAAAGACTTACACAAACAGGTAAAATGGTTATTGTTTATTCTCAAAAAAGTGATGAACTTGAGTATTTGAGATATATTAAGTTTTTAAAATCTAAGGGTTATTTTACAGGTAAAATTGAGATTGTAGAATTACAAGGTTTACAAGGAGTGTCTGGATTAAAAGCAATTCGAGCTGAAATTTTGTACAAAAAGGACAAAAAATCAGAAACAACATATACCTACGACGATTTAATGGAAGAGTTGAAAGCTTAAGCAAATTCTCTTTATTGGAAATTTTTATCTGGGAACCCCATTATAATAGAATGATAGTCCAAACGCAAGTACCGATATAATTATACCCAACATAAAAACAGTATAAGTCCAACGTAGAATTTTGTACTTTCTGTTTAAAACTAAACCTAGAAAATATAGGTCTTTCGTAAGAGAGCTGTAGATATATTCTTTGTCTTTGACCAATTCTTGAATCGCCCACTCATATTCCGCTAAGCTCATTTTATGAAAATTACCAAAAAATAGTAGATTTACTTTTTTGTCTTCAACATCTTTTTTTGTGAATTTTCCACTTGTAATATTTGGCCTTGTTGCTAAAACTGCCATTACCATAGATACAACACTAAATATTACAAATATTGCCGCAGGATATATTAAATACGCATTAGAAGGATTATCTAACTTCGGAATTAAATTGGCTAATGATACAGATATTATAATCGCATTTACCGAGAGTAAAATATTGGCTTTTGTATCGGCAATATCACTTAGTGTAATATGATTTTTTAGTGTAACTCTAAACAACGTTTGAATTCCACGGTCTGGACTTTCATTTTTATATTTTGCCTTTAATTGTTCTTTTTTGGCAATAGCTTTTTCGTCCTTTCTTTCTTTTAAAAGTGTTTTTAAGTTTTGCTTCTTTGTCTCTTCCCAATTCTCTTTGGCATAATCGGTGTAAAATGAATGTTCGTTTTCTAACATTTCTATATTAACATCGCGCCATTTTTTACTCGAAAATTCGGCCAAGCCTAATAGCGATAATTCTTCTCTTAAATATTCTGCTGTTTCAAAATAACTTCTTTGTCCGAAATGAGAACAATCGGCATCACGGATAATTTGTTCCGAAAGGGTTTGAGGTTTGTAATTTCGTTTTGTAGCGCGAATAATTTGCTCAACCTCTTTTATTCCGTCGGGATTATATTCATTATCCACAAGAAATTTATGCGCTATTTTACAACTACTTTCTTCATGTTCGTTTGGTCCCAAGGTGTAACCTGTGTCATGAAACCATGCAGCAATTAATAGATGTTCGTTTGCAATATCATTAAGATTATTAGCAGCTATTAATTTTTTAGTACTTTTTACTATACGTTGTGTATGTTTTAAATTGTGATATAAGTATTTTGAATCGAGCTCTTTTGATAATAAATTGCTAGCGTATTGTTCAGCTTTATCAATAATTTCAGACATAATATGCAGTTGAAACATCCAAATTACAAAAATTTAAATTTGATAAACAGTTACACTGCATATTTAATTGTATTTCGTTTTAGCTAGTTTGGTGATAATGGACTATCAATTATAACGATAACAATTTATTACTGCTATTATTTTTGAATAATCAGTTCTATACGGTTATTTTGTAGTTTGCTAAAAATTAAAAAAGGCAACTAATTATTTTATATGAAGAATTTCTATTTTATTATTTTTTGCATGCTTTTTTTAAGTGGCTGTGCTACTCAAAAGGCAAAATATGCTCTTGAAAAATCGGGTATTTTGGATAGTGTCACAACCAAGCCTGTTCATACTTTTTATCTTATAGGTGATGCTGGTAAATCTCCTATGGGCGGATTTAATAGTAACCTGAAGCTATTTAAGGAGCGTTTGAAAAATGCTGATGAAAATAGTACTGCTATTTTTCTCGGTGATAATATTTACCCTGCTGGATTACCTTCTGAAAATCACAAAAACTACCTTAAGGCTAAAAATAGTTTAGATGCTCAATTAAAATCTTTGGAAGATTTTAAGGGTAAACCACTTTTTATACCTGGAAACCATGATTGGTATTCAAATGGTCTCGAAGGCCTCGAACGACAACAGAATTATATTCAGGAGAAACTGGATAGTAAAGATGTGTTTTTTCCTGAAGATGGTTGTCCAATAGAGAAAATTGATATTAGTGATGATATTGTTGTAATTGCGATTGATACAGAGTGGTATTTAACAAACTGGGATAATCACCCAGACATGAATGATCATTGTGAAATTAAGGATCGCGAAAAATTCTTTGAAGAAATAGAAGGTTTAATTAAAAAAAATGCTAATAAAACAACCTTAATTGCGGCGCATCATCCGATGTCTACCTATGGAAACCATGGTGGTCAATATTCATTTAAACAGCACATGTTTCCAACAAACTCCAATTTACCGTTACCTATTATTGGTTCCGTAATAAATGTATTAAGGAGAACGACTGGGACTTCACATCAAGATATGTCCAACAAGCGATATAACGAAATGCGAAGACGCTTAATTACGTTGGCACAGTATTCAGAAAAAGTAATATTTGTTTCGGGTCATGAACACTCACTTCAATATATTTTAGAAAATAATACTCCGCAAATTGTTAGTGGTTCTGGCTCTAAACAAGAGGCTACTATGTTGTTGAATGGGAGTCAGTTCTCAACAGGTGAAATGGGTTACGCAAAATTAGAGGTTTATGAAGATGGTTCTTCTAATGTTTATTTCTATGGAGTAGATAATAATGATAAGGAAGAAAATTTATTTGCTACAAATGTTCTAAAGGCCGACAAAAAAGGAATTGGTCAACAATATGCTAAAAACTTCCCTCCAACAGTTAAAGCATCAATTTATACTAAAGAAGAAACCGATAAAAGTGGTTTGTTTAAATGGTTTTGGGGTGAACGTTATCGCGATGTCTATTCTACTGAAGTTACAGCACCAACCATTGATTTAGATACCTTGTTTGGTGGTTTAAAAGTAATGCGAAAAGGTGGAGGGCATCAATCAAAATCATTACGGTTGGTTAATCCCGAAGGGAAGGAATATGTAATGCGTGCACTTAAAAAAAGTGCGGAGGTTTATTTACAAGCTATGGTCTTTAAAGATCAATATGTTGTAGGAGAATTTGATGGAACGTACACGGAGCAGTTGTTATTGGATTTTTACACAGGATCTCATCCGTACGCGCCTTTTACTGTAGGTACATTATCTGATGCTGTTGGTATATATCACACAAACCCCATATTGTATTACATTCCGAAACAGGATGCAATAGGTGCTTATAATGATGAATTTGGAGATGAATTATATATGATAGAAGAGCGGACTGATGATGGCCATGGAGATCAAGCTAGTTTTGGTCATGCAAATAAGATGATTAGTACTGACGATTTGCTTAAAAAATTACGTAAGGATGAAAAATACACTGTGGATAAAACCGCATATATTCGTGCACGTCTGTTTGATATGATGATTGGTGATTGGGACCGTCATACGGATCAATGGCGATGGGCAGAGTTTGAAGATAAGAAGAATGATGAAGTTGTCTATAAACCTGTACCACGCGATCGAGATCAGGTGTATTCAGAAATGGGAGATGGTTTCTTTATGAATTTAGCAACAAGAGCAATTCCTGGTTTGACTTTAATGGAAGGTTTTAATGAAGAAATACGAAGCGTTAAGGGTTTTAATGGTTCACCTAAAACTTTTGCATTAGACATGGTTTTATTACCCGAAACCGAATTAAGTCAGTGGGAGGAACAAACAGCCTTAATTCAAAATAAAATTACTTCTCAAATTGTTGATTCGGCCTTTGAGCAATTTCCTAAGGAAATACAAAATGAACGTTTAGCAGTCATTAAGAAAAAACTTTTGAGTCGTAAGAATGATTTATTACAAACGGCTAGAGAATACTATAACATTCTTAATAAGTACGCTATAGTTGTTGGTACTGATAAGGATGATTTATTTACAATTACAGGATTGCCAAATGGAGAAACCACTGTTGTAGGTAATCGAATAAAGAAAGGTGATAAAGGAAAACAGTTTTTTAAAAAAACATTCGATCCTAAAATCACGAAAGAAATATGGATATATGGACTAGATGATGATGATCGTTTTGATGTTAATGATGTTAAATCGAACCATATTAAACTTAGAATTGTCGGCGGTCATAATAATGATATTTATAATGTTGTAGATAGTAAAGGTGTTAATATTTATGATCAAAAATTGAAGAAGAATACCTTTGAGAATAAAGAAGGTGCTAGAATTCGGTTAAGTAATGACTACGAAACAAACACCTATCAACCTATAAAACTTAAAAGTAGTTCGAACCAATTTGTTCCAACAATAGGTGCAAACCCGGACGACGGTTTTAGAATTGGTTTTTCCAATATTTATACTAAAAACGGATTTAAACAGAACCCATTTACTAGTCAACATATTATTAATGGAGCTTTTTACTTTGCAACTCAAGGTTTTAATATTGGTTATAAAGGGGAGTTTGCGAATGTTTTTGGGAAGGCAAATTTTGAGTTGGATGCAAAGTTTACCAGTCCTAATTTTAGTATTAACTTTTTTGGTCTTGGAAATGAAACCGAAAATTTTGATGATGATTTAGAACTTGATTATAACCGTGTAAAAATCGAAAAAATTAGATTTTCCCCATCATTGGTATGGCGTGGAGATATGGGTTCTAAATTTCGTACAGGTATTTCTTATGAAAGTATTGAAGTTGAAGAAACAGAGGATCGCTTTGTAAATACCTTTTATGTGGCTAACGGTGAAGACAATCAAAAAGATTTTGTAGGCATAGAAAGTGAATATGATTATTCGAATACAGATAATGCTGCGTTTCCAACTATAGGTATGTCAACATCACTACTGCTCGGGTATAAGACGTCTGTTTCTTCTGAAGGAGAAAGTTTTGGTTATATAGTTCCTAGTCTTTCGATTGATCATAAATTAATTCCTAATGGAAGGCTAGTATTGGCGACAAAATGGAAAGCACATTTTAATTTGGGAGAGGGGTTTGAGTTTTATCAAGGGGCGAGTATTGGCGGAGTTGATGGTCTTCGTGGATTTAGAAACCAACGTTTTACCGGTAAAACTTCGTATTATCAGAACACCGACCTCAGATATAGTTTGCGTAAAATACGAACTGGAATTTTACCTATGTCAATTGGGCTATATGGTGGTTTTGATTATGGTAGAGTGTGGATTACTAATCAAGATTCTAATCAATGGCATACCTCATATGGAGGAGGTTTTTTCTTGAATGCAGTCGATATACTCTCGTTAAATTTCGCCCTGTTTAATAGCGAAGATGGTCTAAGATTTTCGTTTGGACTAGGTTTCGGTTTTTAATTTTATTTAACTGAAGCTAAATTTGAATCCGTCGTCATTTTAAGATTGTTTAAAACAAACTGACCTAAATCACGACCTTGTTTAACTCCAACTTCTACGGCAGCTCTATAATGTATACCACCATACATTCTACTAATTGCCGCTTCGTTTGCCGCAGCGTTAAATGATTTGAAACTACGTACAGGCAGACCATAAGGTAGTTCTGTGTCGTCATCAAATGCAAAATTGTCACCATAAATTTCGGTCAATGCTGTACCTGCTGCACCAGAAACTACACTATGTCCACTTGTGTATTCAGGAAAAGGAGGAGTTTGTAAAATAGGCTGCCAACTCTCATCTATATGTTGATTAATTAAAGTCTCAGGTCGTATTAAATTGCTTCGGTATTTTTCATCCCAACAACTAATAAAAGCATCCGCTATTGCCATTGACGTTTTTGTATAGGCATATAAAGTTTGGTCGAAATCACTTTTCATTTTTCTACTGGCAATTTTAGTTATTCCAATCCAATGAGCACCAGGCGTTATTTTTTTGGTAGCAAACATTAAATGCCCTCTTGTTACAGAAACATAAGGATTACAATCCCAGAATTGCGCAATAGCTACACCATCTGAAGTATCACCTTCTTTAGTAATTTCATTGCTTATATTATATACTTCTATAAGCTCTTTATAAAAATCGGAATCCTTTTCCATTGAAAATTTTGGTGGTGGAATTGGTTTAAATTGTGAAGCCGAATCTATTACAAAAGGCCTTATTTTATTCCAATGCGGCTCTATGCCTTCATGGTAAGCTGGCGGTGTGGGTTGCCATCTTGTTTGGTCTTCAATATCGACGGTAAACTTAGGCATGGTACGTGTTTGCGCATAATTATCCTTCCCCATCCAATTGCCAATATGTTCTGCCACTTCTAAACCATACGTTTTTGATGAATTAAATAAGGTTGAATTCTTAGAATTCCAATTAGTATAAAGACTATCACGTAAAGCTTCCATTCTATCTTCTGAAAAAATGAGTCTTTTACTTAATTCCATATGTGCTACCAATGCTGCCATTTGGTAATTGATAGTTGTATTTTCTTTTGGTTTTGGAATGGCAGTTAAGTCTGTTACTTGGCCTGCTAATGATAAATAATCTGGATTCTCAAGAGCTATAATTTCATAAGCCGCAATATTCGGATATGCAAAAATTCTGCTTGCAACTGGTGGAGAAAAAATATCATGAATCATTATTTCAATTACCTTATCTACAGAGGCATGAAGATCTTCAGGTGAAATAATAATTGCTTCTTCTTTTTTTTCTTCATTGCAAGACAAAAACAAAACAATGGCAGCTAATAAAAAGATATTTCTCATGATTCTTTAAAAAGTTATTAGTCTAAAACGATATGTTCTTCTACTTATCGTCTTAAGTTAATTTTGCAATATTACGTTAAAATTAGCGGTTGTCAAGGCGCCTTATAGTTAAAAGAAATGTTGTATTATATTGATAATCTATTAATTCGATTAAAAATAAGTTGAAAAACTAAAAATGTGGTTAGAAATACCCTTGAATTCCTCGATTTTAATAAATAATCCGATATATTTAGCCTTGCAATCAAACCAAAATTTTTATGTTCGGAATACTCTCTTTTGTGGGCTTCACAGTATTAGTAGCTGTAGTAGCTTATTTAGCAACACGATCAACAAACGAAAAATCTTCCGATGGGTATTTCCTTGGGGGTAGAAGTTTAACAGCAGGAGTTATAGCAGGATCTTTGCTTTTAACAAACTTATCTACCGAACAAATTGTTGGTCTTAATGGTGATGCATACCGTGATGGCATTTTGGTTATGGCTTGGGAGACTCTGGCTGCTATAGCAATGGTAATCTGTGCAATTTATCTTTTGCCACGCTATTTAAAAGGAGGAATTAGTACAATTCCAACATATTTAGAACGTAGATTTGATACTACCACAAAAGCAATGACTTCAGGATTGTTTCTTAGTGGTTACGCCATTGTACTTTTGCCTATAGTCCTTTATTCTGGATCACTTGCGATTAGCGGAATGTTTGATTTACCTGGAAAATTAGGAATATCGGAATGGGCTTCTATTTGGGTGTGCGTATGGAGTATTGGTTTAATTGGTAGTATTTATGCCATTTTTGGTGGGTTGAAAGCTGTTGCCGTATCAGACAGTATAAATGCTATTGGTTTATTAATAGGTGGGTTGTTAATTCCTGTATTTGGTCTTCTGGCCATTAGTGATGACAATAGCATTCTTGGTGGATTATCAAAATTGACAGCGGAACACCCTGAGAAATTTAATGCAATAGGTTCGGAATCGTCAAGTATTCCGTTTGCTACAATATTCACCGGAATGGTACTGGTGCAATTATTTTACTGGGGCAGTAATCAACAAATTATTCAACGTGCATTGGGTGCGAAAAATTTGGCAGAAGGACAAAAAGGGTTACTGTTAGCTGCCTTTTTTAAAATTTTGGGTCCGATAATAGTTGTTTTGCCAGGTATTATAGCCTTCCATATGTTTGATGGACAATTAGAAAGAGCCGATCAAGCATATCCGAAATTAGTAGCGCAAGTATTACCACCGGCTTTTGTTGGTTTTTTTGCTGCAGTACTCTTTGGTGCTATTTTAAGTTCATTTAATAGTGCATTAAACAGTTGTGTTACTTTATATGGTATTGATATTTATAAACAGTATATAAATAAAGATGCCAATGAATCTTTAGTTGTATCTAAAGGAAAACAATTTGGAATAGGACTGGCCATATTTGCAATGGTGTTGGCACCGTTTCTATATTACGCATCAAGCGGATTGTTTGGTTATTTGCAGCAAGTAAATGGTGCTTATAGTATACCGATACTCTCCGCTATTGTTATTGGTTTTCTAACCAAAAGGGTTCCAGCGTCTGCAGCTAAAGTTGGAATTATTTTTGCCTTTGTCGTGTATGTAGCATACATTATATTGTCAAGAGGATTTGGTGTTGCATGGTTACCTCATATGTTGCATATGCAGGCTATCACTTTTGTGTTGACAATAATTTTGATGTTAGTTATCGGCAAAATGAAACCTAGAGATACAGATTATATACAAGAGTATACCAATGAAGTTAATATTACGAATTGGAAATATGTTAAACCGGCTGGTTTATTAATAACTCTAGTAGTGATAAGTACTTATATTATTTTTAGATAAGAAAGTTATATCTAAAATAGTAGTAGCAATGAAAAACCCAACATATTTTATGTTGGGTTTTTTATATAAAATAAAAATGTGCTGCTTATATATACTGGTTGATGATGTTTTCGAAAAGCTCTTGTTTACCACTTTGTAAATCTAACTCCCCATTTTCCTTAGCTATTTCGTAAAGATCATTGAAATCTAATTTTCCATTTTCAAAATCGTTTCCTTTGCCAGTATCAAAAGAACTGTATCTTTTTTTGCGAAGCGACTCATAAGAAGAAGATCTTAGGATTTTATCAGCTGTAAGTAAACCGCGAGCAAAAATATCAATACCACCAATATGTGCATGGAATACATCATCCATGTCGGTAGAATTTCTTCTAATTTTAGCATCAAAATTAACACCACCACCTTGTAGTCCACCGGCTTGTAAAAAGGTAATCATTGCCTCGGTGATTTCAGTAATGTTATTTGGAAATTGGTCTGTATCCCATCCATTTTGATAATCTCCACGGTTAGCATCTAAACTTCCTAACATTCCGTGAGCAGCAGCAACTTCCATTTCATGTTGCATGGTGTGGCTAGCTAAAGTAGCATGGTTAAACTCTAAGTTTAATTTAAAATCATCTTGTAAACCATGTTCGTTTAGGAAGCCGACAACCGTGGCTGAATCAAAATCATATTGATGTTTCATTGGTTCCATAGGTTTAGGTTCAATAAAGAAATTACCTTTAAAACCTTGGCTTCTGGCATAATCACGGGCCATACCTAAAAAGCGACCCATATGATCTAATTCTCTTTTTAAATCTGTATTTAAAAGAGACATATATCCTTCACGACCACCCCAGAACACATAATTTTCACCATTCAGTGCAATTGTTGCATCTAATGCTAATTTTATCTGCCCGCCAGCACGAGCCAAAACATTAAAATCGGGATTTGTAGATGCCCCATTCATATATCTTGGATTTGAGAAGCAGTTTGCTGTACCCCATAATAATTTTACTCCCGATTCAGCTTGTTTACCTTTTAAAATATCAACAATTGTTGAAATTCTTTTTTCCGATTCCGCAAAGGTTGCACCTTCTTGAATTAGATCAAAATCGTGAAAACAGTAATAGTCTACTCCTAATTTTGTAATAAATTCAAATGCTGCATCGGCTTTTGCTTTGGCAGCATCTATAGCATCAGAAGGTTGATCCCATGGGAAGCTTTGGGTACCCGGTCCAAAAGGGTCAGCACCTTGTCCGCAGAAGGTATGCCAATAAGCAACTGCAAATTTGAAATGCTCGCGCATTGTTTTGCCCGCTACAACTTGGTCTGGGTTGTAATACTTATATGCGAAAGGATTATCAGAATCTTTACCTTCATATTTAATTTCACCTATTCCTTTAAAATATTCTTTGTCTCCAATGAGTGCCATATTAGTTGTTTTTAAGTAGTTGTTGTAGTTCGTTTTTCCATTTTTCATACGCATTTTCATACGCACTTTTAGTTTCGGATGGTTTAAAACCCATCACATAATCATTATTCATTATTTGTTTACCAAAGGTGTCAAAATCTCCTTTGTGAAGTGTGCAAGCTCTTGCTGCACCAATTGCACCAGTGGTTTTGTAAATTTCAATTTCTTGTCCAATAAGAGTAGCTATAGTATTGGAGAATATTTCTGATCTAAAAAGATTGTCATTACCCGCTCTTATTACGTTGGGGCTAATTCCGTCTGATGACATAATTTCCATGCCATAGACAAAAGAAAAGGCAATACCTTCTAATGCCGCTCTACATAAATGTGCTTTGTTATGATTGTTTAAATTGATATTAGACATCTTTGTGCCTAGGGTTTTATTATTTAGCATTCGCTCTGCACCATTGCCAAAAGGATGAATGGTTACTCCATCTGAACCAATAGCAACAGTAGCAGCTAAATCATTCATTTCTTCATAAGAGCTAACGTCTAAATTATTTAGTAACCATCTGTATTGAATTCCAGAACCGTTAATACAAAGCAATTTACCTATACGTGTTGTTTGTTTGCTGTAATTAACATGTGCAAAATTATTAACACGCGTACTTTCTTTACTAGATAGACTTTCCGTTATTGCATAAACTACCCCCGAGGTGCCACCGGTAGCAGCAACCTCTCCTGGATTAAATACATTTAAAGAGAGTGCATTGTTGGGTTGGTCACCAGCTCTATATAAAATTGATGTTCCTTCTGCTAAACCAGATTCTAAAGCACCTTGTTTTGATACTTTGCCTTGAATTGAAAAGGTATCTTTTATCTCAGGTACTAGCGCTTTATCTATACCGTAATGCTCTAAAAGCCAATCGGCAATATTATTTTTTTTGAAATCCCAAAATACACCTTCAGAAAGCCCTGAAATTGTTGTGCAAATGGAATCACTTAATTTATATGCTATATAGTCACCAGGAAGCATAAATTTATAAATCTGGTCATAAATATCTGGTTCATTGTCTTTTACCCATTTTAGCTTTGAGGCGGTAAAATTAGAAGGAGAATTTAATAGTTCTTCCGAACACTTTTTATTGCCTAAGGCATCAAATGCTTTCTGACCGATTTCAACGGCCCTGCTATCACACCAGATAATTGAATTTCGTAATGGATTACCCTTTTTGTCGACTACAACTAAACCATGCATTTGATAAGAAATACCAACGCCTTTAATTGTTGAAACATCGATTTTGTTTTCAGAAATTAGTCTTTTTGTTGCATTACAAATATGTAGCCACCAATCATTAGGATCTTGCTCAGCCCAACCATTTTTTATTGCAATCATTTCCATCTCAATACTAGGTTCACTTACTACGGAAATAGACTTTCCGGTAGCAGTTTCTACAAGTGCTGCTTTTATTGAAGAACTGCCAATGTCATAACCAATTGAGTACATAAAAATTAATTATTATTAGAAGGTTCAAGATATTGTTTTAGATGCATTGTAGCAAATGAATTTAGGTTTTGATAGAAGCATAACATTTATTTAGAACATAGTGTCAGGGTAATTAGATACTTGCTAATAGGCGATAGTGGAATATACAGCTAGGAAATATTTTGTTAGTGGGATAGTAGATTATTAATGATCTATAAGAAAGGTATATGTTGCTTATTTGCCTATTACGCTTTAATGTTAAAAGATGATGTTTCTATTAGTCTTTTTGCTTTATTTATTACCTAGCCTTAAATAGGTTAAATGTCTAAACCCATTTACTACTTTTCGAAAGTAGGATTAGGTGCTTGAATCTTACTTTAGTACATAAGCTCGATTATTGTTTGAAATTACCAAGTAGGTAGCGGATGAAAGGTTTATAATATGCTTAGCTTCTAGCCCAATAGGTAAAGGCAAGTTTGTGCTCTTTTTATAAGTGTTTTTATCAAAGTTGGCCAGTATTCCGCCAGCATTACCATCGTTATTACCTAATTCGGTTACAAACCCTTTATAATTACCTACGTAGGCAACGCTTTTGCCCGAAACAACAAAATCTTGAATAGTACTCGCCTGAGCAGATTTTGGTAGTGGATGACCAACTAAACTATCTCCTGAATTTAAGTATACCATGGAACGAAGTTCATGTAGTTCTTTTTTTACATTAATATCTTTAACCGCTTTATCAGTGATATCTTCTATACCTTTAATCTTTGAAAATTCGTTGTAATTTTTATATTTTTTGGCTAAATAGGGGAGTTGGGCATTTAAAGTTGTTCTATTTGCGAAAGGAACGTCATTGCCAAAAAGAGGGTAAAATATGATTGGATCTAATTGCCCATTCTCATCAAAATCATCAATATATAATTTTACAGGTTTTTCTGTTGTCGCCTGCCACTTAAAGTTCTCGCCTACATTGCCTGCCAAAATATCTAAGCTGCCATTACCATCAATGTCCGTAACTTCAATAGTATTCCATAGACCTGAAGTTTTAGATAGGCCTAAGGCTGGTGTGGCATATTTAAATTTTCCATTTTTTTGATTCATTAGTATCGTAATTGGCATCCAATCTCCAATCACTATTAAATCTTTAAAACCATCATTATTTAAATCGGCCCATTTACTGTCAGTTACCATACCCATTTTATCTTGGGCAACAGCAGTAAAACCACCTTTTGTGTTGTTTTTCAAAATTAAACTTACTGGAGACATACCATAAGCTCCTGGCACAGAACGGCTCCCTACAAACAAATCTTTAAAACCATCATTATTGTAGTCGCCGGCAGCTAAACTACCGCCGTTAGTGGCAGGTAGTTGTGCTGTAACTCGTTCAAATTTCCCATTTCCCTGATTTATGTACATTCTGTCTTCTAATAATGGATCGCCTTCTTGCTTATCATTTCCACCACTTTGTACATATAAATCTAAATCTCCATCATTTTCAAGATCAAAAGCAACTGCATTAACATCTTCATATTTTTCGTCCATTTCAAAAGTTGAAACCGCAATTTTTTCAAAATCATTTGAAGCTAAACCTTTATAAAATGATGACTTATGGTAACGGGAACCTCCTATGAATAAATCTTTAATTCCGTCGCCTGTAAGGTCTTCATAAACTAAAGCTGGGCCTTCAGTAGATAGTTTTTCAGGCATTAAGGGTTCACGACCATAATCAAGGTAATCGTTTTCAAAATGAATATACGGGAATTCTGTAACACTAATATCAGTGCTGATTATGCTTGTTTTAAAAGTAGACAAGTCAGTCTTTTGAGATACACTATTTTTGGTGTTTAGGACTACTTTCTTCTCAGTTTGAATTTTCCCATTAGGCCATATTATTTGTGCTGAATCAATAATTTTTTGTGAACCCAATCCAAAATGCAATGTTCTTGTAGATGCTGATTGAAAACCTCTTGAAGGTGATAGTTGTTTTTCGCGATAAGTTCCATTTGAAAATACTCTAACTTTACTTCCGGTTGTAACAGATTCTGTATTGTTTTTATCCAATGAAAATTGAATGTAGTTTTCAGTTTGATTCTGTTGTGTTTTATTTTCTAAAAGAGTAGCGTTGGAGTTGATGTTGTTAATGATTATGTCAATATCGCCATCGTTATCAAAATCAGAATAAGCAGCTCCGTTAGAATACGAAGTAGTTAATCCAATTTCTTTTGATATGTTCTCAAAACTATGATCTCCATTGTTTTTTAGCAGCACGTTGGGGAGTTTTATAGTGGGCATTTGTGCAATTAATTTTTGCTCTAACTTTTTTTGATTTTCATTAGTATATTTAGCAAAGTCTGTAGAGCTTAAATAGTTTATATAATCCAAATCATTAGGGCGCTTGTATATTCCATTTGTAATATAAACATCGTTTAATCCGTCATTATCAAAATCTTGAATAAGTGCACTCCAACTCCAATCAGTAGCATGAGCCTTAGCCATTAAAGCTCTATCCGAAAATTCTCCATTACCAGTATTTATTTGCATCGCATTACGAGCATACTGTGTTTGGTATCCAAAATCATTTTTAATTTGAGTAACCTTGTCGGTGTCTTCACCACCCGATTTTAAGAATATTTCATTATCATAAGGCATCATATCTAAGGTGAAAATATCGGGGAGGTTGTCGTCGTTTAAGTCGCCAATATCCATTCCCATAGAAAAACGACTGGTATGTGTAAAGTATTTTTCTGAACTTTCGGTAAAAGTTACTTGTTTGTTTTCACCTTTAGGACCATTGTTAATATAGAGATAGTCATTTTCATGAAAATCGTTACTAATATAGATGTCAGTTAGCCCATCGCCGTTTATATCAGACGCATTAATTCCTAAGCCATACCCTAAAGAACTTGAATAAATGCCTACTTTTTCGGTAACATCCTCAAAATAAAATTGACCTTCATTTAATTTGTTTTCATAAAAGACATCACCAGATAAACTGTCTTTTTCATAACGTTTTTCAATTCCTCCATAACTTCTTGTAGTATGTACGGCATGGTTTAAGAGGTAAATATCCATATCGCCGTCATTATCATAATCTAAGAAAGCAGTTTGCGTACTAAATCCATTGAAATTAAGTCCAATTTCTTGACTCACTTCTATAAAAGATACGTTTTTGTTGTCGTCTAACTTTCCTTGATTGATATAGACTTTATTGTGTGCGTCTTCGCGAAAAACGCCCACTTTAGATACATAAATATCTAAAAAACCATCATTGTTTAAATCTTCAAAACTAACGCCTGTAGACCAAGTGGAATCAATTTCAATACCCGAAGTTTTTGTAATATCTTCAAAAGTTAAGTTACCCTTATTTAGGTATAATTTATCAGGTAATTGATTAGCGGTAAAGTATATATCATCTAAGCCATCGTTATTTAAATCGCCAACTGCCACACCACCACCATTGTAATAATATAAATAATCTATAATGTTTAGATTCTCCTTGTAACTTAAATCGTTTGAAAATTGCAGCCCACTTTTTTCAGGATTAACTTCAGAAAACATTGACATGATTGCTTTGTTTTGTTCATTTTCAGAACATGCAACTACAAGAAAAATTAATACTAAAACAACTAAATTAATTGCTTTATTTAAAAGAAAATTGAACCAGTGAGTCATTATTTCGTGTTACTATTAAGGTATTTGTATTTGGTATTTTTTTAATGCTTCTAATTTCGCCATCCACCTTAAAACCTTTGTTGTTTGATGTTGATACGAAATTTAAGTTACCCTTATTTTCAATAAACAAACCGTAAGAAGCATCATACCTGCCAACTTCTGGTTTTGCTTTATATAAGTTACCTCCAAGTATTAGGTCTACATCACCATCGTTGTCGAAATCCCCGGATTCAATTGCGTAAATTGGGGAATATTGGACTGTCGAAGGAAGTTCGCTTTTTACGAATTTGAAATTACCTTCATTTATCAATAAAGTTGTTTCTAAAGTATTTGCAATAGATATAGTGGTATTTTGTAATTGATTATCATCAAAAATTTCGGTGATTGATGCATTTTCAAAGGATTTGTAATCTGGAAACTTCTTTTTTAGTTCTTTAATTTGATCAATTAAATCGTGCCGTAGTGCAAAAGGATAGTCTTTACCATTTTTAGCTGTGAAAGTCATTATTGGGTCTACTCTTCCATTTGTGTCAAAATCATTAAGAAACAGTTTTATAGGTTGTTCATCTGTGGCTCTAAATCGACTATTTAAACCGTGATTGCCAACTACCAAATCTAAATCTCCATCACCATCAATATCTACACTATGTAGAGTATTCCACCAACCGTTCACCTTTGGTGTTTCTTTCACTTTTGAGAATACACCATTTTCATTTTTGAAAAAAGTTATATTCATAAACTCTCCCACAACCACTAAATCAGGGTCTTTATCTTTGTCTAAATCTATAAATTGGGCATCCGTAACCATACCTAAGTTTTTAAATACTTGAGATTGTTTTTCGGTTGCAGCAATAAAGTTGCCATTACCATTATTAAGTAATAGAAATCCTGAACCTTTTACACCATATTTACTAGGTATAACACGTTCACCTACAAATAAATCCAAATCGCCATCATCATCAATATCTGCTGCGGTAACTGTACTCGTACTATTGGTTGAAGTTGCTAGCGGTAGTTTTTGCGAAGAAACTGAAAAATTTCCTTTGCCATCATTTATATACAAACGGTCATGATAATTGCTAGAGAAATTGGAAAATTCTACACTTCCACTACAAACATAAAGATCTAAGTCATTGTCATTATCAGCGTCAAAAAATAAACTTTCAGAATCTTCTGAAATGGCGTTTATGTCAAAAACTTTTTGCTTACTCTCTTTCCACCCATTTTTTTTATTAAATAATAATGTTGGAGAAAACCCTTTAGAACTACCAATAAAAATATCAGACCGGCCATCATTATCAACGTCACCAATAGTCATTTTTGGACCTTCACTGCTGAGCATTGTATTCAGAAGACGGTCTCTGTTAAAATCTACATAGTTGTTTTCTTTATGCCTATATGTCAGGTTTAAATCTTCTTTACTAAAGATGTTTTGACCATTTGTTCTTGGATACTTAAACGTTTCATTAGCTTTAGTTTGATTAAGTGTTAATGCTGAATTTAGGGTAATATTTGGCAAGAAAGAAGTTTTATTATTTGGCCAAATAATACGCAAAGATGCTTTCTTTGATGCTCCAATTCCTATGGTTAAATTATAATCCATACTAGACTGAAAACCTCGAGTAGGTTGCATTTCGTAATACAAGGTGTCATTGTCTAAATACACTTGTACCTTTGCACCTATAGCATGGGTGTTTTTTTTATCACCATTAAGTTTTAATTTAATATAGTTATTTTGGGTACTTTCACTTGTGTTGTTTTTGTAAACAAATAATGCTGAATTAACATTATTAATAATTAGGTCTAAATCCCCATCATTATCTAAATCTCCATAGGCAGAACCATTTGAAAAACTAGGAGTTAATAAGCCGGATTCTTTGTATAATTGAAAATCTAGATGACCTAAGTTTTTGTACGCTTGGTTTACTACTTTGTTAGATGGAATTACTTTAATGAGTTTTTTGTAATCGATTCCATCTTTGTTAACGATGCTTTTTACAATCTCTTCATTTGAAATGTATTGCAAATAGTCTTGATCTGTAAGATCTTGATATACTCCGTTGGCTATAAATAAATCCTTTAAACCATCATTGTCCATATCAAAAAATAAAGCTCCCCAACTCCAATCAGAAGCTTCAATGCCACTAAATCTACCTACTTCACTATAGGTATTGTTGCCATTATTTAATTGTAACATATTTCTAGTGAACTGATGGTAGTAACCATTTTTTACGCTGTACTGGTATTTGTCCCAATTCTCAAAAGTGGTTACGGTTTTTAAGCGTTGATAATCTTTTGGCAGCATTTCAGTAACAAAAATGTCATTATTGCCGTCATTATTAATGTCGGCCATGTCGGCTCCCATTGATGCCCCACTTATTGATTTCATTTGTTGGGTAAGCACTTCAGAAAATGTTCCATTTTTTTGATTGATATACAGATAGTCTCTTTCAAAAAAATCATTAGAAACGTAGATGTCTTCCCAGCCATCATTATTGGTGTCGCCAACAGTTACTCCTAATCCAAAGCCGATAATGCTTCCATAAATGCCTGCTTTTTTACTAACATCAACAAACTTTCCATCAATATTCTCCATGAGTTTGTCACCTCCTTTTTCATCGCGTTTAGGCCGTTCATTTTTTTTAAGGTTAAAACTGCCAATGGCTTGGTAAGAGTTGTTTAAAATATATACATCTAAATCTCCATCTTTATCAAAGTCAAAAAAAGAGGCATGCGTTGAAAACCCTTGGTCTGCTAATCCATATTCTTCTGCTTTTTCTGTAAATGTTAAGTCACCATTATTAATAAACAATTCATTTTGCTTGTTATCACCATGAACATCTCCAGAATTACATACGTAAATATCTAAAAACCCATCGGCATTAATATCAACCATAGTCACCCCAGTAGACCAAGCCTTGTTCCCAATAGTTGCTGATTTTGTTGAAATTTCTTCAAATTTAAAATCACCTTTATTTAAAAATAATTTATTTTTTTTTGCATTTGCAGTTAAATAAACATCCGCTAACCCATCATTATTAACATCACCTATGGCAACACCGCCACCATTGTAATAATTGCGATAGGTGTAGACGTTAAATTCTTGATTGAAAGGTAAATCATTGTTGAAATGAATATTAGTTTCGGAAGAATCTAGTAAGGTGAAGTTGGCGGTAGCAGGAATTGTAATCGCTGTGTTTTTTTCATTACACGAAAATATCATAGCATAGAATGTCGCTATAATTAATATTTTACTAATCTTCAACATTATACTTTTTCTTTAAATCTTCAATAAGGACATTAACATCTTTGGTGTTTTTATCTAATGAAACCTTTATTTGTCTATTCCCATCAATTTTAATATTGAATTTTTCGTCGTTTTTTAATTTTACTTGAATAAAATCATTTCCAGGAAACCACTTTAATAAGGTGTCTTTCACACTTGTTAGTAATCTGTTATTATATAATTTTTTGTTCCAAGGCGACCAAGCAGAATAATAGAATTTCAAATCCATTCCATCAATTATTGAACTGTTCGTATTTGTTGGGTAAAATAGTAAAACTATATCGTTTGTTTTTGATGTTGTATTTTTATCATATAACATGTATTTTGCATACTTATTACTTGGTCCTTGAGTAACTAATCCTTTTTTATTTAGCTCCATACAGCGATCAAAAAATGTTTTTTTGTGATCACCTAGTTTGATGTCAAAAAGGAGAGTGTCCTTTCTAATGCCTTTTGATAGTTCGGTTTTCACCAATTTGGTGTAATCTGATTGACAAGAAAAAAGTAACCCAACGATGAGAAGGGCGCTTATGTAATTTAAATTATTTTTTATACTCATAAAATTTAACATCAGAATTGTTAATTATAGCCGTTAATATTTTTTTGGAGTTATGTGATTTGCTGCTTAAATGTCTGATTTGGCCTTGTATTCGCAAAGATATTCCTTTTGTTTTTGAAAAATCATAAGCGTTGCCATTGCCATATATAATCCAGCCTCTAGAGGCGTCTAATTTGCCATATTGAGGTTTGATTAGTTCTTGATTTCCTCCTAAAATAATATCTAAATTTCCATCATCGTTTACATCATCTGTTTCAATAGCATATACAATTGAGTATTGCGCTTCCTGCGATAAAGGAATGTGTTTGAAACCATTATTCTCATTAATAAATAATGTTGATTGGGTGGTTTTTAACTCATACTTAATAGATTGATTAAAAATGTCTTCACCTAATAATTCTGCTAAGTCATATTTGGCATAGTCTTTATAGTATAGCAATTTCTTTTTAAGATGTGGTAATTGAGAAATTAACTCATCTTTATCTAACATTGGGTAATACTTGTTATTTATTTTTTGACATAATATGGACTCGGTTTTTCCATTTTTATCAAAGTCGTTAAAAAACAGAGTAGTATTAGAAGAATAAGCATAGTTGCTTCCTATATTACCGACAATAAAATCTTGATCACCGTCTTGGTCAATGTCAACTACTTTTAATGAAGACCAAATTCCTGTTGTTTGATTTAATTTATAATCATTCGTACGGTTTAAAAGAATGCCGTTTTTATTAATAAAGATAGAAAGTGGCATCCATTCACCTGCAACAACCAAATCTGGAAAAGAATCATTGTTTAAATCTACCCAGGCTGATGAAGTAATCATTCCTAGATTTAATAAGGCATCTTGTTTATTTATTGAAAATGTATTATAACCCATATTTTCTAATAAATAACCATTTGCTGGCGAACCATATCCACCAGGATTGTAGCGTTCACCAATAAAAATATCAATATCTCCATCTTTGTCATAATCATTTACAGCCACTGTAGCGGTGCAAATGGGATGTGTAAAAGGAAGGGGTGTTGAACTTTTTTTATATTCTCCGTTACCCTGATTTATATATAAGCGGTCATTTAAATTTTTATCAAACTTAGAAAAAGATTTTCCCCCACTACAGACATATAAATCTAGATCACCATCATTATCGCTATCAAAAAAAAGTGCATCGATATCTTCGCTTGCTTTGTCTAGGATGAATGGGTCGGAAATTATTGTATAACCAGTTTTTGAACTAATAAACAATTGGCTTGTTTCATTCTTTGCGCCACCCAAATAATAATCTGGAATTCCGTCTTTATTTATATCTGCATTGGCAAAGGCTGGACCTTCATTACTAGTCATTCTGTCTAATAATTGTTCCTTATTAAAATCTACTGTGTTGTTTTCTGTATGACGATATGAATAAAGTGGAGGTGTTTCAGTAAGAATTGGTGCTGGTTTGGTATGATAGCTTATAGGTAGATTTTTAGCGGTACTTTGTTTAATAACCAAAGTAGTATCTGATATTAGGTTTGTGTAAAGCGAAACTTCATCTGTTGGCCAAATAACGCGTAAGCTATCAATAGTTATAGTATTTCCAAGCCCAACAATAATTTCTGGTGCAACAGTACTTTGGTAGCCTCTAGAGCTAAAATTTTCAAAATAACTTTTTTTATTGTTATCATAAAAAGCATAGATTTTTGCGCCAATACCATTAGTGTTTTTATTGTTTCCTTCAAATCTTATTTTTAAATAATGTGAGTTATCTACGTTACTTTTATTTTCATAGAGAAAAGAAGGCATGTTCACATTATTTATGACCAAATCTAAATCGCCATCATTGTCTAAATCACCATATGCACTGCCATTACTAAAACTTGGTTCTGCCAAGCCTAGAGAATCTGTTTTTTTAATAAAATTTAAATCTCCATAATTTATGAAAGCGGCATTTGATATGGCTTTTGATGGCATTACATCTATCATTTTTGTAATGGTTTCGGCATTATTCTGCATCAATTGTTTCATGGTGCCAGGCTCTGACATGTAATTAAGGTAATCACGATCTAACAGGTCTTTGTAAATTCCGTTACTTATAAAAATATCTTTAAAGCCATCATTGTTCATGTCAAAAAAGAGTGTGCTCCAACTCCATTCTGTCGCATCTAGTCCGGTCTTTCTAGAAATTTCAAAAAAACCATCAGCTCCTTTATTTTCTTGTAAAACATTTCTAGGTAATTGATTAGCGTACCCTTTTTTTTCGGCTAAAGTATATTTCTCCCAAGATTCAAAAATGGCTTTCGTTTTTTTTCGTTCAAGAGTAGCGGGTAACATTTCTGCAACCATAATTTCTGATAAAAAGTCATTATTTAAATCTCCTGCATCTGCTCCCATGCTTCCCATAGAAAGACTTGTAAGTAGTGAGTCGCTAGTTTCTATAAATCGTGTTCCCTTATCATTAAGATATAAGTAGTCTTTCTCAAAAAAATCGTTGCTAATAAACATATCAGGCCAATTATCATTATTGAAATCTGATAGAGTGACGCCCAACCCAAAACCTATTGCACTAGAGTAAATACCATAAGTTTGCGATACATCAATAAATACTCCGTTATTATTTAGTAATAATTTGTTACCATTTGTAGAAGGTGTTTTTCTTTGGTCTATAATTAAATCATACCCGCCAATTGATTTAATGGAATTGTTTAGTAAATAACAATCTAAATCTCCATCTTTATCAAAGTCTAAAAAGGCGGCATGGACAGAAAGCCCTTTCACGTTTAATCCGTATTCTTTACTTTTTTCAGTAAAAGTAAGGTCACCGTTATTTATAAATAATTCGTTGTTTCGGTTCTGGCCTTCTGGTTTTCCAGACTTACATACATAAATATCTAAAAAGCCATCGGAATTTATATCAACAAAGGTCACACCTGAGGACCAAACATTTGGGCAAGAAACCCCAGCTTTAGTAGTAATGTCTTCAAATTGGAAATTACCTTTATTTAAGTATAATTTATTGTCTACAATATTGCCCGAAAAATAAATATCTAGTAGACCGTCGTTATTTATATCTCCTAAAGCTACACCACCGCCATTGTAAAAATTTCTGTATAAATAGGGATTAAAATCTTCAGTATAGGATAAGGTGTTTTGAAAAGTTACCCCAGTTTCTTTAGCAGAAGTTAAATTAAATAATGGAGTTTCAGTTTCAATGCTCTCTCGACAGGACAAAAGTGAAATGAAAAAAAATAGTGAAAAAATAATTCTAAAATGCATAATAGAAAATAATTAAAACTAAAAAAGGGTTACCACATTTAGTAACCCTTTAGAATATATTTAACTATTTTATATTAGTATCCAGGGTTCTGTGATAAAGAACCACTAGATGCATCTATTTGTTCTTGTGGAATAGGCATTAGTTCGGCGTGGGCACCAACACCACCAGCTTTTTCCCACCATGCATCATCCCATTTTCCAAAACGGATTAAATCACTTCTACGAGTGGTTTCCATAAACATTTCGCGTCCTCTTTCCGCTAAGAAAGTGTCCGCGGTAACTGAAGTAATAGCGCTTACACCAGCACGAGTTCTAAGCATGTTTACATCTGCCATAGCCATTGACCAATCGCCAGATACACGTGCAAGACCTTCAGCTCTTATTAAATACATTTCACCTAAACGTACAAGTGGAAAGTCATTATTCATGTTGTCTTTACCAAATTGTTCAAAGCTAAATTTACCTAAACGAGTACCACCATCTCTTTGTGCGTTTGGCTCTAATTCATTAACTGCAGGCGTGTAGTTTAAAACTGGGTCAGCTGAATCTGAATAATCAACAATGGTGTTGCCGCCTGAATCAAATTGCTCACCAACAATAAAATTGATTTCTTTACGTGCATCACCATCTTCATAAGAATTGTAAAATTCTTCTAACGCTACATACCCATTCCAAGGTTGACTTTGTAAGTTCCAAGAAAATTGGCTTGAATAGTGCAAGGTCATTTGCGAGTAATTCATGTTGCCAGCAGTAACCGCATCAAATTCTATAGACCAAATAATTTCTGGATTGTTTTGATTGTTAGGTGCAAAAATGGTTGCATAACCCGTTAGCATTTCAGGGTCAGAATCAACACCGGGTCGTGCCCCTAAATTGTTCTTTTCATAACTAGCATCTACCAATGTATACCCGCCATTATTGATGATGTAATCTGCAGCATCATGAGCTTCTTGATACATAGCCGTACCACTATACACTTCTGCATTTAAATATAATTTAGCAAGAACCCCTAAGGCAGCAAACTGATTAATACGGTATTTATCATCACCGGTAGTTAAATCGCTTCCAGATAAATCCATAGTTGGGCTTACTGCTGCAATACCTAAAACGTCTAATAACTCGCTTTCTACAAATTGGTATACTTCTAATCTTGTAGACTGTGGAGCATTACCTCCTGGTGTTGTTATAATTTTAACTCTACCATACATATCTACCAAACGCATAAAGAAAAATGCACGTAAAGTTCGTATTTGAGCCTCTTCATTAGCAGATAAAGTTCCTGATAATTTATCGTTACACTCGTTTACTCCACCATATAGTTGACCCCATGCGTCATTTACAGGACCGTTTGTTGGGCCTTGGGTATGTTTGTGTACATCTATCCAAATACCACCATCATACCAGTCACCTCCTTTTTGAGTAATCGCCATTTCATCTGTTGAAACAGATTGAACAGACCAATACCCACCGTGGTTAGCACTACCTTCTCTAAGTTGCGAGTACGGGCCAGCAAGAATTGCGCCACCAGCACCATTACCACCATTACCACCAGATTCTGAACTAGGTGATGTACCTTCGGTATTAATTTGTTCTGTTAGCTCTGTCTGTAAATCTTCTTCTAAGTCAGTACAAGAAATGCCTAAGACTAAGAAGCCAGAAATAAGACCTACGAACAATTTACTTTTTTGTATAAATTTCATGTCTTTTATTTTTTTAATTTTCATAGCTTTTTTAAAATTTTGCAACCAAACCTACACTAAAGGTTCTCGAGGCAAAGTAATTACTTCTACGATCAATACCCGGAACTAAAGGGTCTGGATTATCTATTCTTGCGGGTCTCCCACCGTTATCAGTACTGCCTATATCTGCTAAAGAAGCTTCAGGATCATTACCAGTATAACTAGTTAACGTAAACAAGTTTTGACCTGCGATATTCATGCTAAGTCCTTTTATATACTTGGCAGTTTTCTCACCTAGATTAAAAGAGTATGAAACACTAAGGTTATCTAATCTAAAGAAATCAGCCTTTTCCACGTAATGCGAACTAAACTTAGCTGTTTTAATTCTAGAATCAGCCAATTCAGTATTTACAAAATTGTAACCCGTTTGAGACCCTACTTGTGGCTCAAAGAATACCCGATAGTTGTTTACCAAACTATGACCAAATTGCCCTCTAAAAAAAGCATTAATATCCCAATTACCAATTGATACTCTATTGGTCCAGCCCAATTCAAAATCAGGAATACCTTTCCCTAAAACAGTTAAATCGCCTTCATTATATGCTTCTACTGTTTGCTCTGTTTCAATGGTGCCGTCACCATCAATATCAACAAAAGTTTGACTTCCATTAGCATCAACTTCACCAGTCCATTCAGCGCCAATAATTTGCCCTATCTCCTCACCTTCCTGAACTAATACTACGTTAGTGTCGTTTTGCCCTGGTGCACCTAGGTTTCCTCTAAATGTGGCACTACCAAGTGCATTTTCTTCTAAAACTGATTTATAGGTTGAAAACACAATGCCTGTGTTGTATGTTAGTTTTTCATTTTTAATAAGATCATAGTTTAAGGTTAGCTCAATACCTTTGGTGTTTAACCTTCCAGCATTTCCTATCATTAAGCCTGATGGGTGAACTGATGTTTCAACTGCGATATCAGTAATGAAATCTTCAATATCTCTATTGTAGATATCTAATACAGCACTTAAACGATCAGTACCAAATTCAATACCAAAGTTAATCTCATGTTTTTCTTCCCATTTTAAATCTGGGTTAGGGGCTCTATTACCAGAACCTAGTGTTTGCCAACCTGTTTCAGAACTACCTGGGGGAACATTTGCAAAGCTAAAGATCTCTTGCGAATACCCGTTTTCAAATGGTAATGCACCAGTTACTCCATAACCAAAACGTACCTTTAATAGATTAACATTCTTTAGTTCTAAATATTTGTTTAAATCGGCACCTAGACCAATAGCAGGAAATGTACCCCATTTATTATCTGGTCCAAAACGTGTTGATCCTTCATGTCGTATAGAAGCGTTAAAGAATATAGCATTATCCCAAGTCATATTAACACGACTAAAGAAGGCAATAATACGATCATCTGGTCTGGTATAAGAACCACCGCCAATTCGATCTACACCGCCTAGCTGAAAAGCACCCGATGAAAAAATATTATCCGACCAATCTCTAGAAGCGTCAGGAAAATCAGCAAAGGCAAAAGTAGACCTCTTTTCATTTTGTTCTTGCCAAGAATATCCTCCAGTCAAGCCCATAGTTAATTTATCACTAATACTAGGGTTGTAAGTACCATATATCTCAAACAAATCACTTTCAAAATCTTCATTGATAAAATCTGCTCGACCTTTAGTAGTCGAGGTTGCATTACCACGATAATGCGAAGTAGTTGGGTAATATTGATTTTCTCTTTTGGTGTTGTTCTGTTTTGAGTACAGCCCTGTTACAGATAGATTATCAGTAATTGCAAATTTCACGTTTAATCCAGCAAGAAATTCAATGCGTTTTCCGTAATTCTTATTTTGTTCTACAATTGAAACTGGATTAAAAGAATCAAATAAACCTAAAGCTTCAAAATAGCCTCCAAATTGTGCAGAATTAAAAGCGAAGGGCGAATCAACTCCATAAATAGGTGCTGTTGGGTTATACAGAACCCCATAACGTAAACCGTCAGTTAAGCCAAATTCACTTTTTCGATTCGTATATGATGCGTTAAATCCAATTGATAAACGATCATCTAAAATTTTTGTATTGATATTCGCACGAGTATTAAACTGATCAAAACCGCTATTTCTTAAGATTCCTTCGGTACTTCTAAGGTTACCAGAAACCCGATAATTTGTGCTACCTGTAGAACCTGAAACTGAAAAATTATTTACATAGTTGGCGCCTGTTTGAGTTACTAAATCTAACCAGTCGTTATCAGCACCTAAATTAACACCTCCTGCATCTATAAATTCTTGAGTAGACATGACATCTACAGATTTTGAGATTGTAGAAACTGATGCTTGTCCGTTATATTCAAAACTAGTAGTATCTCCTCTACCTTTTTTAGTAGTAACTAAAATTACACCACTTGAGGCACGTGAGCCATAAATTGCTGCTGCAGAACCATCTTTTAAAACGTTGATGTTTTCAATATCATTGGGGTCAATGTTGTTTAAAGAAGCACCAATAATACCATCTACTACTACTAAAGGTTCCGCATTAGCACCTGTGGTACTCAAGCCTCTCAAACGTATTTGAGATTGCCCATTGGGGTCACCGCCTCTATTGGCAATGGTTAAGCCTGCTACCTTACCTTGTAGTAATTGAGCCGGGGAGTTAACTACACCTTTGTTAAATTCTTCAGCATCTAGTTGAACAACTGCAGAGGTAATCTCTTTTTTGTTTTGCGAACCGTAGCCCACTACAACAACTTCTTCTAAAGCTTGCGCATCTTCTTGTAAGGTTATGCTTATCGGACTATCACTAGCTTCTAAAGTTGTATCTAGATAACCAATATAACTAATTTTCAATTGTGCACCTTCTGCCACAGATAAAGTAAAATTACCGTCAAAATCGGTTTGTGTTCCATTGGTTGTGCCTATTTCAATAACACTAGCACCCGGTAAAGGCCCACTGTTGTCTGACACAGTACCTGTTATTTCTTGTTGAGCCTGCACGTATCCAAAGCACAAGAATGCTCCAAGTAATAGTAAACTTCTTAATAAAATGATTTTCATAAAGAGCTATTTTAAGTTGAGTTAAATTATTAATAAGGTTAAAATTATGTAAAATTTATGTTAAATTCGTAAAATGTCGTGTCTAAGAAGTTACGCAAACGGTTTCGTGTTGATAACTTTTCAATACCATATTAATATTTAACTAAGGGTGTTATAATAAATATTCAAATTTTCACCTTGTAAATTTCGTAATTTCACAATGTGAGATGAATTGTAAACTGGCGTAAAATATAAAAGGTTGCACTAAACAAATAAACAATATTAAAATGGTTAACCAATTTTAAAGTTCTTTGCTTATATTTAGTTTCTTATGTTGAAACTTATATTTTGAGACAAAAAGTAACATTAAAAAGTATTGCTCGTGAGCTAGATGTTTCTATATCTACTGTATCCAAAGCATTAAAAGATAGTCCTGAAATTGGCAAAGAAACGAAGGAGAAGGTACAGGCTTTTGCTAAACTCTATAATTATAAGCCTAATAACATGGCTATTAGTTTAAAGAATAAACGTACCAAAAATATAGGGGTGGTTATTCCTGACATCATTCATCATTTTTTCACAACGGTTATAAGAGGAATTGAAAGTTATGCGAATAAGCATGGTTACAGTGTTATTATTTGTATTTCCAATGAATCTTATGAAAAAGAAGTTTTTAATCTGGAGATGTTGTCAAATGGTAGTGTAGATGGTTTTATAATGTCTTTATCTGCTGAAACACAGGAAAAAGATGATTTTAAGCATTTAAAGGAAATCATAAATCAGGGTTTTCCTATTGTTCTCTTTGATCGTGTGACTGATAATATTGAATGTGATAAAGTAGTCTTAAATGATTGTGAGATTTCATATGATGCAGTATCTTATTTTATTAAAGATGGGCGTAAGAATATTGCTTTAGTGACTACTGAGAGTTATTTTAATGTTAGTGAAGAAAGAGCTAAAGGATATAAAATGGCTTTGGCTGAAAACAATATTCCTTTAGATCAAAATTTGATATTGAAATTACATTACAAAGATCAAGACGAGCAAGAAATAACGAATTTTTTTAGATCAAATAAAATTGATGCTGTGTTGTGTGTTAATGAATTGTTTGCTACAATTTGTATGGGAATCGTACAAGATCATGGGTTTAAAATTCCAGATGATATAGCTTTTGTCGGATTCACAGATGGTATACTTTCAAGGTATAGTAAGCCTAGATTAACAACTGTGGCGCAACATGGTGATCAAATGGGCGAAACAGCTGCTCGTCTTTTGATTGATCGTGTAGAACAAGAAGCTGCAGTTGAAGACGCTAGCTACAAAACAGAAGTTATAAAAGCTTCTATTTTACAACGTGGATCTACTACTAATTAATTAGGATTTTTTATTGGGCTAAATTAAGTACAAATTTATATCCTCAATCGTAATAAAGGTGCCAGTAGTTTATAGTTGTTTTAATGCGAATCGCGGGTAACTTCGCTGCCAGACTTTCCTTTAAGAAAGTCCAAATCAACACCTTTATCAGCTTGTTCGGTATGATCGATAAACATTTTTACAAATCCCCTATGAATGCCTAAATCTTGAGGTTTCCATTTAATTTTTCGTTGTGCTAAAACCTCATCGGAAACGTGTAAAGTTAATTTTCGATTGGCGACATCCAATTCAATTTCATCACCAGATTCAATTAATCCAAATGCTCCGCCTGCGGCAGCCTCTGGTGCCACATGCAATACAACAGTACCAAACGCTGTACCACTCATTCTTCCATCCGAAATACGAACCATATCCGTAACACCTTTAGCTAATAGTTTTTTTGGTAGCCCCATATTGCCGACTTCAGGCATGCCTGGATAGCCTTTTGGACCTACATTTTGTAGTACCATTATAGAAGTTTCATCAATATCTAAATTTGGGTCATCAATACGGGCTTTATAATCTTCAATATTTGTAAATACAACGGCCTTTCCTTTATGTTGCATTAATTCAGGAGTGGCTGCTGAAGGTTTTATTATGGCACCATTGGGACATAAATTACCTCTTAAAACTGCAATGCCTGAGTCATCTTTTATAGGGTCTTTTGTCGTGCCAATAGTTTCTCGATCGTAACATGTTACATCTTCAGTATTTTCACCAATTGATTTCCCGTTCGCTGTTATTGCATTGTTGTTTAAATGTTCTCTTAGCTCTTTTATTACAACAGGTAAACCCCCGGCGTAATAAAAATCTTCCATCATAAATTTACCTGATGGTTGTAAATTAGCTAATAATGGAATGTTTGCTGAAAATTTATCAAAGTCTTCAAGCGTTAAATCAACACCAACGCGCCCAGCGAGCGCTAATAAATGCACCACAAAGTTGGTTGAACCCCCAACCGCAGCATTTACCATAATGGCATTTTCAAAAGCTTCACGCGTCATTATTTTGGAAAGTGTCAAATCTTCTTTCACCATATCCACAATACGTCTTCCCGATAAATGTGCCAAGACTTTTCGTCTTGAATCTGATGCTGGTATTGCAGCATTATGTGGCAAAGTAACGCCTAGAGCCTCAACCATACATGCCATGGTACTTGCAGTGCCCATTACAGCGCAATGCCCATCACTTCTGCACATCATGGCCTCTGCAAGACGAAATTCATCATTATCCATTTTACCATTGCGGTTGGCTTCACTAAATCGCCAAATATCAGATGTTGCAATATCTTTACCTCTATATTTCCCTGTTAACATAGATCCGCCAGAAACAAATATGCTGGGTATATCTACACTACAAGCACCCATCAATATCGACGGTGTAGTTTTATCACACCCTCCCAAAAGTACAACACCATCTAAAGGATTGCCTCGTATACTTTCTTCCGCATCCATACTGGCTAAATTTCTAAAGAGCATGGCTGTCGGTTTCATTAAAGTTTCACCCAAAGACATTACTGGAAATTCTAATGGAAAACCTCCAGCCTCCCAAACACCACGTTTCACATGATCTGCCAATTCCCTAAGGTGCCCATTACAGGGTGTTAATTCTGACCAAGTATTGCAAATTCCAATAACAGGTTTGCCGGAGAACTCATCATCTGGGTGACCTTGATTTTTCATCCAGGCCCGATATATAAATCCGTCTTTTCCAGTTTTACCAAACCAACCTTGACTGCGAAGTTCTTTTTTGTCACTCATATGAAAATTGCTCTTAGTTTTTAATCTGACTTAAATATAAGAACTGCAGATGGATTTTCCTTTTTCAATAAAATATTTAATTGATAATTTTTCGGATGGTATGATTACTTTTATAAAAAAAATAATCATGCATAAAATTATTTACCTTTTCTCAATAATTTTTTTAATTCAATCATGTGGTATGGCACAAAAACCAAAAGTAATAGGTCATAGAGGGGCAATGGGTCATGTAACTGAGAATACGTTAGAATCAATTCAAAAAGCTATGGATATTGGTGTTGACATGATTGAGATTGATATTTTTAAAATTAAAAGTGGGGAGTTAATCGTTTTTCATGATGATACAGTGGATCGTTTAACGAATACAAAAGGAGCTGTTGAAAGCTTTACATTGGATGAATTACAGCAGTTAAAACTAGAAGGAGACCTAAGAATACCTACCCTGCAAGAAGTTCTAGATATAATCGATAATAAAGTTGAACTAAATATTGAACTAAAAGGTTCCAATACAACAGATCTATTAAACAAAATGTTAGAAACTAATATAAAGGATACCAATTGGACCTTAGATAGTTTTATCATTTCAAGTTTTAAATGGGATGAATTACGTTCAATGCGTAATTTGAATGATGAAATTAGAATAGCAGTGCTTGTAGGAAAGGAAATTCCTGAAGCAACAGAAGCCGCAAAGGAGTTGAGTGCTGAGGCTATCAATCCACATTTTAAAGCACTTACACAAGAAAATGTAAATGAAGTACACAAAGCAGGATTTAAACTTTATCCTTTTACAATTAACGAACCTGAAGATATTGCGCTAATGAAACAATTTGGTGTTGATGGGATTATTACAAATTTTCCAGAACGGGCGCATTAATGTTAGACCTTATTATTATTGGTGGTGGTGCCGCAGGCTTTTATTCGGCTATACAAGTTGCTGAGAATAACCCTAAGCTTAAAATAGCTATTCTAGAAAAAGGTAAAGAAGTTTTAGGAAAAGTTAAAGTATCGGGTGGTGGTCGATGTAATGTAACGCATGCACAATTCAATCCTACTGAGTTGGTTAAAAATTATCCGAGAGGTGAAAAAGAACTTTTAGGCCCTTTTCATAAGTATTGTAGTGGTGATGTTATGTCGTTTTTCGACGAAAAAGGAATAGCCTTAAAAATTGAAGATGATGGCAGAATGTTTCCAACAAGTAATTCTTCACAGACAATTATAGATTGCTTTTTGTCGGAAGCGAATAGATTAGGCATTCAAATTCTGAAACATAGTGGTGTAACTAATTTTGAATTGAAAAAAGTTTGGGAGGTTGTTACCATTAAAAAAACGTATCGGGCTAAAAAAATAGTAATAGCAACTGGTAGTAGTTCTAAAATTTGGAAAAATCTTCAAAAAATTGGACACTCAATAGTTGAGCCCGTACCTTCACTTTTTACTTTTAATATTAAAGACACTAGAATTCAAGGAATCTCAGGTGTAAGCACTAATGCTCGCGTAGCCGTATATGATAAAAACCATGTTGATGCTAAGGTTACAATTAAATTAAGTAGTCAAAAGAAAAGAAAACCTCTTTTAACAGATGAAGGTCCTTTGCTTATAACACATTGGGGCATGAGCGGACCAGCAGTTTTAAAACTTTCTGCATGGGGAGCACGTATTTTAAGTGACCTAAAATATAAATTTGAAGTTCATGTTAATTGGCTTCCTGATCATTATAATGACTCTGTGATTCAATTACTTAATGAGATAAAAGAAGTTGAAAGTAAAAAAACGATATTGCGAACAAAAGCAGTTGATGTGCCAAGACGATTATGGACAAACTTAGTACGTGCGTCTGGCATTGCTGAAGACGAAAAATGGGCAGACATTACTAAAGAAAAGTTGCAAAATTTGTCGGAGCAACTAACCGATTGCCGCTTTAACGTTGATGGTAAAAGTACTTTTAAAGAAGAATTTGTAACAGCAGGTGGAGTAGAACTAAGTGAAATTAATTTTAAAACGATGGAAAGCAAATTGGTCCCGAATTTATACTTTGCTGGTGAAGTTATAAATGTTGATGCTATTACAGGCGGATTTAATTTTCAAAATGCATGGACAACTGGTTATATTGCCGCTCAAGGTATCATTAAAAATTAGGTTAATGCAGACTTATATTGTTCTATTAAGAGGTGTCAATGTTAGCGGTCAAAAGAAAATTATAATGGCCGAACTGCGTAAAATAATTGAAAATATCGGCTTCGAAGATGTTAAAACTTATATTCAAAGTGGAAATATTATCTTAAAAAGTACTATTAAAGATCCTAAAGAAGTCGCATCAAAAGTAAGGAATGAAATATTCGCTTCTTTTGGTTTTGATGTTTATGTTTTGGTGAAAAAGTATGATGAACTAAAACTAATTTTTGATAATAATCCGTTTACTAGTCCTATTGATATTGAAAATAAGAAAGTATATTTTGCGCTACTAGAAAAGGAACCTAAGCTTGAAATAATTGATGAATTCAGAGCTTTAAAATTTGTAAATGATCAGTTTTTAGTTAAAAATGATTGTGTTTATTTAAATTATTTGAACGGAGCAGGAAAGGCTAAACTAACCAATAATTTAATTGAACGGAAATTAAAAGTATCAGCTACTTCTCGTAATTATAGAACCATGATTAAATTGCTGGAAATGGCTAAGTAGCTCGATGCTTACTTCAAAAATAGAGCTGTCAAAAACTTATCTTTGTCAAAATAAATTAAGAATGACCGAACAAGATTTTATTCCTAAAGCGTATACAGAACTTATCTCTAATGGGAAAACTTCTTGGAAATCCCCTAGTAATATTGCATTGGTGAAATATTGGGGTAAAAGAAAGGGGCAAATTCCTGCCAATCCTTCTATAAGCTTTACACTTGATAATTGTAAAACAACGACCAGTCTAACTTTTTCTAAATTAACGGAACCAAATTCCAATTTCTCATTCGATATTTTCCTTGAAGGGAATAAAAAGGATCATTTTAAGCCAAAAATTGCTACTTTTTTTGAACGTATTTATAAGTACTTGCCCTTCCTTTCAGAGTATCATTTTACAATTGAAACTTCCAACTCTTTTCCACATAGTAGTGGTATTGCATCTTCTGCGTCAGGTATGAGTGCATTAGCCTTATGCCTAATAGAGGTGGAAAAACAGTTGAATCCAGAAATGGGTGATGAGTTTTTTGCTCGGAAAGCGTCGTTTTTGTCCAGATTAGGTTCTGGAAGTGCTTCAAGAAGTATTGAAGGGCCACTAGTTCAATGGGGTGAACATGCTTCCATCCAAGGGAGTTCAGATTTAGTAGGAATAAAATATCCATACCAAGTACACGAGGTGTTTCGTACGTACTGTGATTCAATTTTATTGGTTGATAAAGGGCAAAAACAAGTAAGTAGTACTGTTGGGCACGATTTAATGCATAATCACCCGTTTGCAGAGCAACGTTTTGAGCAGGCTCATGAAAATCTGTCAAAATTGAAAGTAATTTTTGCTGAAGGAGACCTAAGAGAATTTATTAAAATAGTAGAAAGTGAGGCATTAACGTTACATGCGATGATGATGACTAGTCATCCTTATTTCATTCTTATGAAGCCTAATACACTTGAAATTATTAATAGAATATGGGCTTTTCGCGAGCAATCTAAAACTCATGTCTGTTTTACATTAGATGCCGGAGCCAACGTTCATGTGTTATATCCTGAGTCTGAAAAGACAGAAATAGACCAATTTATTAAAAATGAGTTGGTTGCATATTGCGAAAACGGGCAGTATATTTGTGATCAAATTGGATTAGGAGCAAAAAAAGCGTAACTTTTTGTCAGATTCTCGTCTAATTTACGTTAGGTAATAAAATGAACTGTAAGATTTCATGCTGACCATTAATAATATAACATCCCACAAATGAAAGGTCCCCTCTTTTATTCTAAAATATTACTCTTCGGAGAATACGGAATTATTAAAGATTCCAAAGGATTATCAATTCCATATAATTTTTTTAAAGGTGCCTTAAAAGCGGATGACAACACCTCTGAAATAGCTAAAAATTCTAATAGTAGTTTAAGGGAATTTGTTGGTTATCTTGAAATGATACAAAAGAATAGTCCAGACTTGGTTTCTTTTGATTTTAAATCATTAAAAGCAGATGTAGAAGCGGGAATGTATTTTGATAGTTCAATACCACAAGGTTACGGAGTTGGTAGTAGCGGAGCTTTGGTGGCGGCTATTTATGATAAATATGCTCAGAATAAAATTACGGTACTTGAAAACCTTACTAGAGAAAAACTTTTAGTCTTAAAAACAATTTTCGGTAAAATGGAGTCTTTCTTTCATGGAAAATCTTCAGGTTTAGATCCATTAAATAGTTATTTAAGTCTTCCTATTTTAATAAATTCAAAAGATAATATTGAGTCAACTAGCTTGCCTTCACAGAATACGGAGGGAAAAGGAGCAGTGTTTTTATTAGATAGTGGTTCTACTGGAGAAACAGCCCCTATGGTGCAACTTTTTATGGAAAAGATGAAGCAAGAAGGTTTTCGTAATATGTTGAAAGACCAGTTTATTAAACATACCGATGCTTGTGTAGATGATTTTGTAAATGGTAATGTGAAATCACTTTTTGGAAATTTAAAACAGCTTTCTCATGTTGTTTTAAATAATTTTAAACCAATGATACCAACTAAGTTTCATGAGCTATGGCAACGTGGTATTGAAACTAATGAATATTACTTAAAACTTTGTGGTTCTGGTGGTGGAGGTTATATTTTAGGATTTACCCAAGATTTTGATCAGGCCAAAAAAACATTGAAAGACTACAACCTAGAAGTGGTTTATAACTTCTAAACTCATTAAATGCTTACGAGAAAAAACAAACTCTTACTGCTAAAGTTATTGAGTCTGTTTTCTGTGGTTAGAGGCTACAATATTCTAATGATTGCCCTTGCTCAATATTTGGCTGCGGTATATATACTTGCACACCACTTGCCAGTACGCAAAGTAATTTTCGATTTAAATCTATTTCTAATTGTTGTGGCTTCAGCCTTAGTAATAGCTAGTGGTTATATTATTAATAACTTCTACGATGCTGAGAAGGATCTTATAAATAAGCCAAGAAAAAGTATGTTGGATCGCTTGGTAAGTCAAAGGTTTAAGCTAACTACCTATTTTATTCTCAACTTCTTAGCAGTTTTTGCAGCGAGTTATGTTTCGTTTAGAGCTGTGCTTTTCTTTTCAGCTTATATTTTCGGAATTTGGTTTTATTCGCATAAGCTTAAGCGAATTCCATTTATAGGCAATTTTGTTTCCGCTACATTATCTATTGCACCGTTTTTCGCTGTATTTGTATACTATAAGAATTTTGAAAACGTAATATTTGTACATGCAATGTTCCTTTTTCTATTGATACTTATTCGAGAAATGGTTAAGGATTTAGAGAATATAGCGGGTGACTTAGCACAGAATTATAAAACGATTCCAATTATTTATGGTCATCGTTTTTCAAAATATTGTATTAGCCTATTAGTTGCATTGACAATAATTCCTGCTTTACTACTTATCGAATATTTTGATGTTGGTTATATGTATATTTATTTTTTGGGGTGTGTTGTATTGTTAATTATTTTTCTAATAATGCTTTGGAAGGCTCATACTAAACTTCACTATGTAGGTCTACATAATATACTAAAGCTGATTATCATAGTAGGTGTGTTCAGTATTCTTCTAATAGATGTTAATATGATTCTCAATCGCTTTCAACAGTGGAATATTATATAATTTGTGTTGGTTAGATCTTTTTTGACCAGATAGTTGTCATTTTTAGTACCTTTTAATTTTACAAATTTTTATTAATCAATAAGCACCTTATTATACTTGTGCTGATTTATGTCATATTAAATAATACAATGCAGAAATATTCGAGATATGTATGGTTATTTATTCTAATTTTTTTTAATTGTTGCCAATCTCCAAACTCCTTAAAGGACGAAGCTGGTACTGATTGGCCCATATATTTGGGAGGAAATAGTGGGGCGCAATATTCACCTTTAGATCAGATAACTTTAGATAATGTAAGTGATTTAAAAATTGCTTGGAAATTTTCAACAGGTGATGCTGAATTTAATGGGAAAACTCAAATTCAATGTAACCCTATTATAATTGATGGAACATTATATGGTACTTCTCCTAAACTAAAGGTATTTGCTTTAGATGCAGCTACAGGAAAAGAAAAATGGATATATAATCCAAATTCAAATGTAAATTTTTCTATGAATGTAAATAGGGGTGTAACCTATTACAAAAACGGTATTGATAAGCGTATCTTTTTTACTGCTGGCCCCGAAATATTTTGTTTGGATGCTAATACGGGTAAATTGATAAAAGATTTCGGAATAAATGGGAAAGTATCGCTTAAAGTAGGTTTAGGGATTGACGCTCAGGAACGATATGTTGTTTCTACTACCCCCGGGGTGATATTTAAAGATAAAATTATTTATGGCACTCGTGTTTCTGAAAATTCAGATGCAGCTCCGGGTGCTATTCGAGCATATAATGTAAATAGTGGTGTGCTTGAATGGGTTTTTAATACGATTCCTTTACCTGACGAACTTGGATATAATACATGGCCTAAGGAAGCTTATAAAAATGTTGGTGGTGCGAATGCTTGGTCCGGGATGAGTTTAGATACTGAACGTGGTATTGTTTACATTCCAACTGGATCAGCCTCCTTTGACTTCTGGGGAGGAAATAGAATTGGTGACAATTTATTTGCCAATTGCGTATTAGCATTAAATGCAGAAACCGGAGAAAGAATCTGGCATTTTCAGACCGTTCATCATGATATTTGGGATCGTGATATTCCAACACCTCCTACTTTAGTAACAGTAGAGCATGAAGGAGTGAAAATTGATGCGGCTGCCCAAATTACTAAATCTGGGTTCGTTTTCTTACTTAATAGAGAAACTGGTGAACCCTTATTTCCAATAGAAGAGCGGGCAGTACAACCTTCTGAATTATTGGGTGAGAAGGCTTCTTCAACACAACCAATCCCCGTCAGCCCACCTCCTTTTACTAGACAACAGTTTACTAAAGAGGAAATTACTGATATTTCGGCAGCTGCACATGATAGCGTTTCGAAACAATTTAAGAATTTACGTGCAGGTGGACCTTTTGTGCCACCTAGCGAACAAGGAACAATCGTCTTTCCAGGATTTGATGGTGGAGGTGGTTGGGGTGGATCAGCTTTTGATTCAGAAACTGGTCTTTTATTTGTTAATGCTAAAGAGATTCCGTGTATTATTACTATGGAGGAAACCACATCAATGGAAGATGGTAGACCCATAAATTTAGGTGAAAATGTATATCAATTAAAATGTGTTATGTGTCATGGCAAAGAATTACAAGGTGATGCTACAGGAACTTATCCTTCATTGGTTGATTTAGAAAAAAAACTATCGATGGAAGAAGCTTTATCAATTATCAATAATGGCAAGGGTTTCATGCCTGGCTTTAAACATATTTCTGAAAAAGAAAAAAAAGGAGTTGTTAACTACATATTTAATCAACAAAGGGAAACAGAGGATGTGCATGAGATGGGTATGGATTCAAATCAAAGAAATTCAAAATATACACATACAGGCTATAATAGGTTTTACGACCATGAAGGATATCCTGCAATCAAACCGCCATGGGGAACCTTAACCGCAATAGATCTTAATAAGGGTGAAATAAAATGGCAAGTACCATTAGGTGAGTATGATGAATTAACAAAAAGAGGAATTGATAAAACCGGTACTGCAAATTACGGCGGGCCAGTTGTTACAGCCGGAAATTTAGTTTTTATCGCTGCTACAATTGATGAATATTTTAGGGCATTTAACAAAAATACGGGTGAAGAAGTATGGAAATTTAAACTCCCAGCCGCCGGATATGCAACCCCGAGTGTTTATCAAATTAATGGAAAACAATTTATTGTAATTGCTTGTGGTGGTGGTAAAGGTGGAACAAAATCGGGCGATAATTATTTAGCTTTTAGCTTATAATAGTATTCTAATTGATTTTATCCTGTTTTAAATATTTGTTATTAGTGGGAGCAACTCCATTTATAATCCAGTGTTTAGCACTTACTTGTTAAAAGATTAAAGCTACCTTTGCAAAAATTATGAATATGAGTAAGTCTAATACTGGCCAGAATAAAAAATCAGCAGGTAAACATACAGGGGGGTTCAGAAAGAAAGGCTTTAATAAGCCAAAAAAACAAGAGAATTCTGCTCCTGTGTCAAAACGACCTAGTAATCCAGATTTGGTCCGTTTAAATAAATACGTCTCTAATTCAGGTGTTTGCTCTCGTCGTGATGCTGATATCTATATCTCCGCAGGTAGCGTCACTGTTAATGGTAAAACCATAACGGAGATGGGGTATAAAGTTAAGTTGACAGATGAGGTTAAATTTGATGGTCGTTTGCTTAATCCTATTAAAAAAGAGTATGTTCTACTTAATAAACCAAAAGACTTTTCTACAACTGTAAGAGATAATAGAGGAAAAAGAAATGTTTCAGGCTTGATTTCAAATGCTTCAAAAACTCCATTATTACCTATTGATAAAATGGATAAAGAAGCTACGGGACTTCTTTTATTTACAAATGATGGTGATTTAACAAAGCGGTTAAAGAGCCCTAAAAATGGTCTTCGTAAAATATATCATGTGGTACTTAACAAGGACCTTCGTAGTGCCGATATGAAAAAGATTCAAGAAGGAATTACTTTAGATGAAAAACCTATTCGCGTACAGGATATAAGTTTTATCGATAATGCACCTAAAAGAGAAGTAGGAATTGAAATCTTTAGTTCCAAAAATAAAGTTGTTGAACTTATTTTTGAGCATCTGGACTATGAAGTGGTTAAAATTGATCGTGTGTCTTATGCTGGATTAACAAAGAAAGATTTACCGAGGGGTCATTGGCGATATTTGACTGATCAAGAATTGATTAATCTAAATATGATTAAATAAAATATGCTTAAAGTTTACCAATTATGAAATTGTTTCAATGTTCTAATTGTAACCATACTGTTGTTTTTGAGAACAATACATGTGTTAGTTGTGGTCATTATTTAGGATATTCTTCATATTATAATCAAATAGTTTCATTAAATCATAACCTTCAGGAATGGAATCTTCAAGAATTAGCTGGTACAACGTATAAATATTGTGCAAATAATTCGCACGGCACTTGTAACTGGCTTGTTAAAAACGAACAATCTAGCGAATTTTGTTTGGCCTGTTCATTAAACAGAACTATTCCCGATTTAAGTGATGATCAAAATTTTGAACGTTGGCGTAGAATTGAATATGCCAAACACCGATTGGTTTATCAATTATTACGATTAAGATTACCTGTTGTTAGCAAAACCGAAGATCCACAAAGTGGACTATCATTCGATTTTTTGTCACAAGCAGATTTAGACCACGCTTCAAAAGGAGTGAAAACAGGACATGCTAATGGTGTGATAACTATATTAATTTCAGAAGCCGATGCTGTAATACGAGAGCAGATAAAACAGCAAATGGAAGAGCGATATAGAACGTTACTAGGACATTTTAGGCATGAAGTTGGTCATTATTTCTGGGATAGATTAATCCGAGATGATTTTCAAAATCTTCAAAATTTTAGAAATGTATTTGGTGATGAAACTTATTCTTATGCAGATGCCTTAAGTAATTATTATTCAAATGGCCCACAATTAAATTGGCAGAGTACTTATATAAGTAAGTATGCCTCTTCACATGCATGGGAAGATTGGGCTGAGACTTGGTCTCATTATCTACATTTAATGGATGCTCTTGAGACTGCTTACAATTTTGGATTACAAATAAACCCAAAACTTGTTGGTGAAAATAAATTAGGTATGAATGCTACTTTTGATCCATATTTAGAAACTGATTTTAAGGTAATACTAGACTCAGGTATTCCATTATTGTATGCAATGAATAGTATGAACCGATCTATGGGGGAAAGTGACCCGTATCCATTTGTAATTTCTGAACCTGTGAAAAACAAACTAGAATTTATCCATAATCTATTATGGAAAAGTAGAACAGGTATTTATCCGGTATAAAAAGCATTAGAAAATATTATTTTTCCTCAAAAAGCAACCAGTAATTAGGGTCAAGTATTACCGAATCGGGTTTAGCATCTACATTTACGTTAAAAGTTTGTGTTTTGGTATTTACTTGGAACATATTAAGTGTTGAAACACCCTTTTTAACAGTAGCAATTTCAATCGGAAAATTAAAAAGTGAATGATCCTGTACCTGATTAATTTCAATTTGAACTATTCCTTTCTTATAAGTCCAATTCCATTTTAATTCTGGGTAGCCCTTGGTGAATATCCATTGTTGGAAAAACGATTCAAGATTTTCGCCAGATGCCTCTTCCATTACCTTTTGAAAATCGGCCGTCATTGCGTTTGAATTTTGAAACTTAGCGTAATACGCTCTTATTCCTTTCCAAAAAGTATCATTCCCTAATTTATGGCGTAACATATTTAAAACCCAACCAGCTTTTTGATAGGTGTTAACACTTAAAACCTTCATTGGGTCTGTGATACGAGGGTCAACTATTGGAGCGGGATTTTTAGCGTAATAAGCTATAATCTGATTTCTGTCAAGCTCTAATTCTTCTTTTCGTTTTTGATCACCATAAACACTTTCTTGATATAAAATTGCGAAATATGTTGCAAAACCTTCACTTAACCAAACATGATTCCAATCGTTTTCGCTAGCGGAATTACCAAACCATTGATGCGCGATTTCATGTGCAATTAGCCCTTCAACTTCATTTTTACCAGTAACCGAATTTTCAAAATAGGAAATAGTGCCCGCATTTTCTAATCCACCCCATTGAGTTTTAGCCTGCATGTTTGCCAACTTAGCATAAGAATAGGGTCCAATATTATCGATAAAAAATTGTAAAACATTAGTAGCTACGCTGTAATCAGAAAACCCATCCAATCTATTTTCTGGATACACCCAAGCCGATACAGGAATACCTTCTACTTCATCTAATAATCTACTAGCAAATTTAGTTACACCAATAGTAACAACTTTCATTGGTACTGGAGCAGGTTCTTTATACGTGGTTAATTTAAAACCATTTTGTAAATTACTTTCTTCAATTTTTTCACCCGTTGCAACTACATCATAATGCTCTGGCGCTGTAATTCTAAATTCTATGGTGGCTTTGTCCGAAGGGTGGTCAACTGAAGGAAGCCAGTGTCTTGCAAGGTTTGGCCAATTATCTCCGAAGAACGAACGTTGACCAAATTTAGTAGTGTCAATTACCAATCCTCTCTCAGGGATTCCATAATAACGTACCTTATATTTACGCTCCTTAGCCGCAGAATTATTAGGTGTAATTTTTAATTTATTACCCTCGTAACTGTAATTGGCTTTCAGACTATCTTCAAATACATCAGTTACTTGCATTCCATAAGCGTCTGATTTAGAAACAAGATCTAAACTAAAATCATTAATATCATCATTGAATAAAACACTAATTTCTGCTTCACCATTTATTACATTGTTTTCATCGTTAAGTAATAAACTGAAAACATATCCTTGAACATCTGCTGATGAATTTCTTTGATATGTGTCTTGTGCATTAATACATATTACCGATAAAATTAGAATGATAAATAAATAGTACTTTTTCATATTGATTGCTTTTTCAATTGTTGAATTTATCGGAATAGCATTTTTTGTTATATAATCTTGCTCATCTTATCCCGAATCTCATTCAAACACAACTGTCCTAAACTACCTTCGTGTGTGTGTTTGATGTCTCTTTTAGGACTAAAAGTACCCTCATTAATTTCTTTCCCCATTTTTTTATAGGCATCACGGAATGGCATGCCACTTTGTACTAATTCATTAAGTGTATCGACACTAAAAAGGTAATCGTATTTTGGGTCTTCTAAAATTCCATCATTAACTCGAATTTCTTTGAGGCTAAAAGTCAAGATTTCTAAACATGCTTTCATTTCTTGAATTGCTGGTACTATGATTTCTTTAACCAATTGTAAGTCTCTATGATAACCACTTGGTAAATTATTGATGACCAAGGTTAATTGGTTTGGTACTGCCTGAAGTTTGTTGCACTTACCTCTTACTAATTCAAATACATCAGGATTTTTTTTATGCGGCATAATACTACTTCCCGTTGTTAATTCATCAGGAAAAGAAATAAAATCAAAATTCTGACTCATATACAAACAGATGTCCATCGCCATTTTTGATAATGTCGCTGCAATATTCGCCATACCAAAAGCAGTTGCTTTTTCAACTTTACCACGACCCATTTGTGCTGCCACAACATTATATTTCATAGTTTCAAAATCCATTTCTTTGGTTGTGAAAGTTCTATCTATGGGGAAAGAACTACCATAACCAGCAGCACTGCCTAATGGATTTTGATCAGCTACTTTATATGCAGCGTCAATAAAATAAAGATCGTCGATTAAACTTTCTGCGTATGCCGAAAACCATAATCCAAAGGAAGATGGCATAGCAATTTGTAGATGAGTATAACCTGGTAACAATACATTCTTATGCTTGTCTGCCAAATTTAAAAGTAAGTCGAAAAGTATTTTTGTTTGAGACTTTATTTCAGAAAGTTCATCTTTAAGATATAAATGCATGGCAACTAAAACTTGATCGTTTCTCGATCGTGCAGTATGGATTTTTTTTCCAGTATCGCCCAAGGCAAGCGTTAATTGATACTCAATTTTGGAATGCATATCCTCAAAATTGTCTTCAATTGTAAACGTGCCATTTTTAATTCTTTTTGTAAGTTGGTCTAATTCGGTTACCAAATTTTTAGTTTCTGTTTCCGTTAATAGCCCAATTTTTCCAAGCATTTTAGCATGAGCTCTTGAGGCAATTACGTCATATTTTGCTAAATACAAGTCTAGTTCACGATCGTTGCCAACAGTGAAGTGGTCGATTTTTTTATCTGTACTAAAGCCTTTATCCCAAAGTTTCATTTTGTAAGTATTGATTGTTTAGTGCGTTGTGTAAAGTCCGAAACTTAGTGCAACGTACTTAATTTTGTTTTATAAATCCATTTAAAATCTTAATGTACACATCTATTCCTTCTTCAATCTCATGAACATATATATATTCATCAGCCGAATGAGAACGTGTACTATCACCAGGCCCTAATTTTAAAGACTGACAGCTTAATGCTGCTTGATCCGAAAGGGTAGGGGAACCATATGTTTTTTTGCCCAGTGCTATGCCAGATTTAACCAAAGGATGATTTTTATCAATTGCAGATGAATTCAAACGTAATGAACGTTCTTTAAGCTCGCACGGTGCTTCACGCTTTAAAATTTCAGCTATTTCTGCATTGGTATATTTATCATTGACGCGAACATCAATAACCAAATCTACTTGAGAAGGCACTACATTATGTTGACTTCCAGCGTTAACCTGAGTCACCGTTAACTTAACAGCTCCTAAAGATTCAGATATTTTATCGAATGTATAATTTTTGAACCAATCCAAAACCTCAATAGTATTGTAAATGGCATTGTCAGTATTTGGATGTGCAGCGTGGGAAGGAGTACCTTTTACAACCGCATCAAAAACTATTAACCCTTTTTCTGCTATTGCTAAATCGAGTAAAGTGGGTTCGCCTACAATAGCTACATCAATATTTGGGAGATCTGGTAATAGGCCTCGTAAACTATTTTTGCCAGCACTTTCTTCTTCCATTGACGCTACCATCACTATATTATGACTCAGATTTTCGCTTTCATAAAAATGAGTAAAAGTGGCTAGTAAAGATACTAAGCATCCACCAGCATCATTGCTGCCTAATCCATATAATTTTCCATCTTCAATATGTGGACGAAATGGATCTTTTGTATACGCTTGATTCGGTTTTACTGTGTCGTGATGTGAATTAAGCAACAACGTTGGTTTACTTTCATCAAAATATTTGTTTACAGCAAAGACATTATTAATTTTTCGTTGAAAAGGAATATCAAAAGTTTCAAACCATTTTTCAATGGCATCGGCAGTTTTGTCCTCTTCTGATGAAAAAGATTGAATAGAGATTAATTCCTTTAAGAGTTCAATGGCTTTTTTAGTAAGTGCTTTTTGCTCCATTCTATAGCGTCAAAGTTGTGAATAATTCAGATTGTGAGTCCAACATATTAGTGTTTCCGATACAGACTTTTTTAACATTGTTTTTTAATGCATGAAAACAATTTTTCATTTTCGGAAGCATACCATCTGCAATTACATCATCAAAAAGTAATTGTTTGTACGATTCTGAGTTAATTTCTGTAACTACAGAATTGTCATCATTTACATCCATTAAAACACCTTTTTTTTCAAAACAATAGTACAATGTAGTTTCATAAATAGAACTCATGGCAATTGAAATTTCTGAAGCAATAGTATCTGCATTGGTATTTAATAATTGACCGCGTTTGTTATGTGACATTGCACAGAAAACTGGTGTTAAATTTATGGTCAATAATTGATTTATAATCGATGCATCAACGTTTTCTATGTCGCCTACAAATCCAAAATCTATATCGCGTATTGGCCTTTTATGTGCCTTAATAATATTACCATCTGCACCACTCAGCCCTATTGCATTGCAATTGTAAGCCTGTAATTTTGCTACGATGTTCTTGTTTGTTAAACCGGCATATACCATGGTTATTATTTTAAGGCTATCTGCGTCTGTTATTCTTCTGCCTTGAAACATTTTGGATTCTATTCCTAATTGATTAGCCAATTGTGTGGCTAATTTTCCACCACCATGAACTAATATTTTAGACCCTTCTAATTGCGAAAAACTAGCTAAGAATTTTGATAATTCTTCTTCGTTTTCAATTACGTTACCGCCAATTTTTATAATGGATAATTTTTTTTTCATTTTATGTATTTAATATTCCACCATCTATATTCATTGCTGTTCCAGTTATCCAAGAAGCATCATCAGAAACTAAAAAAAGAGCTAAACTTGCAATGTCCTCAGGTTTGCCTAAACGTTTTAGTAAAGTTGTGTTTCCAGCATTTTCAACTGCTTTTTCTGGATCTTCAAATGCTTTAGCAGAATCCCAAATTAAGGGTGTGTCAACAGGACCTGGACAAATAGCATTGACCCTAATTTTTGGTGCATAATCTACGGCCATCTGTTTCATTACTGCAACTGAACCCGCTTTGGATGCACAATAGGCAGGATGATTTGGAAAACTTTTAAAAGCAGCTATTGAGGCATTGATTAAAATATTTCCATTATTTTTTTCTAAATACGGAATAGCATATTTAGAAATATAGAAAATAGAACTTAAGTTGGTGTTTAATGTTGTGTGCCAATCTGCAATCGATAAATCGATTACATTACCAAGACCTAAGATTCCAGCATTTAGTGAGACAATATCTAACTTTCCGAAATTTTCTATGGCTATCTCAACAAGTTTTTTATTGTACTTTGGTTCACTAACATCACCAGCTAAAAAAATAGAATTTTCAAGATTTTGAGCCAATAAATCACCTCTTTCTTCATTTCTACCAGATAAAACAAGATTAGCTCCGGCTTTGTGAAATGCTATAGCAATAGCTTTCCCCATCCCACTAGTGGCTCCTGTTACAATGCACGTTTTATCTTTTAGTTTTAAATTCACTTTAGTTATTTTCTAAAATCTTCTTCAATACAACCTGAGCGGCATAAGTCCTATTATTAGCTTGTTCAATAACTAACGATTGATTGCTGTCTAAAACTTCATCTGCTACAACTATATTTCTTCTTACTGGTAAACAATGCATGAATTTTGCATTGCCTAACTTTTTCTTGGTAATCATCCAGTTAGAGTCTTTACTTACTACCTGACCATAATCGGAATAACTACTCCAATTTTTTACATAAACAAAATCTGCATTTTCTAAAGCCTTTTCTTGGTTATGCTCAATTGGAATATCTTTTGTTATTTTTTTATCCAATTCATATCCTTCGGGATGTGTAATCACAAAATCTGCATCTTGCAACTGCATCATTTCAACAAAAGAATTTGCTACGGCATGTGGCAATGCCTTTGGATGCGGTGCCCATGATAAAACTATTTTAGGTTTACTTTTTGAATTGTTTTCGTCTAAAGTAATAGCATCTGCTAATGCTTGCAACGGATGCCCTACCGAGCTTTCCATATTAACAACTGGAATATCAGCATATTTTTTGAAGCCATTTAAAACTTGTTCTGCCTCGTCTTTTTCTTTATTCTTTAAATTGGCAAAGGCACGAATGGCAACAATATCACAATACTGCGAAACTACCTGAGCTGCCTCTTTAATATGTTCAGAGGTGCCTTCGTTCATAATTGTGCCATCAGCATATTCTAGAGCCCAACCTTCACTGCCAAAATTCATTACAATAACTTCTAGCCCTAAATTCATAGCAGCTTTTTGTGTACTTAAGCGAGTACGTAAACTGTTGTTGAAGAATAATAGACCTATAGTTTTATGCTTGCCTAAATTATTTAATTGTCTAGGGTTGCTTTTTAATTCTCGTGCTTCAGCTACCCAATCGGTTAATGAGTCAATGTCTTTTATTGAGAGGTAATTTCTCATGCTTTTATTTTTGTAAAATGACTGATGCTATTCAATGCATCTGTTATAAAATTGTCCTTTAGTCCGTTTGTAATCCATGTTTCAATATTGGCATCACTTGCGATAGTTGCAGCTTCTATTTTTGATTGCATACCGCCCGTACCGTGCGACGATTTTATAGTGCTAATTTCTTTTTTTAATTCTTCAATTCCGACGGGTTCTGTTATGGTAACAGGTTGGCCGTTTTCTATGGATGTTTTTGTATAAATGCCATTGGTATTCGTTGCAATCAATAATAAGTCTGCTTGTAAAAGTGCGGCAGTTAAAGCTGCTAGTTTATCATTGTCGCCAAACTGTATTTCATCTGCTGCTACTGTGTCGTTTTCATTAATTATTGGAATGAAATTATTAGAAACTAATATGTCAATTGTATTTTTAATATTGCCTTTTGACTTCGGATTTTCAAAATCGGAATACGATAATAAACATTGCGATGTAAATAGTCCAAGTTCTCTGAAATTCTCTTGAAACATACGCATTAGGTGCGGTTGACCTATTGAAGCTAAGGCTTGTTTCATGCTTATTTCTTCACCATTATGCTCCAACTTTACAAATTGTTTTGCCGCAGTAATAGCCCCAGAACTAACAATTATAAAATCGTATTCATTTTTTAGTTGTACAATTTGCCTACCAATATCTTCAATCTTTCCTCTAGAAATTTGGTCGGTTTCTTTAGTTAAAGTGTTAGAGCCTATTTTTAATAAAATTCGCTTTTTTGTCATATTTATCTAATTTGCCCATTTCCCTTAACATACCATTTGTTGGTAACTAAGTGTTGCAATCCTATAGGTCCTCGTTGATGTAATTTGTCGGTACTAATAGCAAGCTCACCGCCTAAGCCGAATTGCCCGCCATCTGTAAATCTTGTTGATGCATTGTGGTAAACTGCTGCGCTATCAACATTATTCATAAATTGTTCCGCATGTTCAGAATTGTTAGTAACAATACAGGCTGAATGTCCGCCGCCATATGTATTTATATTTGATATTGCTTCTTCTAAATCTACAGTTTGGCCGATAACAATTTTATAATCTAAAAATTCTTCGTACCATACATTTTCATCTGCAATAGCTGCCGTTCCTTCTAAACTAGATAGCGCATTGTCGGCAAGTATTTCAACATTACTTTTCTGTAATTCTTGAATTAGATGTTGTAGAAATTGTTGCTTTCGAACAAGATTGGAATCGATTAAAACCTTATCTAAAGCATTACAAGCTGAAATTTTAGTGGTTTTACCATTGATAATAATATCTAAAGCCATTTGTAAATCGGCTTCGGCATCTATGTAAATAAAATTATTTCCACGTCCACTAACTATTACAGGACAGGTTGCATGCTGCTTTACAAAGGCAATTAATCGTTCGCCTCCTCTTGGTACAATCAAATCTACTTTTTGTGTAGGTTTTTCTAAGAATTGTTGTGTCTGATTTCTATCAAATTGTAAATAAGTAACCCAGTCATTTTGCACCCCATTATCTTGCAAAGCTTTATGCCATAATTCAACCAATACCAAGTTGCTGTTTATAGATTCTTTACCGCCTTTTAATAAAATTTTATTACCCGATTTAAATGCAATTCCGGCGGCCTCGATAGTTACATCTGGTCGCGATTCATATATAATTAAAACCGTGCCAAAAGGCGCTGTTTTATTACTTACATGTATACCGTTTTCATGAGTAAAATTAAAACGTTCCACACCTAAAGGGTCATCTAAACTTGCTAATTGTTGTAATGATAAAATCATTCCTTCAATTTTGGCATCATCAACTTTTAGTCGATCTCGCATGGCAATATCATCACCAGAATAGCTGTCCATATCAGTTTCATTTGCTGATAAAAGCGCATTTTTTTCTTTTTCAAGCAAGGATGCCATAGTCAGCAGTACTGCATTTCTCTGCGATATATTCAAAAGTTTGTTCATGCTAGTTCTACTTTTAAAGCATTAAAAAATAAGTCGAGATGTTCTCTGTTAATATTTAAGGCTGGGAGTACTCTTAAAATATGTTTGTCCTTAGCACCTCCGGTGAATAGTGATTGATTGTGTATTAATCTTTTTCTAAGGTCTGCAACTTCAAAATCAAATTCTAGTCCTAACATTAAGCCTCTACCTTTTACTCTTTTAATTTGAGGAATTTCAGCAGCTTTTTCTCTAAAATAACTTTCTAAAGTTGCTGCATTTTCTATTAAATTTTCAGATTCTAATACCTCTAGGACGGCTAAGGTAGCAGTACATGCTAAATGATTGCCTCCGAAAGTAGTGCCTAAAAGTCCATGAGAAGCTTTTATGCTTTCATGAATTAAAACACCGCCAACGGGAAATCCATTTCCCATTCCTTTTGCAATTGTAATAATATCTGGTTTTATATCCTCGTAGTGTTGGAATCCGAAGAATTTACCACTTCGCCCAAAACCACATTGAACTTCGTCAGCAATTAATAATACCTCATTCTCTTTGCAAAGTGATGCTACTTTTTGATAAAATATAGCAGTTGGCTCATCTAGCCCACCAACACCTTGTATGGTTTCAATAATTACACTGCAAACATCATTTTTCGATATTTCCTTTTCGAAAGCTTCAATATCATCTAATGGCAGAATGGTTACTTTTTGCTGCTGATTTAAAGGTGCATTAATTTTTGGATTATCAGTAGCTGCAACTGCTGCTGAGGTTCTTCCATGAAACCCATTTTTAAATGCTATGATTCTCGATTTACCAGTGTGAAACGAAGCTAATTTTAAAGCATTTTCGTTGGCTTCGGCACCCGAGTTAATTAAAAATAAGTTGTAATCTTCGCAATCTGATAATACACCCAATTTAGTAGCAAGCTCTACTTGCAATGGGTTTTTAACAGAATTACTATAGAAACCAATTTTATCTAACTGGTCTTTTATTCGTTTTACGTAATGCGGGTGCGAATGTCCAATGGAAATCACAGCATGACCTCCATAAAAGTCGTGATAGGTTTTGCCAAGGTCATCCGTTACTAATATTCCTTTCGCCGAAACTGGCGTTACATTATATAATGGGTAAACGTCAAATAAATTCATATTTTCAAAGTTCAATTTCAAACACAAAATTCAATACATATAAGCAAAGCCTTTGTAATTGATTTTATTAGCTGTATTTGTTTTATATTTTTAATAGACGTGCTTCTCTCCTGGGTTAGGGGTTACATTAAACTTGTCTTTCTTTAATATTGCTAATTTTCTCAAAGGAAGCTACAATTCCTTGAATTAATGAAGAACTTAAACCTTGGTGCTCCATTTCATTTAAACCCTGTATCGTACAGCCTTGTGGAGTAGTTACGCGATCTATCTCTTCTTCTGGATGATTGCCAGATTCAATAAGTAGACTGGCAGCACCATTACAAGTGTAAACGGCAAGCTCTTGTGCTTCTTTAGCATCAAAGCCTAGCTGAATAGCTCCTTGAGTAGTGGCACGCATTAAACGCATCCAAAACGCAATTCCACTTGCGCAAATAACTGTTGCCGCTTGCATTTGTTCTTCAGGAATTACAATGGAATGCCCCATGCGATTAAAAATGGCTTTGGCTAAATCGATGCGACTTTTTCCTTTTTCATTAGAGCAAATACAGGTCATTGATTTACCTACGGATATGGCAGTATTTGGCATACTTCTAATTATATTATGATTTTCACCTATTAGAGCCTCAATTTTAGCAATGCTAAACCCGGTAATGGTAGAAATTATTATATGTCTTTTTGCAAGAACACTTTTTATATCTATAAGAATAGATTCTAATTGACTCGGCTGAACGGCAAATATTAAAACTTGTGAATTTCGTACCGCTTCTACATTATCTGAAGTAATTATAACATTGCCATACTTTTCAAAATTGTAAATCTCTGTTGGGTTTCTTTTTGTGAGATATAGGTGATTTGATCCCTTAGAATGTAGAATACCTTTTGCAATAGATAATCCTAAATTTCCCGCTCCTATGATTGCTATTCTCATGGTTTTTAGTTTTAAGAATTAAGTACTAGGTAATTAGTGCCTACTACTCATTAACAAAATTTCTTAGTACTTAATTCATTGTACTTATTACTTTTTTAAAATACTCCTGCTTTTAAATTGAGTCCAATGTTTTCATTTAAGCCAAACATTAAATTCATGTTCTGTACCGCTTGTCCAGATGCACCTTTTAATAAATTATCAATGGCAGAAGTTATTAATAATACACCTTCATGTTTGTGTAAATGAATATGGCATTGATTAGTGTTGACAATTTGTTTCAGATTTATAGGTGCTTCAGCCACTTGCGTGAAAATTGTATCAGCATAAAAATCTTTATATAGCTGTATAGCTTGTTCTACTGTGCCATCAAATTTGGTGTAGGCAGTAGCTAAAATTCCTCTAGTAAAATTTCCTCTATTCGGAAGAAAAAACAATTCACCAGAATCTTTTTGAAAGGATTTTAAACTTTCATTAATTTCACCTAAATGCTGATGAGTAAAAGGCTTGTACCAACTTACATTATTATTCCTCCAACTAAAATGTGAAGTAGCTGAAGGACTAATACCAGCACCAGTACTGCCAGTAACGGCATTTATATGTACATCTTTATCCAATAGACCAACTTTTGCCAATGGTAATAGAGCTAATTGAATTGCTGTAGCAAAACAACCAGGATTAGCAATATAATTTGCCTTTTCAATTTGGGCTTTATTTATTTCGGGTAAACCATATATAAATTCTTTACCTTCAAATATTGCATCTTTTTCAAGCCTAAAATCGTTACTGAGGTCTACAATTTTTGTTGAATTAGAAAAGATATTTTCATGTAAAAATTTGGAGGAATTACCATGACCTAGGCATAGAAATACAACATCTACATTTGGATTTACAGTGCCCGTAAATTTCATTTCAGTTAATCCTAATAAATCAGGATGTGCTGTTGATAGTTTTTTGCCTGCTCTTGTGGTGCTGAAAACAAAATCTATTTCAACTTCTGGATGATTTGAAAGAATTCGAATCAATTCGCCACCTGTATAACCAGAACCACCAATTATTGCTGCCTTAATCATCTTTTTGGTTTACATGATTATAAATCTTTCCTGAATTTGAAAGTATTTTAATAAAGCCTTTTGCATCATCAGCAGACCATCCTTTATTTATTTCACCATAACTGCCAAAAGCATCTGTCATTAAATCATGTTTAGAAGAAATACCTTGTAATCTAAATTGAAATGGATATAGGCCAACAAAAACATCGCCTGATACTGTCTTTTGTGTGTCAGTTAAGAAAGCTTCAATATTTCGCATTACGGCGTCTAAATAATTTCCTTCATGCAAAAGCATTCCATAAAAATTACCTTGTTGTTCTTTTTGGTATTGCTGCCATTTAGTAAGTGTATGTTTTTCTAGTAAATGGTGTGCTTTTATAATAATTAACGACGCAGGTGCTTCAAAACCAACCCTGCCTTTGGTTCCAATAATAGTGTCACCCACATGAATGTCTCTCCCAATAGCATAAGTAGATGCTATTGCTTCTAACTTTTCTATATTGGCAACGGGACTATCTTTTTCTCCATCGATAGCTACTAGTTCTCCTTTTTCAAAAGTAAGTTTTACTTCTGAAGGATTCTTTTCCTGTAATTGACTTGGGTAAGCCGAATCTGGTAATGCTTTTTCTGAAGTTAGCGTTTCTTCCCCACCTACAGATGTTCCCCAAAGGCCTCTATTTATTGAGTATTTTGCTTTTTCCCAAGAATAATCTACACCGTTTTCTTTTAAGTAAGCTATTTCTGCTTCTCTTGCTAAAGAGTTGTCTCTAATAGGAGTAATTATTTCAATTTCAGGGGCAATAATTTGAAAAATCATATCAAATCTTACTTGGTCATTACCAGCACCAGTACTTCCATGAGCAATATATTCTGCACCTACTTCTTTTGCATAGTTCACTATTTCTATGGCTTGAACAATTCGTTCGGCACTTACAGAAAGAGGATAGGTGTTGTTTTTTAATACATTACCGAAAATAAGATACTTTACTACCTTGTCATAAAATGTTTGTACCGCATCTATAGAAGTATAAGATGATGCGCCAAGCTGTAATGCTTTCTCTTTAATTGTTGCAATTTCTTCAGTAGAAAAACCACCTGTATTTACACTTACTGCATGTACTTCGAATCCTTTTTCCTTTGATAAATATTTGGCGCAATACGAAGTATCAAGCCCACCACTGTATGCTAAAACTAATTTTTTCATTTTGTATTTTTCTTTAGGAATATACTTTCCTTTAAACTTTTTAATTTTTGATATACTTTACTATTTGGCTTTTTTGTGCTTTTTGCTTTAACCTTTGGGTCGTATAACATACCAGTACAAAGACACATTTTTTGCTCTGTGCGCGTTAAAACATCAAAATTTTTGCAAGTTTGACACCCTTTCCAAAATTCAGGGTCATCTGTTAATTCCGAAAATGTTACAGGTTTGTAGCCTAATTCGTAATTAATTTTCATTACCGCAAGTCCGGTAGTGATTCCGAATATTTTTGCATCTGGAAATTTACTTGTTGATAGCTTGAAAATCTCATTTTTAATTTTCTTTGCTAAACCTTGATTTCTGTAATCAGGATGTACGATTAAGCCCGAGTTTGCCACATATTTTTCATGTCCCCAAACCTCGATATAACAAAAACCAGCAAATTTATCACCTTCTAAAGCTATTACGGCATTTCCGTTCGAAAGCTTTTTATTGATGTATTCCGGCGTTCTTTTTGCAATACCGGTGCCACGTACTTGTGCAGATTTTGCAATAGTATCGCAAATAATTTGGGCGTACTTAAAATGTGACTCGTTAGCAATAACAATATCCATTGTTGCTACCTGTTTAAATTAAAATTTTTGAATGTGTTTTGTCGAAATGCGGAAATGGACTCACCTTTTTCCATAATAGAAGTGCACCCTTACGGGCGACGACGGCGTAGAGATACCGGACGTGTATTTAATGCGAATATGTAATTCTGTGCTTGCATTGAAAATCAAAAATACAAATTAAATTGAGTCGACAACGTTTGAAGTGGTATTTTTTCGAAAAAAAGGTTTTTGTTTGTTTAGTTTAATGATTTCGTAGCACATATAGCCAAACACAGAAATATATTCAATGGCAAGTAGCCAAAGATTTTCTTTATAGTCCGCTTGGGCGTAAGCGTAATAACTTAGTACTACTGCTGCTGACCAAATTATAGGAAATCTAAAATCAGAAAAAGCACATAATGGCAAAAGAAAGATGATGTACCACGGGTGAACCGTTGTACTTATAAAATAATAGACAGTTAAAACCCAAAGCATGGCCATAAGTAGATTTTTTAACTGTTTATCTACTTTAAAAAGTGCGAATAATAGAACTAAAGCAATAGTAGCATATGGTGTTACTTTACCGTAACTCTTTATAAATTCCCATGGTTTTTGGTCATAATAAATAGCAATCTTTTCAATTAGATTATACGGACCTGCATTAAACTCGAAATTGGAAAACCAGAGGCCTACTGTTTGGGAGTAATTGTTAATAAAGTCTGGGGAGTAAAATGGCATTAAGAATATAACGGATACAATACCCACAATAAAGTAAAATAAAATACTTTTTTTGATACCTAAATATTTAAAGAATAGCGGAAGAAACATTAAAGGCACTAACTTTATTAAAATAGCAAGCGCATATGGTATTGCTGCTACTAACCATTTTTTTACAGATAATAAATAAATGGACCATACAAAAAAGAAGAGCATTACGCCTTCGAAATGGAGATTACCCGTAAGTTCAATTATGACCAATGGATTTAAAAAATACCAAAATATTAAATGTGGTGACTGATTTAGATTTCGCAATAATTTTCTACCAAAATAGAATATACCAATATCTGCTAGTATGATTAATATCCGCATTACTATTGTTGTACCTAGTACAGATTTCCCCCCAAAAAGTGCAGCGATTGCAAATAGAATTTGATTCATGGGAGGATAGTTGCTAAAATGCCTAGCACTTAATGTCCCCATACCATTATAAAGTTCTTTGGCATTCGCGATAACTAAATCTTGTTGTTCTATTAGGGTGTTTGGTACTGCTAAATACGGATTGATAAAATTACTAACCAATTCGCCATCCCAAATAAATCGAAAATAATCTTGTGAAAGACTAGGTTCTGCTGCTATAAACACCAACCGAAATAAGACGCCTACAATTAAAAGGAATTTATAGTTCCATTTTTCAAACTGAATTATCTTGAAACAAAGCATGAAAAGTGCAATAAATAAACAGAGGAGCTTAACAAAATCGGTGCGAGGCAGTTTATAAGCAAATACAAAATAAAATAATAAACTTGCTATTACTAGCAGAATTGGAATTTTGTGAAGTTTGGCGTATGAAAATATACGATTTTGCATTTCAGTTTTAGTCGGTTTGAATAACTGAAAATATGAAAATTAAATTATTTAATAGCGAGAAATTTATGCTCTTGAGGTCAAAGACTTTGTGAATACAAATCCGAAACCTAAAAATAACATGAAGTGAAACGGAAATAACCCGAAATCATTAAGAGGAATCGCACTATACATGCCAAATAAGAAATAAACCATTAATACGGCTTCTATAATCATATTTGGTGAAAGTTTCTTGGCAAGGTACTTATTGCCCTTCCAACTTTCCGTAATACTATTTATATTAAATTTTGGTGTACGTACAAATTCACTGCGTTTACCCATATGCCCCTCTAAAACAGCAATCGTGTTGTGTAAAGAAAAACCTAAGGCTACTGCAAAAAAGGTAAAGAATAGTTTAATGTAATCTATAAATTTATCGAAACTACTGCCTTGTATGCTTTTAAACGTAAACCAATAACAAACAAATAATATTATGGTGCTTAAGACAAAAAACTGAAGTAGTGAGAATACCCAATCCAAATGTGGGTATATAGCTTTTATATACATTGCAGGAATACTCAAAAGGGCTACTAAAAATACACATAGAAACATGGAACTGTTTAGCAAGTGCATTACACCATGAAACTTAGTTTTAAATGATATGTTTTTGGCAGATAAAACACGCCAAACAGATTTTCTAAAATTTTCAGCACCACCTTTATTCCAACGAAATTGTTGTGAACGTGCTGCACTAATTACTACTGGCAATTCAGCAGGAGTTTCAACATCTTCTAAATACTTAAATTTCCAATCTTTTAATTGCGCTCTATAACTTAAGTCAAGATCTTCTGTAAGAGTGTCGCCTTCCCAGTTTCCAGCATCTAGTATACATTCTTTTCTCCAAATTCCAGCAGTTCCATTAAAATTAATAAAATGTCCCTTGGAGCTTCTTCCAACTTGTTCTAACGTAAAATGTGCATCTAATGCAAAAGCTTGAATACGAGTTAAAGTAGAATAATCTCTGTTAATATGGCCCCATCTTGTTTGAACAACACCAATCTCTGCATCTTTAAAATAAATTACAGTTTTCTTTAACCAATCGCTGTCTGGTAAAAAGTCAGCATCAAAAATGGCAATAAAATCACCTTTTGCAATTTCAAGACCTTCTTTTAAGGCACCAGCTTTAAATCCTTGACGGTTAGTTCGTGTAATGTGGGTAATATCCAAACCAGTTTCCCGTAATACTTTTACATGTTTAGCAGTATCAATTACAGTATCATCGGTAGAATCATCTAAAACCTGTATTTCTAATTTGCTTTTTGGGTATTCTATTTTTGAAATGTTCTCTAACAAACGTTCCATTACGTACTCCTCATTATAAACAGGGAGCTGAATGGTTACATATGGTATTTCTTTTGGATCTAGTAAATTGAATTTTGGTGCGGTTTGATTTCTACGTTTGTTGCCTAAGTAGTTGACTAACAAGTTTAACTGCGCAAGACTGTAGAAGAATATGAGCATTAATGAGATGCTATATACGGTTAGAATAATGTATGTAAGAATCAATCCCATAATTACAATCTAAATTTATATAAAAAACTCTATTTTATTTTAGGCTGTACTTGAATATCCAACCCAAGATTTTTATACCAGCAAATATACTACCTTTTACGGTTCCTGATACTTTTGAAACACCAATTCTTTTCTTGTAATGCACTGGTATTTCAGTATATATCAGCTTTTTTTTCAGAGCCTTAAGTTGCATTTCTACCGTCCACCCATAGGTTTTATCTTCCATCTGTAGCGCTAGCAACTTGTCGTACCTTATTGCTCTAAACGGTCCAAGATCAGTAAATGTTGCCTTAAAGAGCAATTTCATTAGACTGGTTGCTAACCAATTACCGAAAATTTGTTGCGGTGTCATGCTGCCTTCTTCTCTAAGTCGCTTTACACGAGCACCAATTACAAAATCAAAACCTTCATTTAATATGGGTGCTACTAGTTTACTTAGTTCTTCCGGATAATCACTATAGTCTCCATCAATAAATACGATAATATGTGGTCTTTCGGATTGCTCTGCTACATAATTCATTCCTTTTAAGCAGGCATATCCATAGCCCATTCGGGCTTCGGAAAGTACTGTAGCACCTGCTTTTTTGGCGTTTTCTACAGTATCATCTGATGAATTATTATTGACTACTATAATTTCCGAAACTATATCAGGAATCTCTTTAATGACTGATGCAATAGAATCAGCTTCATTATATGCGGGAATTATAACTTTAATTATTTTATTTTTCATTGCTGAGACCTATTTAAGGTTCTATTTTTTTCCTTGATTTAGATGCAATGAATTATTGCTTTAGATTAATTTGTATTCGGTGAAGATTTTTTTCCTAGGCTCGAATTAAATGAATGAAAATAATAACTTATGCAAATGTGGTTATATTATCGCAAATCAGTTAATTTATTTTCCCTTTTAAAACTTTTAATGTCATGCCATTCCTTTATTTTTTTGCCTTTGTTGTACCTAATTGCTGAAGCTATTTCACCATTGGTGTATTGAATGCAATACCCGTTTTTAACTCCTGTATTTAATTGACATTTATAGTCGAGCCTCCCATTTTCATCATAATAAAGCCACCAATCCGATTTTCTTCCTTGTGAATAGTGCCCTTCAGTACTTCTTGTTTTGTTAGGGGTGTAGAAATACCAATAAGCAACCCGTTGACCATTTTTATAATGCCCTTTTTCCGCTACATTTCCATTAGAATAGTAAAATTTCCAATAACCAGATTTTACACCGTTTTTTACCCAACCTTCAGATTTCTTTTTGCCAGTTTTATAATATTCCTTGTAATAGCGAATATTCTCTTCGGAAGGATTTCCAAAGAAAAAAATCAATGACGCTAATATTAGGCTTTTATAAATCATTTTATCTAAATCGTATTTGCGTTTATAGGTTTTGGGTTGTTTTACTTCTTGTTTACTAAATCCATTAAATCAACATCATTACCTAATAAAACTTCTGTCGGATTAATACGTCCGGCTTCTGGTCCATTTTCTAACTTTAAAACGCCACGTGGGCAAACAGCTGAACAAATTCCACATCCTACACAACTTGATCGTATTATATTCTCTCCTTTTTGAGCATATGCACGAACGTCAATTCCTTGTTCACAATACGTTGAACAATTACCACATGAAATACATTGGCCACCATTGGTTGTTATTCTAAAGCGCGATTTAAATCGTTGAACAAAACCTAAATAGGCAGCAAGCGGACAACCAAATCTACACCATACTCTATTTCCGAAAATCGGATAAAAGCCAGTGCCAATAACACCTGCGAAAACAGAACCAATAGCTAAGCTATATGTGTTTTGCACACTTTGTGTTTTTATTCCCAAAACTGTGCCAGTTTCTGCAAAGAAACTATACAATGTCATTCCAGTCATTACCAGAGCGAATAGTAAAACTCCGTGAATTAGCCATCTTTCTACCTTCCATGAAAATAATGACTTGCTGGAATGTTGGCGATAAGGATCACCTAAAGTTTCAGCTAAGCCACCACATCCACAAACCCAAGAACAATACCATCTTTTGCCAAAGAAATATACCATTACTGGTACGATTACAACGGTTAAAACTACCCCCCAAACAAGAATAAAAAGTCCAATTCCACCACTATTTAATAGCGATTTTAAATTCCATTGGAAGAAAAAATCATAATCTAAGGGGAAGGCATTTTTAAAATCGTAATACGGCATTTGTAAACGCGTCATGATTTCTGGAATTAGAAATGCAAACACAATTTGAAAAAATAGCACTGAAGTTGTTCGTACCATTTGGTACACGTTATGTCTGTATTTTATATACATTCTAATAGCCATAACAGTCATTACTACACAATACATAAAACCATATACAAACCAATGTCCTGCAGGATTTCCACTTAAAAATTCGCTGATAGGGTCGACCAGAAAAGTCCAATTAACAGCGAACTCAGGCCTAAAATATAATACCAGATAAAAACTAACTAAAAAGATGAAAACTAGCCACGCTACCCAACCTTTATTTGTAGAGCTTTCATGATATACACCATCATTTTTTATGCCCTTTTTGCCAAGTAAAACAACATTGGGTAAAATAAATAGTAATGCGCCGATAATGCCAAAACCAAAAGTTAGCATCCACATTAATCCTTTATTTTCAGCAATGAATCCATTACCAGATGTTTTGCCAATTAGTGTGGCCATATCATGTGGCGATGTGTAGATTACTTTTTTGTATTCTTTATTTTTTCTATGTTGTTTGTTTGCTTCCTCTAGCGCATCCACAATTTTAGGTGAAAGTTGCTGCATGCCATTGAAATCTCTTTCAACTACTTCGGTTTGCATAGATTGGATAAATAGTTCGCTTTTGAAACCTTTATCTGTAACTAATTTGTCAAAATCTTTTTGGTCTAATTTAAACTTGCCTAATAAAGGAAGTGCGGTAAAAAGGCCCAATCCTATTAAGAAAATTATAAGTCCTGTGGTTTTTATGGTTTTCATAGTATTTTTTTAAGCCTTTACAAAAATTCGTTTCCAGCTTTTTTTCTTAGATTTTATATTGGTACCCATTTCAGCATTAAATTTTGACACTATTTGAGATTCATTTTGCGAATAAAACTCAGGGTCAAAGTTGGCATCTTTTAAATACGCTATAATATGTTCCACATTTCTTTCTTCTGTTAACCACCGGTCAAAAATTTTGTGTCGCATGCGAATACCAAAAGTGTTAATCCCTAAAAATTTCCTGGTAATTTTATCATATGAAATAGTAATACTTATGTATTCTTTAGGATGTCGCCAATGAAAGTGTTGTTCGTTGTCTTTTAAACCTCTTTCGCTAAAAACCCAACCATAAGTTTGGTATTCAATGTCTAAGAATTTAGCAGAATTAAACCAATGTCCGGGGTTGTATTCTCGTTTAGCACCACATATAGTTTGGGCTAAAGCCTCACCCATCATTCTACCAGTATACCAAACGGCTTCAATTGGACGCCTGTTTCCAATGGCTTCATGCTGTTCAGCACAATCACCAATAGCAAAAATGTCTTTTATATTAGTTTCTAAGTACCTATTGACCTTAACACCTCTACCTAATTCAATTCCAGAAGATTTTAGGAAGTCAATATTTGGGGCAACACCTGCAGTTAACCCTACTACATCACATGCTATGGTATCGCCTTTATCCGTTGTTATGCTTTTTACCTTGCCATTTTCATCAGAATGTATTTCAACTAAATTGGTTGCGAGGCGTAAATCTATATGATGTTCTAATATATGCTCGTTAATCATCTCCGATTCACCTTTTGGTAATACACCATTCCAGAAACTACTTTCACGAACTAAAAAAGTAACAGGTATTTTTCTACTACGCAGCATTTCTGCTAGTTCTATTCCAATTAAGCCTCCACCTACAATAACAGCATGTTTACATACTTTATTATTGGGTGCGTTTGCTTCTAATTTATCTAAATCTTGTTTGGAATAAAGCCCTTGAACTCCATCTAGGTCCTGTCCTGGCCAACCAAATTTATTTGGTTTAGAACCGGTCGCAATAATTAACTTATCATAGGAAATGGTTTTTCCATCAGATAAAATCAAAGATTTGTTTTCATGTTTTACCTCATTTACAAATCCTTTTACTAAATCTATTCTGTTTTTTTTCCAGAACCAATTTTCATATGGTTGTGTATGCTCAAACTTCATATGCCCCATATAAACATACATTAGGGCAGTTCGTGAGAAGAAATAATCAGTCTCAGCGGAAACTATAGTTATTTTTTTGTCAGAATTCTTTCTTATGTGTCTAGCAGCTGTAACACCAGCAATTCCGTTGCCAATAATAACTATATGTTCCATGTTATTTCGTTCTATTTTAACATTCTGTCGTAACTAAAGGTAATAACTTAATATTTTATTTTTTTTTCGATAATGTTGTTTCTGCACGTAAGTTTTATGCTATATACAGGACTATATAGAACATAATAATAAATAAGCAACCAATAATGAATTTTAAAAAACGTATTTTAATTCTCATTCAATCTGCTGTATTTCTCCTCTTTATTGGGCTTCATGCTCAAGATGAAACTACAGATGATTCAGTAAATAGAAGTAATATTCAACAATACACACCTTCAAAATTAATGGGTAAGGGTCAATGGGATCTTAAGTGGTTTAATAATTTATATACTGAAACGAAGAGCACCTTTAGTGATAATGATATTCCTAGAGCCACGTTTTTTACAGCTACATTAGAGGCATATACGGGAATTGGGCAAAATAAACGATGGAATGTTGGTGCCATAGCGCGTATTCGTAGTAATACCACAAATGATAGACCCGCTTTGGATGTGTTTAAATTTGATGGTGAAGCCACATCAGCTAGGTCTGGGTTAACAGCAATTGCTCCTTCAGTTAAGTTTGTTCCTATTGCTTCACTTAGTAATTTTTCTATTCAGAGCTCATTTTTTATTCCGTTAATTGATAACGAAACTGAAGATGGGGTTTATTTAGAGCAAAATGGATATGTTTGGCAGAACCGTTTTTTTTATGATTATACATTCCCTAGCGAGAAATGGCAATTGTTTTCTGAGTTAAATACCGAACTTAATTTTGGTAACTCTGGTGATAGCTTTGCTAATAATAGTATGAATTTGGCACCTGGTGTTTTCTTGAGTTACTTTCCTAGTTATAAATTCACCATTTTGGCATTAGCTCAGCATTCTCAGCGTATTGATTTAGGTAATAATTTTAGCCAAAACTATACAGCATTGGGTGGAGGAGTAAAATACCAACTTACCCATGCCTTAAATTTAGAAGTATTGTATACTAATTTTGTTCGAGGAAATAATACAGGGCTTGGGCAAACTTTTAATTTGGGTTTACGCGTTATTTTATAGCTTAAACTAATAAAAAAGCTATTTTAGGGGACTAGTTTACTATAAATGAAAAAATTAGGACTTCTTGTATTGGTCTTCTTACAGCTTTCTTGTGCTGGTCAGAAGTTAACGAAAATGAATGGCGTGAGTTTTGTTGCCTCAAGAAATGAGGTTACTCAAGAGCATATTGACCCTGTCGTTGCTTTAAATGCTTCGCATGCAGCAGTGATGCCATTTGGATTTATACGTGATTTAAGTTCGCCAGAAGTAGTATTTAATTCCGAAAGGCAATGGTTTGGAGAAACTAAAAAGGGAGCTAAACAATATGTTGCCTTGTTACATAATAACGGTATAAGTGTTATGTTAAAACCCCAAATTTGGGTTTCTAGAGGGTTGTTTACTGGTAGTATAGTTATGGAGAGTGAAGAGGACTGGCAAATTCTTGAAACATCCTATGCAGATTTTATTACTTCATACGCTGCATTGGCCGAAGCCTCTAAAATAGATGTATTCTGTATTGGTACTGAATTAGAGTTGTTTGTAAAAAACAGACCTGAATTTTGGTCAGAATTAATAGTAAAAGTTAAAGAAGTTTATAAAGGTAAATTAACTTATGCTGCAAATTGGGATGAATACACCAGAACACCATTTTGGTCAGATTTAGATTATATAGGTATAGATGCGTATTTTCCACTTTCTGAAGAAAGAACTCCGACCGTAGAGCAATTAAAACTAGGTTGGCAAAAATGGAAAAAGCCTATCGCTGAATTATCGAAAAAAGTAGATAAGCCCGTTATCTTTACTGAATTTGGTTATCGAAGTATGGATTTTACCGCAAAAAAACCATGGCTTGTAGATCGTAATGAAGATCAAGTAAATTTTGAAGGACAAGCAATTGCGACTAAAGTACTTTTCGAAGAGTTTTGGGAAGAAGATTGGTTTGCTGGAGGTTATGTTTGGAAATGGTTTGTTAATCATGATAAAGTTGGTGGTGCTGAGGATAACCGGTTTACACCACAAAATAAAAAAGCCGAAGAAGTAATTCGAAATCATTTTAAATCGAATTCATTTTGAGATACGCCATTATATTTTTGGGAATCTTATGTTTTAGCTGTTCGGTTGATAAGGAGGTTTTGTCCGGTACCTTAGAAGCTGCTATAAATGAAACTGCAATTGTTAGAGATAATATCATTGCCTGCGCAGCAAGCAATGTAAATGATGACCGAACCAGTGTTTTCCTTTATCCGCGTGTAGGCGCAACCAATATTCGATATTTTGAAACCAGGTCTGCGACTTCAGATAAAAACGATTTTTCTGAATATGATGAGTATGATGTAAATCCGCAAGACGTTTTTAATGGCTATTTAAAAAAGATTGAAACTAGGGTTGAAGAAGGAGCTTGGGTTATTGTGACTTTTGAAGAAGATGATAAAGTTCATCTTTGCAACCCAATTCGTATAAAAAAAGATTCCAAACCCACCGAAGTTCTTAATGATGGTATTACAATTACAAATTCTAGAATGCCTACTTTTTCATGGCCGGAAGGTATATATGATGATACCATAATTTATTTTCAAGTTGTTTCAGATGCTAATGACAACCTTCTGTCTGGCACTTATACAGAAGACAGAACATTTCAGTATTATAATACAATAAATGTAGTTTTAAATGTAACTCGAGAAACTCCGCCCGAACTAGAATATAACTTAGATTATAATTTTACTTTAATGGGGGTTAGCGAAGATAATTGGGTAAATCTTTTTGTAGAGATACCTTTTGTATTAGAAGAGGATTAGGGTTTGCTTTTATGAAATATTTTTGCTTCTTATGGTTTTCTCTTATGAGTTTGACGATTTGTGCTCAAACTTACATAGCTGACGTTGTTTTTGAAGGGACCAAAAGAACTAAACCTTCGTTCTTAAAAAATTTAATTAAAACTACTCCGGGTTCAGTACTTGATTCCACACAAATTGAAAATGATGTTCAGTATTTAAAACGATTACCATCGATTTCTAATGCTGATTTTGAACTGAGTTATGATAGTGAAAAAAGTGCAAAAGTATTATTTACTATTATTGAGAATTATACACTAATACCTTTTGCGAGCATTTATACTTCTAGCAATGACGAATTTGCATTTAGAATTGGATTACAAGAATTTAATTTTTTGGGAAGGAATATTACCCTAGGAGCTTTTTATCAATATGATGTTTTTAATTCTTATGGACTGCAAGTTAAAGCACCATATTTGCTTGGTCGTAAATGGGGCTTGTCTTTGGATTATCACGATTTAAAAACCTTAGAGCCAATTTTTTTCGATGATACCGCTGCTGATTATAGCTACAATAATAAAGCAATAGAATTGCTTGCATTACATCAAATAAATTTTAGAAATCAATTGTCATTTGGTGGTGGTTTTTTTACGGAGAACTATGAATATATTTCAGGTGCAACTAGTGTAGATGTCCCGCGAGCGCTAAAAATAGATAAAGCGCTTTTTAAATTAATTCATCAATATGATGGAGTAGATTACGACTATCAATTATTAAATGGCTTTCGAAATACTTTTAATTTTCAATATGTTAAAGCTATTAAAACAGACTTTCCAAGTTTTGTTATTGCCTTTAATGATTTAATTTATTACCGAGAATTATGGCATAAAGGTGTTTGGGCAAATCGATTAAGAATGGGACTTTCATCAAATGAAAAAACTCCATTTGCTCCTTTTTCGGTAGATAACAATATTAATATTAGGGGCGTTGGGAATACTATTGATCGTGGTACAGGTACGGTGGTTTTAAATACAGAATATCGTCATAATTTTATTGATAAAGATTGGTTTATTTTACAAGGAAATTTCTTTATTGATGCTGGAACATGGCGAAATCCTGGTGGGAATTTCGACGATTTTACGCACGAAGACAATATTAGAGTGTATCCCGGTTTGGGTCTTCGCTTTGTGCATAAAAGAATCTTTAATGCTGTATTTAGAATAGACTATGGGCATGGAATAACCAAAGGTGCTTCTCGCGGAATAGTATTTGGTATTGGGCAATATTTTTAGGTTATGTATTCTTTTTTATAATTGTTAAGTAAATCGTTAACTAATTTTTGAGATTGACTTCTTGGTTTTCATTTGCTTATGTAATTTTGTAAACGAACGATGTTCATTTAGGCATTGTTTTTGGTTTCTTCATGCAAAAAGTATCAATGGGCGTACTGAAAATTAAAAATACATTTAAAGGAATATTCATTTTAACCATTTTTTTCGGTGGACAAATTTTAGCACAAGATTCTTTAGCTACTGTAAAAGCCGAAACTGGTGATGGTATTCTGTTGTTATTGCGAAAACAGGGACTTCATCCTTATGATTATTTTGATGAGTTTGTTGCGCTAAATATTGAAAACCTTAGAGATAGTGTGCATTTATATGCTGGAAGAACTTATAAAATTCCAAATGCAAAATTAGACACGGTACCCGTAGTTGCTGAAATTCAAAAACAAACAACCGAAATTAAAAAAGTAGTAGGCAAAGAATATGAAATCTTTGGAAAGAAACATTCAGCTGTAGTTTCTCAAAGCGAACGTTTAAAAGGAGCAGTGTATTACTTAGTAGCTGGGCACGGAGGCCCAGACCCTGGTGCTATGGCAGTGTATGGTGGAAAGTCTATTGCCGAAGATGAGTATGCTTATGATATTACCTTACGTTTGGCTAAAGAATTATTATCTCATGGTGCTACAGTTTACATTATTATAAGAGATCCTAACGATGGTATTCGTGATGAAAGAATTTTAAAGATAGATCATGATGAAGTTGCCTATTTAGATAAAGTAATTCCATTAAATCAGGTTGCTCGATTAAAACAACGTGTGGATATTATAAATCAACTCCATAGTAAAAATAGAGGCAAATTTCAACGCTTGCTTGTTACTCATGTAGATAGTAGAAGTGTAGGACAGAACATCGATGTTTTTTTTTATCATCATAAAAATAGCAAGAATGGGAAAAAGCTTGCTGAAAGCATACATAAAACTTTTCACAAAAAATATAAAAAGTATCAGCCCAATAGAACCTATACCGGCACTTTTGGTGATCGAACAGGCCTGTATATGGTCAGAAGGACCGACCCTGCTATGGCTTATATAGAAATAGGGAATATTAGAAATAAGAAGGATCAGCGTAGAATTCTAGATCCAGATAATCGACAAGCACTTGCAAAATGGATTTCTGAAGGTGTAATACTAGACTTTGAAAGTGGTGAAATAGGTAGGATTAGGTAGTGTTAGACAGTAATGAAACGAGTTCTTTTTACTTATTTTTTGTTTTTGTAAACTGTAGTGCACAAGAAGAACCTAAAACATTTAAAGTAATGGCCTGGAATATACTTCATGGGGCCAATGATATTGAAAATGGTCCTCAGAATGCCATCCAAATTATAGAAGAAATAGACCCTGATGTTATTTTGATGATAGAAACCTACGGGTCTGGCAAAATGATTGCAGATTCGTTGGGATTAAACTTTCATTTAGTAGCTCCAAAGGGTACAGCTTTAGATGACAAAAGCACAAACTTGTCTATTTATTCAAAATTTCCTTTTGGTGAACGATTAGATACTGAATTCCCCTTTTATTTAGGTGGAACGGAAATTTTAATTAGAGGACAAAAAATAAGATTTCTTACGAATTGGTTTCATTATCTGCCGTGGAACGATGAGCCGGAAAAAATGGGCAAAACAGTTGAAGAATTACTTGAATGGGAAAGAACGGAAACAAGATACTCCATGATTCAAAAGATTTTGCCCTATTTAAAAAATTATACAGCAGAGGCAGATTCTATTCCTTTAATATTTGGAGGTGATATGAATTCGCCCTCACATTTGGATTGGGGTCTTGAGACAAAGCGAATTCATAAGGGGCTCGTTGTGCCTTGGTACAGTACAAAAATTTTAGAAGATATAGGCTTAATTGATAGTTATAGAGCAATTAACGAAAGCCCTATTGCTTCGCCTGGTATCACTTGGGATGCCATAGAAAAAAATGATGAGCATAGAATAGATTATATTTTTTACAAAGGTTCCAAATTAAAAGCAGTAGCGTCAAAATCGTATATGGCTTTTTTAAATGAACCAATTATTATTCATGGTAAATCTATCATATATCCTTCGGATCATGGTATTGTAGTTACCCTTTTTGAATATTGAAAGCTGTTAACTAGAAACTTGCTCGCAACATAAATGAATTATGTACGGGATTCCCAAAAGTTGTGTTGGTGCCATTGTAGGTTCTAGCTCGATAGCCTAGTTCCAATAATAAATTGGGATTCGCTTCATAACCAACACCCCCAAACATATTTATCTGTTTAGATTCAAACAAACCATTTTCCTGATTTATTCCAAATACTGCTTCGGGTCCGGCAAATAAATAAAGATTTTCATTGATGTGTCGTTTCAACAAAAACGATGAATTCGTAAATTCATGGGTGCCAAATTTGTTATAGAAATGTTGAATTTCAACCTGATTTTTCTTTACAATCTGGAAATTAATTTGTAGATTTTTGAATATTTCTCCATTCACACCTTCTGGGAAACTTAAGCCCTTAAAAGTAAGGAGGTCACTTTGAGTTCTTAGGTTATTTGGTTTTTCAATAGTTTTTTGAGCACCCATATTTGCCGAAAAAAGAAAAGTAAGTACAAAGAATAGAATTGCTCTCATTTTAAATTTTAGTCAGGACGGATATATAAATATATAACATGCTGAGTAATAATGGGTATAATCGAATGTAATCGATATTTTGTTAACAGATTTAAACTGCGATTTTTCTTAAATAATACTCATGTAATTTTTTAGGTCCGGCACCAGTATAATTTTTAAAATGCATAACGCCAAAATAGTATTGGAGTTTTACAGTGCCAATTTCCTCATATCGCCGTGCGGAAGTAATTACATGCCGAGGTAGGATTTTAAAATCAATTATTTCATAGAGTCGGTCAGTAAATTCATTGTCCTCATAAACATCATAACTCTCGTTAAAACCTCCGGTTAGCTCAAATAATTCTTTAGTGATAAATAAAGATTGGTCACCTCCGCGACAAATTTTGAAATTGAGTTTGGTCATCCATGCAAAAAAACTTAGGAATGTATTCTTTGTATCGAATTTCATTCTAAAACATCCCGCCTGACTATTGGCATGAACTGCACTTAAAATTGAACTGTCGAAATTTTTGGGTGGTAGCGTGTCAACATGTAAAAAGTAAAGTATATTTCCTATGGCATATTTTGCGCCACAATTTAGTTGTCTAGACCTTCCTTTTACTGATTGAATTACTTTAGCACCAGATTCTTTTGCAATTGTAATTGTTTGATCCGTACTGCCGCCATCTACAACAATAATCTCCTTTATGTTTCGCTTGTCAGAATTTTGCTTTAGATAAGTTAGCAAGCTAGCAATAATACTGGCTTCATTAAAAACTGGTATTATTATACTTATGGACATGGAATTAACGTGCTTGATTTAAGCCCCAATCGTATTTTAAATATGATATTTTAGAATCATTAGAAGCTCTCGAAGTAGCATATTTATTTAGATAATCAATTAACGATCCATTGTCCGTAAAATCAGATTTGTACCATTTGAAAATGTTGGACAATTGAACTTTGTCTTCTGTTATTTTATTCCTTGTCGTGTCATTAATAAAATCTACCGTAGCAGCTTCTAATTGTTCTTCCATGGTACTGGGAAGAAAGGCGGTATTTATTAATTTAGGACAGGAATATGAAGCACAATTAATCGCAAAATGAATACGTGGTTCATCCATTTTACGGAGAATTTTATGCTCTATGCTACCTAGTGAGAATTTCTTTCCTCCAATAAGTACCCATTTTTTATCCCAAGGACTATTAATGTCTTTTATGCTCTTAAGTGGATAGTTATCCAGAATTAATTTTACGGTGGCGGCGTTATATAAATTTATGTAATACGCTAATTTTTCGTTCTTAGACCAATTATCATCAGGGGTATTTTTGTTTAGTAATTCCAAATAGATTTCTAAATCAGCTTTATCTGCAACGAAACTGGCGTAATCGACATTGCCTTCAGAATCTACATGTTTGGCTAATAAGGTGTTCCATAACGTATGATTGGCAACTTTATAGTCTGTAACAGTTTCATTTTTAAAACTATTAGCATAGTTAGTACCAATAAACATTGAAATACCTAAAACTGTAAAAATTATGGTCTTGAACATAGCAATCTGTTTTGTTTCAGTATTTAGTTCAATAGTTGTTCCAAACCTTACAAAATACCAGAATTTTTGTTAAACTACTTTTATAAGTTCACTAAAGAGTTTAACCATTTTTGGTTCGGTTTCTTCAGCTATTTTTATGATTTCGTCGATATTAGCGGGCTGTAGGTTGTCCGGGTCACATTCGTCAGTTAATACAGAGACCGCTACAATTGGTAATTTTAAATGGTTGGCTACTATTACTTCAGGCAGAGTACTCATTCCTACTGCATCTGAACCTATAATTTTAAGCATTCTATATTCGGCTTTAGTTTCCAATTGTGGACCAACAACAGAAGCATAAACACCGGTTTTCAGATTAATTCCTTCTTTTTCGGCTATTGACATTAATTTTTTACGCATATCTATATCATAAGGCTCCATCATATCCACAAATCGCTCTCCAAATTGAGATACGTTTTTAAATGCCAACGGGGAGCCACCTTGTAGATTAATGTGGTCTTCTATTAGCATAATATCACCTTTTTTATAATCTAGGTTTATGGCACCTGCGGCATTAGAAATAAATAATTTTTTAATACCTAATTGATGCATTATTCGAATGGGGTAGGTGATGACCTGAAAGTCATAGCCCTCATACAAATGAAAACGACCCTGCATTACCACAACTTTTTTATTTTCTATTGTGCCAAATATCAATTTACCAGAATGAAATTCAACCGTCGCAAGTGGAAAAAATGGAATTTGATTGTAATGGGCGACAATCGGATTCTCAATAATTTCAACTAGATTCCCTAATCCAGTGCCTAAAACAATGCCTATTTCTGGGCTATCAAACCCTCTTTCTTTTAAATAGGCCGCAGATTCATCTAATTGCTTTTGTGTCATACTTTCATATGTTTTATAAAAGGATAAAAAACTTCGATATTTTCAATGTCTTCATAAACGTCAATGTCATTTCGTGTGTCGAGCAAGGCTAATTTTTCATCTGCTAAATCTTTTAAAGAATTTTCAAGAACTGTTGCCGTTCCCCAATCTTTATTCTGAAAGAGATTTGAATTAAAATTTTTCATGCCTAATAAATAATATCCACCATCATCTGCTGGTCCTAATACAAAATCATTATTATCTAAAGTTGAAAATGCCGATTCAATATCACTTTGACTTAAATCATACATATCACTACCTATAACGATAATTTTCTCAAAACCTGATGTAAATCCATCTTGGAAGGCATTAGCCATTCTATCCCCTAAATTATCACCAGTCTGTAATTTTTTATCATAATATAGCGAATCCCAAATGTCGTCTTCCCAAATTTCTTCGGAATAATAAACATGTTTTGCAACGTTTAAATTTTGAGTAAAGCTAACCGTATGTTTCAATAGAAACTTATAAATTTCTAATGCCGATTCATTCCCAATTTTAGCTGCTAGTCGGGTTTTACATTTTCCTAATTCTGGATTGCGCGTAAATATGAGCAATAAGTTTTTAGAGTTTATTAAACTAAAATGAACAGTTTTTTTGTCTGTTTTTTGCTGTTTTTGTACCAAAATTCCCAATATGAATATATTTTAAAGCCCATTCAAGACATTAAATTGTCTGAAATGTCTTATCGCTTATTTTTCTTTTTGTCGTAAACTTTTTCGCCAGCTGTCAATAATTTGCCCCATTGTTTGTTAAATGCATGAACGCGTTCAGTTTTTGTGCCAAGCGTATCGTAGACTATATTCCCCTTATTTTTCCATTCAAATATTCCGCCATATAGATTCTTTACGTTTGAGTAACCTGCTTTTTTTAGTTTTTCTCCAATATCTTCTGAACGAACACCAATAGAACAATACACAACTACTTCACTATCAGTATCTGGAATTCTATGTTTAATTGAATCAATTTCGAAATTTTTGTATCCAACCCAAATCGCATTTTCGAGGTGACTAACATTAAACTCTACTTTTTCTCTGGTATCAAGTAAAATAATATTGTTTGTGTCCTCTAAGTTTTCAACATAAGTGTAAGGAACGCTTTCTTTGTTCAATTGTCGTAAAGTACGATCTATCTTGGTTTGCCCAAATGCCGTAAAAACAGTTGATAAAATAAATAGTATTATTAATGCTTTATTCAAAATGTGTTTCATTTTAACGGCAAATATACTATATTATCAATGTTATAAGTCGATTGAAATAGCCTCTAAAAATACTACCATATGAAAAAATTACTGTTTCTGTTTTTATTTGCACTATTCATTAATTCGTGTAAAGAGACAAAAAAACAGAGCTTAGAAAAAGCTGTAAGTGAGAATGTAGATTCGCTCTATTACAGTGAACCTTATCGTTCTCAATATCATTTTACACCCGAGAAAAGTTGGATGAACGATCCAAATGGAATGGTTTATCATAAAGGAATTTATCATTTATTTTATCAGTACTACCCAGACGATATTGTATGGGGACCAATGCACTGGGGTCACGCAACTAGTGCCGATTTAGTTCATTGGAAACACAAACCAATAGCCTTATACCCCGATGAATTAGGTTTAATTTTTTCTGGTGGAGCTGTATTGGATAAACAAAATACTTCTGGTTTTGGGTCTTTAGAGAACCCACCTTTAGTTGCTGTTTACACCTATCATTTAATGGAAGGAGAAAAGGCTGGAAGAAAAGATTTTCAAACACAGGGTATTGCTTATAGTTTAGATAATGGAGACTCGTGGGTGAAATATGAGGGAAATCCCGTAATTGGCAATTCTGATATTAAAGATTTTAGAGACCCGAAAGTAATGTGGCATGAGCCGTCTAAAAATTGGATTATAACCTTGGTTGCCGGTGATCACGCACAGTTTTACAGTTCTAAAGATTTAAAATCTTGGACAATGACAGGAAAGTTTGGAATAGACAAAGGAGCACATGGAGGGGTGTGGGAATGTCCAGATTTGTTTAAATTGAAAGTTGGTGATACCAATCAAGAAAAATGGGTGCTATTAATTAGTATAAACCCAGGTGCCCCAAATGGTGGAAGTGGTACACAATATTTTGTTGGAGATTTTGATGGTAAAACTTTTACTACACAGCAAAAAGATACTAAATGGCTAGACTGGGGTACTGATAATTATGCAGGAGTAACATATGATAATACACCTGATAATGAACGTATTTTTATTGGTTGGATGAGTAATTGGACCTATGCTAGAGATACACCAACCGAAAAATGGCGAAGTGCTATGACAGTTGCAAGAAAATTAACTTTAGAGAAATTTGATGATGATATTAGCTTAATAAATTATCCTATTGAAAATCTCAGCACAATAGTTTCAAAGGGTGAACCAAAAAATGTAACACTACCAAGTAATAAAAAAGAATTGTTTTATTTCGAAAATTTGAATCAGTCAGAAGTAGTATTTAAAACTAAAACGAAAGATTTTCAGTTAAAACTTAGTAATGAGTTAAATGAAGAGGTGATTTTTGCTCTTGATAGTGAAGATAAATTGGCTATATTAGATAGAACCAAATCTGGTAAAACTGACTTTCAAGAAGATTTTGGAAGTATTCAAAAGATGCCAATAGGTAATTTGCCAGAAAAAGAATTTGAAGTGCGAATATTAATGGATAAATCATCCATAGAAATATTCTTAAACGGTGGTCAATTTGTAATGACCGCGCAACTTTTTCCAAACAAGGCTTATAGTAATTTGTCTGTTGAAAATAAAGGTGATTCTGAGATGTTGATTAAAGAATTGTACTTAAATAAAATTAGAAGAATTTGGTAGTGAATTAAGTTTTAATGATAAAGGTTATTGGTCATTTCAGTGGCTAATGCTTCCAGATTTATTCCCATATTTTCCTTACTCACTTTTAATACATTCGTTTTTAAATCTTCTGGTAAGTTATTGTAGCCATCTTTAGCGCCAAGTATCATACCAGCAACGGCCGCTACAGTATCATTATCACGGCCATAATTTACAATGAATTGCATGGTCTTTTGAAAATCACCCTGGCCATAATCTATTGCGGTAACCATAATCTGCCATATTTCACCAGCATGGAATGCAATGGCTTTTTTATCATTATCTAAAAACGAATACAGGTAATCTTGTTGTATCCATGCTTGCTTTGTTTGCGGATATCCTTTTGGTATGGCCGTAATAATAGAATCGTTTTCTGCAGATAATTTTCTTGAAACTAACACGGTACGTCGGGAGGAATCAAGAACATTTTGACTAATACGAGTTACCAGTCGTGAACTTTTATACCCTAAAGGATCTACAAAAACTGCTGTGTTTAAAATTGAATCTATATTTTTTGTTCGCATTGCTGTCTGTGTCATTGCAGCTACAAGTCCCGATATATCTTTTGCATAACCGATGTCAAAAATGGAATGCTCATATGCCATATTGTAGGCTTCATCTGGAGTACTTGTTAATAAACCAAACATTGGTGTATATAATTGACCTGCGCAAGACATTTCACCACCGTAAAAACGATTTTGTGCTTTTTGATAAGCTTTACCTCCATTTTGATAAGCTAATGAAACTCGAGCCCATTCTTTAATCCAATCAACTTTTTCAATTTGATTGTCTAGTAAATCAGGATTTCTTGATACTTCATCACTACCTAACTCTTTTGTTAACGAAGCATAGTAGTCTGTAATAAATTTTGAAAAATTTTCGGGATTCAAATCTCCTTGAGTACTAGAAAAATATTTAACCATAAAGTATTTCCAGCGTGTATCATCGGTGGTTGCCCCAGCTAATAAATTGTGATCCCAAGTACCCTCTGGTGATTGCTCTCTTGTAGCTGGTGTTAGTCCATTGATATAACCGTATTTCAATTGAATTTCACTACGATGCCACATTTCCGTTGAGGCACCCATAGCATCACCTATCGCCGAACCAACCAATGCACCTAATACCTTATCATAATACTCTTCTTTTGATAATTTAATAATATCTGAGATGAAAGCTGAATTCTCAGGTGATGGTATAGCTACATCTTTAGTCGATTCGTTACAGGAAAGAAAAAAAGAAAAACAAAATATACCTGCTATGATTAGTTTTATTTTCATACTAAAATCATTTTACGAGCTTTTTTTAGTAGTTTTTTCTTCTCTTCAATGGTACGGTCTAAAGGTAATTGTGCTAAACCTATTATACGTCGCAGTATTTCTATTCCAGCAACTTTCGAAAGTAATTTAAAATCAATTTCACCGTCGTAATTTAGATGAATTCGGTTTAAATATTTTTTCTTTCCCGTAGCCATTATCAGGTGGGCAGCCATTATACCTAAATCAAATTCAGCAAACCCTTTAAAACTAAATTCGGGGTCTATTACATAAAGATTATTCTTTTCTGTCATCCAACTTCCTGGATAGTAATCGCCATGTAATAAGGTGTTTCCTTTTGATAAATATTTTGATCCTACTTTTTTAACTACTTTTTTTAATGCTTTATCATTTTTATAGGGAATTGATAATTCTTGCAATCCGGGTTGAATATCATCTAACGAAAATCCATTTTCCTGCATAAAAGGTAGCACAAATATATGCTGATGGTTAAGTTCTCGCATTTCAATATTATCAGGATAATTATCGGTTACTTTTGTTCGGTGAATTAGTCCAATAATAAAGATTAACTTTTGAAATGCCTTTTTACCTATTTCTCTTTTGTTATAAATGGTGACCATATCTTCGCAATCACCCAAGTCTTCTAAAAGCATAACAAAATTAGATACATCGCAACCTAGTATTTTAGGCATATGGGCACTTAAAGCACTTTTCTCTAAAGTTTTATAAAACTGATGTTCTACAATTACCCGTTCTATTGGTGCAGATATTTGTTGATATTTTTGAACAAAAGGGCGGGATTGTTTTAATATAAATGACCGCTCATTTGTTTTAATTCGTAAAACAACATTCATATTTCCCTCTCCAGGCTTCTCAAGTGATAAAACCTCTTCGTGCTTGGTAAGTAACCAATTATTTTCATGGAAGTATTCTTGCAGCGCTGAAATAATGGTGTTTTGATCAAAAGTTTTCATTAATCAATTTTTATTGATTTTGCTAGGTACAAGACTTGACCAAAAATCACTTTTCATTTCTGGAACATCAATACTTGTATAAATGGTTATTAAGCGTTGTTCATTTTCCTTTGGAGTTATAAATTTAGCCTTTTCTGCTAATTCGGGATGAATAAGTGCAGTTACAATTGCTAAATCCCACATAATCCACTTTTGTTTTTCAGGGTCTTCTTTGGTCCACCATCGTTCATATGTGTCCCAGCGATTTACTAAATAGTCAGAAATAGAACCCTTCCCTTTTAAATTTTTATCAACCTCTGTTTTGTCAAAAACAAGATGTTGGCATGTTGTAGCAGTCATTATCGAAAAATCTAGATTAGGAGAATTTAAGAGTACATCAACTGCTATAGGGTCGTTTCCAGAATTAAATTCATTTTTATCGTAAATGTTTTTTTTAGTATCATGCCAAAAACCTATATAATATACCTGAATTTTAGGTATTATAGTTTTGTCTTTTAATATAGCTGAGGCTACATTGGTACATGGCCCGAGAATTACAACCTGTAATTTTTGTTCACCTTTCATACTATGCGCTTTATTTATAATAAAATCGGCTGCTGCAGAAGAGGCTGGAATGGTTTTATTTAGTAAAGGAGTATTACTGCCTAAAGGCAAGGCAATATCTTCTCTGTTCATTAGACGTAATAGTTCATCATTTATTTTCTGACTTTCATAAACAGAAGAATCTGATGCCAAAGGAGAAGTGTGGAATTGAGCCGAAGTTATTCCTAAAACATTAAATTTAGGTTCTTTGATTGCTCGTGCTAATGCGAAAAGGTCGTCAACCTCATTTGCAGTATCGGCATCTATAATAATTTGAATTTTATCGTTTTTTACTTGGGCAAAGCACTTGGTGAGTGTAAAAAAAGTTAAAATTGATACGATTATTAGAAAATGACTTTTCATAATAAAACTAAGTAAGACGTTTATTTTTCTCAATATAAGCTTATTGTTGGATAGTTGAAAAACTTATTAGGTAGTGTAACTAAATAAACCTTGCCAATAAGGTTCAAATAAATCAGTAGTACTGATATTTGAATGAATTCATATTTATACAATGACTTTAATTTTTATCTGAATTTATAAATGTAATAATCACTTTAAAGTAAAAAACCGCAACCTAATGGTTGCGGTCTTGTGTAAATAATTACATTCTAATTTTAATATCATTCAAACGGAAAGCCTGTTGATACTCTATAAATAAATGCATAAAGCACAATAATGAACATGATAAAAGTGAACCATGCAAAAAATTTGAAGTACTTTTTTACAATTAGGTTCCCTAGATTTTTAAAACCTTCAGTGTAAATTTCCTTAATAAGTAAAATTGTTCTCATATATAAGATTTAGGATTAAGTATGCAAAGATGAGGTTAGTTGCCTTTTGTGGGTAACTTTCTTGTTGAAGCGCTGTTAACTCTGTTAAATAACAGGGCTAATAGATGAATGGTAAACTTATTTTGATGAGTGTATGACTGATGTCTATTACCTGTAAGGTATTGGCTACGTTTTTTTCTTTACAAGAATGGTCGTGAAGTGAACACAGCATCTTCTTTTGAATTGCACCTGTATTGAAGTGCTATTTTCCAATCCGTTGCAGCTTTGGTATAGGCAGATTTAAAATAATGTTGTTTGTGGAGTAATAGTCTTTCTTCCGGATTTTTAGATTCTCCAGTATAAAATTTGTCAATTATTTTGCTATGTAAAATGTATAAATAATGCATATTTAAAACTAAAAAACCCCGCTATTTCGGGGTTTTTGTGTGGTGCCTCCAGCCCCGAAGCTTCGGGGGAACCAGGTTATTTTTTGTTCAAAATATCAAGTAAAATGTTTTGGTTTTCGACAATTTTTAAAATGAACTTTTTACTTTTCATTTTTTTAATGAATTTCTCTAAGAACACAGCATCTTCTTTTGAATTGCACCTGTATTGAAGTGCTATTTTCCAATCCGTTGCAGCTTTGGTATAGGCAGATTTAAAATAATGTTGGTTGTGGAGTAATAGTCTTTCTTCCGGATTTTTAGATTCTCCAGTATAGAATTTGTCAATTATTTCGCTATGTAAAATGTATAAATAATGCATATTTAAAACTAAAAAACCCCGCTATTGCGGGGTTTTTGTGTGGTGCCTCCAGGAATCGAACCAGGGACACATGGATTTTCAGTCCATTGCTCTACCAACTGAGCTAAGGCACCATGCTTTCTTAAAGCGGTGGCAAATATAATTTCAAAAAAAGGAACTACAAACAAAAAAGACAAAAAAAAGGCATTCATTAGAATACATTTTTCGAACTTTGCTATATGAACTTAGTTTTAGATGCCGGAAATACATCAATAAAAGTTGCAGTCTTTGAAAAGAAACAGCTTGTTTTTCAAGAAATTGCAGATGAAAAAGGACTGCCCAAACGTTTAAAAGAAATTTGCGACGTGTACCCTAAAATAAAATGGGCTATGGTGGCTTCTGTTAGGAATCTTGAACCTAAAACTCTGGCAGTGCTAGCTGTTTTTTGCAAAGTATTACAGTTATCCTCTAAAACCAAGACACCTTTTAAAAATTCATATGCAACGCCAAGTACCTTGGGAGTGGATCGCATTGCATTGGCTACAGCTGCCTTTTATCATAATCCTAAAGCAAATACTTTGGTACTAGATGCAGGAACCTGTTTAACATATGATATGGTAAATGATTACGGCGAATACCTTGGCGGAGCTATATCCCCAGGATTAAATATGAGATATAGGGCTTTAAGTGAGCAAACAGCTAAATTGCCTTATTTAGAAAAATCTAGTGTACTAGATCTTATAGGAAACTCCACAGAAACAAGTATACATAGTGGGGTTTATATTGGTATGTGCGCAGAAATTGACGGAGTTATTGAGCAGTATAAATCGCGCTTTAGAGATTTAACAGTTATTTTAACAGGAGGTGATGCCGAATTTTTGTCTAAACGATTAAAAAATCCCATATTTGCGAATCCAAATTTTCTACTAGAAGGATTGAATTATCTGTTGGAATACAATAAGTATTAAATGATTAAAAGAATTGGTATTGTTATAGCGCTATTAACCGCTACAGGGGTTTATGCGCAAGATGGTTCAGTTTCTCCTTACTCTTATTTCGGTATTGGTGATTTAAGGTCTCAAAGTACATATGAGAACCAAATGATGGGTGGGATAGGAATGTATGCTGATAGTATTCATGTAAATCTTCAAAATCCTGCCGCTTATAGTCAGTTGGGAGTGCAAAGGGGAGATGATTTTGGAATGACAACCTATACAGGAGGTTTGTCTTATAAACAGCTGCAATTAAAGAGTTATACCACGCAAGAAAATAATAATATCACCAATTTGGATTATCTGGCTGTTGGTTTTAGTCTAAAAAAGGGACTAGGAGTTGGTTTTGGTATTATGCCCGTATCTTCTGTAGGTTATAATTTAGTGTCCGTATCTGCTGATTCTACTTTAACGAATCAGTATATAGGTAGTGGTGGACTTAACAAGGCTTTTGTCTCCGTAGGATGGGAGTTTGCTAAAGATTTAAGTGTTGGAGTTACGGCAAATCTTAATTTTGGAACATTAGAAAGTAGACGAATTCAAAGTACATCTGGCATACAATTAGGTGTTCAAGATAATAAATCGTCTAGGGTAAATGGATTCGATTTTAACTATGCATTAAATTATGCGCCAACATTTAAAAATAATCATACCCTAATTGCTTCGTTACGAGTGAATACACAAGCGAATTTGACTTCAGAAAATACCCAGGAAATAGGTTCTTTTTCCTTAATTGATGGGGCTGACGAAGAAACGTATGAAGTTGATTTAGATGCTTTGGTGCTTAAGAATACAGATATTAAAATTCCAACCAAAACAACTTTAGGTATTGGGTATGGGAAAGACCGATCTTGGTTTTTGGGAGCTGAGTACAGTTTTCAGGAAATGAGTTCTTTTGAAAATGAATTTTTAGCTATTGATAATTTAGTTTACAAAGATGCAAGCACTATTGCATTAGGAGGTTTCTTTATTCCTGACTCGGGACCATTTACAAGCTACTGGAAACGAGTTACATACAGGGCAGGACTGCGCCTGGATAATACAGGTATGGTGGTAAATGATAAGGACATAAACAATTTTGGCATAACTTTTGGATTTGGTTTACCGCTGGGTAGAAGTTTTTCTAATTTAAACCTAGGTTTTGAACTTGGAAGAAGAGGAACTACTTCAGCAGATTTAATTGAAGAAAGTTATTTTAAAATTAATTTAGGCCTATCATTAAACGATATGTGGTTTCAGAAAAGAAAAATTGATTAATCTTTTTTTTGATTCTTAACTGGTTTTTTTGAAAAGTCTATCGAAAAATCATATAATTGCTGATTTTTTATTTTAAAATGTATTTTTTTAGAAAACTAAATCAATAATGTTATTAAATGGTTTGCTGATAGTATTTTGAAGGCAACACTATAGGTGTTTTGAAAAAAATTAGTATTTTAACCCCCTGTAAATAATCAAATAATATGAAAACGAAATTTTACTTCACGGCAATACTCTTTTTAGGGTTTTTTACGGCAGTTAATGCCCAAGCCCAAAATCAAGAATGTATGACCAACCTTTCCATTTACGTGGAACACGCCAAGGTTAAAAACTATGATGCGGCATACACACCATGGAAAATGGTTTATGATAATTGTCCAGATATAAATAGAGCTAACTTCTTATATGGTGAGCGAATTTTAAAAGACAAAATTAAAAAGTCTTCTGGTGCTGAAAAAGATGGTTTTATTGCTGATTTGATGTCTTTGTATGATGGTAGTTTAAAATATTTTCCTGCTAAAACAAAGAAAGCCGATGTTCTTATCGACAAGACAATGTTGAAGTATGATAATAAAATGGCTGACGATTCAGAAATTTATGAAAGTTTAGGTCAAGCGATGAAAGAAGATCGCGATAATTTTAAAAATCCGAAAGCTCTATATCTGTACTTCTCTAGTTTAGTTGATTTACATAAAGCAGGCAAAAAAGATCTTCAAGAAGTTTTTGATGTTTATGATGATGTTACTGCTAAAGTAGAAGAGGAAATTACTGTTAGAACAAATAGAATTGCAAAATTATTACCTAAAGAAGAAGCTGGTACTTTAACATCTAAAGAAAAGAAAATTCTTAAAGCTGATCGTACAAATTCAGAGTCTTTTGGTAAAATTGCAGGAAGTATCGATTCTAAATTAGGTCCTTTAGCAGATTGCGAAAACTTGATTCCTTTATATCAAAAAACTTTTGAACAAAATAAAGGAAATGTGGAATGGGTAAAAAGAGCAGTTGGTCTTATGTTTCAAAAAGAATGTACTGACGACCCAATGTTTCAAAAATTATTTGAAGCGCAATTGGCTTTAGATCCTTCTGCTGATGCTTATGTATATGGTGGTACCTTGAAAATGAAAAATGGTGATTCTTCTGGAGCGCTTGCTGATTTTGATAAAGCATTGAGCCTAGAAACAGATAATATTAAAAAGTCTAAAATAGCGTACAAAGTTGCTGTTATTAATAAGAGAAAAGGAAGTAAGTCTACAGCAAGAAAATATGCCCAAAAAGCTATTGATGCTAATTCAGCAAATGGGCGCGCTTATTTGTTAATAGCGAACCTATATGCTTCTAGTGCTAATGCATGTGGTACAGATACGTTCTCGAAAAGAGCAATGTTTTGGAAAGCTGCTGACTTAGCTAGAAAAGCAGGTAGAGTGGATCCTTCACTAAGTGGTACTGCTAACAAATCTGCTGCTAGTTATTCTGCAAAAGCACCAACTAAGGAGATGATTTTTAGTTCTGGTAAATCAGGACAAACAATAACTTTTAATTGTTGGGTTGGTGGTAGCGTTAAAGTACCGAGTATATAAGAATGCAAATATTTTCAACATACGAAATTAAAAACATTGCCACGATTTTTATTGTGGCAATGTTTTTTTTGGCTTGTAACGATGGTTATAAAAGAGTTGGTGATGAAGCTGCACCACTTTTATTTCCAGAAGGTATAGCTGAAGATTTTGTAATGGAATACTCTACCTTAGAAGAAGAACTAAGAAATGAAAAAATTGACTCCGCTCATGTAAATGCTGTTTTAACGAGTCCGATTTGTGAGAGTTTTACTAATCTAAGTTTTGCACATCGTATTTTTCCTAATGGTTTACAGGTTGATTATTATGATATTGATGGAAACAAAAGCGTAATTACAGCAGATTATGGAATTACTTATAATGTTACTAATTTGATAGATTTGCAAGGTAATGTGGTAATTGAAGGTCATGATGGAAAAAAATTGGAAGCACCACAACTATACCTTGATCAAGGAAATGACTGGATATTTACACAAGAAAAATTTACGTATACTAATCCGGAAGACGGTACCATAATGGACGGGGAAGGAATGGATTTCAACAAAGATTTAAGTTTATTGAATGCTCATAAGACCTATGGCCTTATGTTAATCAAAGATGAAGACAAATGATTAAAATTTTAAAATATACCGAATATTTATATTTAATAGTAGCGTTCTTTTCGCTTTATAGAATTTTCACGGATTGGAATGTAGATCGTAATAACGCCTACCTTTTTGTGTTTTTTGCAATCGTTTCTGCTGGTATGTTTGTTTTTAGAAGAAACTATCGTAAAAAATTTGAGCAACGTCAACAAGATAATAAAAGTAATTAGTGGAAATTGCTATCATTATTACTGCATTATTGTTTTCTGCTTTCTTTTCAGGAATGGAAATTGCCTTTATATCAGCAAATAAAATTCATATTGAGATAGAAAAGAAGCAAGAGGGTTTTTTAGCTCAAGTGCTTACCAGACTTACTAAAAAGCCATCTAAATATATTGCAACAATGTTAATTGGTAATAACATTGCTTTAGTCATCTACGGTTTTTTTATGGGTGATTTTTTAATAAATTGGTTCGCTAGTTTTAATATTGCTGATGGTAGTTTTTTAAACTTACTTTTTACAGATTTTAAATTACTTTCTCAAACAGTTATTTCAACCTTGGTTATTTTATTAACAGCCGAGTTTCTCCCAAAAGTTATTTTTCAAATATATTCAAATTCGCTATTGAAAATATTGGCATTGCCTGCGTATATATTTTATTTATTATTTTCACTTGTTTCTGATTTTGTTATTTGGGTGTCCGATTTTATTCTACGCACATTTTTGAAAACCGACGGCGATGAGGTTGAATTGGCCTTTAGTAAAATAGAACTTGGTGATTATATTACAGAGCAAATGGATGCTGTAGAAGAGGAAGATGAAGTGGATTCTGAAATTCAAATATTTCAAAATGCACTTGATTTTTCAACCGTAAAAGCACGTGAGGTAATGGTTCCGAGAACAGAAGTTATGGCGGTAGAACTTCATGAAACTCCTAAGAATCTTACAAAGCTTTTTAGTGAAACTGGTTATTCCAAAATACTTGTTTTTAAAGACACTATTGATAATATTATTGGTTATGTCCATTCGTTTGAACTTTTTAAAAAACCAAAAACAGTAAAAAGTATTTTGCTGCCTGTTGAATTTGTACCGGAAACGATGTTAATTCACGATATACTAGATGTCCTTACAAAAAAGCGAAAGAGTATTGCGGTGGTTTTGGATGAGTATGGAGGAACATCTGGAATTATGACTGTAGAAGACATTGTGGAAGAACTTTTTGGCGAAATCGAAGATGAACATGATAGTACAGATCATATCGAAGAACAAATTGATGACACTAAATTTAGGTTTTCGGCCCGTCTTGAGGTCGATTATATCAATGAAAACTATAAAATAGAATTGCCTGAAAATGACGAATATGAGACTTTGGCGGGTCTTATTGTGCATAATACGGGTGAAATTCCTGAACTAGATTCAGAGATAAAAATTGATAATTTTCTATTTAAAATTTTAGAGGTCTCAAGTAATAAAATTGACACTATTGGCTTGCAAATTGTAGATAAGGACTCCTAAAGCTGAATAAAACTTCTTCAAAGTACCATTTATCTAAGTATTGAATGATAATTACAATTGCTGTTGTTTCAATAAATTACTTTAATAATTAACAGGAAAACACTAATTTCGCGAACTGATTTAAAATAATACAAAAGATGGCAATTTTAGGCAATATTAGAAAGCAAACAACCATATTAATTTTGATTATTGGTTTGGCATTGTTTGCATTTGTAATTTCCGGAATTTTTAGTAGTGGAACCATTGGAGGTGGTGGTAACAAAGTTGGCTCTGCAATAGGAGAAATTAATGATAATGAGGTGCCAGTAGATGCATTCCGACAAAAGGTAGAAAACCTAAGTCGCCGAATGGGGCCTTCTTCATCTACAATGCAAGTTGTAAATCAAGTATGGGATCAAGAAGTTCGTAATTCAATTTTAGGTGCACAATTCGAGGACCTGGGAGTGGATATTGAGAAAGATCAAATAATGAATTACATCAAAACTAATCCTGGTTATTCTCAGAACCCACAATTTTTAAATGAAGATGGACTTTTTGATGAATTCAAATTCAAACAGTTTATTGCAGATTTGAAAGTTAATAGCCCTGATCAATACAAATTATGGCTTCAAGACGAAACTTCAATAATTCAAAATGCAAAGGAGCAAACTTATTTTAATTTAATAAAAGCTGGAGTAGGGTCTTCTTTAAAAGAAGGCGAACTTGATTATAAATTAGCTAATGAAAAACTGGATATTAAATATGTTCGTGTGCCGTATGCATCTATAGCTGATAGTACTATAAATGTTACTAAAAGTGAAATATCAAGTTATATAAGCGCTCATAAAGATGAGTATAAACAAGATCCAGCTAGAGATTTACAGTTTGTATATTTTAATGAAAAACCTTCGGATGCTGATGTGAAAAGTGTTGAAGATGCGGTAAATGGTTTATTAAATGAAACTGTTGAATACAATCAACAAACCGATAAAACAGATACTATTGCTGGTTTTAGTACAACTACCGATATGGAGGCGTTTTTAGATCGCCATTCAGATGTAAAATTTGATACCATCTATAAAGCTAAAAAATTATTACCAGCAAAATTTGCTGATACATTAATGACTTTAAAGGTAGGTGAAGTATTTGGTCCATATAGAGATGGTGATGCTTTTAAGATTTCAAGGATGATGGGCAGAAAAGCAAACGGATCTGTGAAGGCAAGTCACATTTTAATAGCTTATGAAGGTGCTCAGCGTGCTAACCCAGAGGTTACAAGAACAAAGGAAGAAGCTGAGGCCGAAGCGAAAAGATTGTTGAAAGAAGCGAAGAAAAAGGATGTTGTATTTGTTGAATTAGCACGTGATAATTCTGATGGTCCTTCTGCCACTAACGGTGGCGATTTAGGTTATTTTCAAGAAGGTACTATGGTGCCAAAATTTAATGACTTTGCTTTTGGAAATTCAGTAGGTACTATAGGTATGGTAGAAACCGATTTTGGTTTCCATATTATTAAAGTAGACGATAAAGAAGATATTGTACAAATAGCAACTTTAGTACGCGAGATTGAAGCTTCTGAAGAAACACTTAATAAATTGTTTACAGATGCAACGCAATTTGAAAGTGATTCTAAAAGTTCAGATAAAGCATTTTCTGATTTAGCGAAAGAAAAAGAATTTATAGTAAGACCTGTTAATAAAATAAAGGCAATGGACGAAAACTTACCGGGATTATCTGCACAACGAGCTATCGTTCAATGGGCATTTAATGAAGATACTGAGCTTGGTGAGATAAAAAGATTTGAGGTTGATAATGGTTATGCCGTGGTTCAATTGACTGCTACTTACGCTAAAGGATTAATGACAGTAGAAGATGCTTCTGCTTCAGTTCTTCCAAAAATTAGAAAAGAAAGAAAGGCAGCACAGATTATTGGTGCTAATAATGGAAAATCAATTGATGATTTTGCAAAAGACAACAATGTTTCTGCTTCAACTGCTACTGCTGTTACAGTGAAGTCTCCTACAATACCTGGTGCCGGGAGTGAACCCCTTGTTGTTGGCACTGCTTATGCAATGAATGAAGGTGAAACTTCTGGTTTGATTGAAGGCGAAACGGGAATATTTATGGTAACCTTAAATAAGAAACAAGAAGCAGCTAAGTTAGATAATTATAGTACTTATGCTAATAATTTAAAATCTGCAGCAGCTGCGAAAGTTAATACATCAGTTTATAACGCCCTTAAAGAGGGTGCTGAAATAGAGGATAATAGATCAGTTTTTTATTAATCGAATATCTGATAAAATCATAGCATTAAAAGGGATCACAGTAGTGTATCCCTTTTTTTTGAAGTAGTCTGGCGTATCTTCATCACCCGTGGCTAATACAAAATCACCACCCCAAGCTCCCAAACTTTTTATAGCTCCTTTATAATCTTCGAAAAATAATTTCTTTACGGGCGTACGTTTTAGAACCGATGCGATGATGGTTTCATGGATATTTAAAAGCAGTTCAAATTCAATTAGATTTTTACAATTAATTATTTGATTAGTTATGGAAGAAAGCTTTTCAACTAATTTTAATTTATCTATTTTTTGAGTGTTATAACTCGCAATTTCAGTACTACTATTTTGCTTTTTATTTAAATGAACAAAGTATAAATCCTTATTAAAATCTTTAGTAAATGTGGTCTTTAAGATTTTAGCTTTTCCTTGTTTTAATTGATATAGAATTGGCCTGTTGTTTTGAGCACAGGCAATATCGTAACCACTACCACCAAAAGTATTATTCAATAATTCGAAGGCATTTACCTCTGCCCATTGTGCCATATTGTTTATTAATGTAGAAGAAGTGCCTAACCCCCAAATTCTTGGAAAATCTATTTTGGTTTCAATAATGCATCCTTTAGAACCACTTAGAAAGTTGTGATTCATTTTATGTGCTTCAATGAATATTCGTAAAAGATGTTGCGCAATGTCAGAATTAGAACAATCAATAATTAGAAAAGGTGCTATACTTAAGGTTGCTTCAAACCAAATGTTTCCCCTTTCATCAAAACTTTTCCAAGCAATTTGAGAAGAATTGGATTCCGAAACATGTAGTTCTTGGCCATATTTTGTGGGGATGGCTAAAGCTAGGGCTCCATCTAATACACCATATTCAGCGGTTAGTAATAATTTGCCATTGCTATAATAAGTATTCATTAGTTGTTTTTCAGGTCTTTTAATGCCTCAGCAACTGCTGTATGTGAAACAGTTTCTTTACTAAAACGCTTTGTAAGGATGTGTTTTTCTGCTACGGTAGCTTCTAATTGATTTAAAATATTACCCAGATGCATTTTCATATGACCTTCCTGAATGCCTGTAGTGACTAAGGCGCTTAAAGCTGCAAAATTTTGAGCTAAACCAGCTACAGCTATTATTTGCATAAGTTCTTCTGCAGATGGTTTTTGTAATATTTCTAGGGATAATTTAGCTAACGGATGGATACTTGTAAGACCACCTACAGTTCCTAAAGCAAGTGGTAATTCTATGCTAAAATTGAAAATGTTTTCTTTAATCGATGCACTAGTTAAACTGCGATAGTAACCATCTTTAGCAGCATATGCATGTACTCCTGCTTCAATGGCTCTAAAATCGTTTCCTGTAGCTAATACTACGGCATCTACACCATTCATTATGCCTTTGTTATGAGTAACAGCTCTATGAGGTTCTACGTTGGCTATTTGTACTGCTCGTACTATTTTATTGGCAAAAGCTATAGGTGTTATATCCGCTTTTACATTTAGATCATCAATCGGACAGCTTACTTCTGCTCTCACCACACAATTAGGTACATAATTGGATAAAATACTCATCACCATTTCAATTTCTTTTTCAATCTGAGTGAAACTAGAATATTTTTTGGCTTCATCCTTTATTGTTTTTGCTAATTGTTCTAAACACGAATTGATGAAATTAGCGCCCATAGCATCTTTGGTTTCAAACGTACAGTGCAATTGAAAATAGTCGGGTAATACATCGGTCTTATCTCTAAGTACTATATCCAAAATGCCACCACCTCGCTTTTCCATACTTTGTGTAAGGTGTTTTGTTGAAGAAAGTAGTACTGGTTTTATCTTACCAAAAAAAGTAGTTAACTTTTTACTATCACCTTTGAATATAAAATGTACCTGACCTACTTTCTCAGTCCCTAATATAGTCGCTTTAAAACCACCTCTTTCCAACCAAAATTTTGCCGATCTACTGGCTGCCGCAACTACAGAACTTTCTTCTATGGCCATGGGTATGGCTAGTAAATTATTGTTAATCAAAAAATTAGGAGCTATACCAAGGGGTAAATAGAAGTTGGAGATTGTATTTTCTATAAACTCATCGTGCAATTGTTGAAGATTGGTGTCGGAATTCCAATAGTTTTTTAAAATTGCTATGGTGCTTTTAGATTCGGTAGAATACTGAGTCGCTAACCAATTAATTTTTTCTTCTTTGGTAAGTTTTGAAAATCCTGAAATAGGGGTGGGCATAGTGGTTAAATTATGTTGACAAAGATAGCAATTAGCCTAATATTTTATTTCGGTTTGTAATAATGGTCTTAACAGCTGTTAAACTTGTATTATTTTGACGATAAAGTTTAATTTTTGGTTAATTATCGTTAAACTTGGCGTTTTTATAACATTATTTAAATAAATGAAGAATTTAAAACTAGTATTTATATTGTTAATTACAGCCGTATCTACCGCTGTTGCTCAAAAAAAACAGATTACTGTAGAAGAAATTTATGGTGGTGCATTTAGAACTGAAGGTATGGATGTACTACGTTCTATGAAAAATGGCAAACAATATACAATTCTTAATACAGATAGAGCGACAAGTATTGTATCCATTGATAAGTATGATTATAGAACATTAGCTAAAGATGAGGTTATTGTTTCTTCTTCCGATATTGGAGGATTAATTTTTACATCCTATGAGTTTAGTGAAGATGAGACAAAGCTTTTGTTAGCTACTGAAATTGAGCCGATTTATAGACGTTCACGACTTGGTGTTTATTATGTATTTGATTTAAAAAGTAAGGGGGTTATTAAAATTTCTGAGAATAAAATTCAATCTCCAGCACTTTCACCTGATGGAAAACAAGTGGCTTACGTTTTTGAAAACAATATTTACTTATTTGATACCAACACTAAACAAACCGAACAAATAACCCTTGATGGTACTAAAAATAAAATTATAAATGGTGTCACCGATTGGGTGTATGAAGAGGAGTTCGCATTTGTACGTGCCTTTAAATGGAATTCTGATGGCACTAAAATTGCTTTTATAAAATTTGATGAAACTAATGTGCCACAGTTTTCAATGGATGTCTATGGTACAGGCTTATATCCAACTCAGGAGGAATTTAAATACCCTAAGGCTGGACAAGAGAATGCTAAAGTTAGCCTTCACCTTTATGATGTGAAATCTGAAAAGACTTCTAAAGTTGAATTGAATAACCCCTATTATATACCGAGGTTTAAATGGATGCATAATGCGAATTACTTGAGCCTGCAAACATTAAATCGTCATCAAAATCATTTGCAATTGATTGAAGTAAATGCAAAGGATAATTCAACAAAAGTTTTGCTTGATGAAACGGATAACGCATATATCGACATAACTGACAATCTTACTTTTTTAGCTGATGATAGTTTTATTTGGACGAGTGAGAAAGATGGATTCAATCATATTTACCTTTATAATCAAGATGGTGAATTAATGAACCAAATTACAAAAGGGGAGTGGGAGGTGACCAATTACTATGGTTATGATCAAGAAAATGATAAAGTGTTTTATCAATCTACAGAGAATGGTTCAATTAATAGAGATGTTTATAGCATTGAAACTAATGGTGATAATAAAAAACGATTGTCTTCGCAAGAAGGGACTAACGCTGCTGATTTTAGCGCCAACTTTTCGAATTTTATAAACACCTATTCTAGTGCAACAACACCACCTCAATATTCTTTGCACGAAGCTAAATATGGTAAAAAGCTTAAGATGATTACAGATAATGGTGCTTTGAATCAGAAAATAGAAGGTTATCAATTGAATCCGAAAGAGTTTTCAACTATTAACATTAATGGGAACGATCTTAATATGTACATGATTAAGCCCACAAATTTTGATGCGAACAAAAAGTATCCAATGCTCATGTATCAATACAGTGGTCCAGGTTCGCAATCTGTTGCGAATAGATGGATGGGTGATCGCGATTATTGGCATCAAATGCTGGCAGCTCAAGGGTATGTAATTGTTTGCGTTGATGGTAGAGGTACGGGATTTAAAGGAGCGGATTTTAAAAAATCGACCTATTTAAATCTGGTTAAGTACGAAACAGAAGACCAAATTGCTGCTGCAAAAAAATTAAGTGAATTGCCTTATATAGATGAGAATAAAACGGGTATTTGGGGCTGGAGTTTTGGAGGTCATATGAGTACCAACGCACTTTTAAAAGGAAATGATGTTTTTGAAATGGCAATTGCAGTAGCACCAGTAACATCGTGGCGTTTTTATGATACTATTTATACAGAACGCTTTCTACGTACTCCTGAAGAAAATCCGAGTGGATATGACGATAATTCACCGTTTAATTATCCAGAACTCCTAAAGGGCAAGTACTTACTTATACATGGTTCTGGCGATGATAATGTGCATCTTCAAAATACTATGCGAATGGCAGAAGCTCTAATACAAGCCAATAAGCCTTTCGATTCTGCTATTTACCCCGATAAAAACCATGGTATTTATGGTGGGAATACAAGAGTGCATTTATTTAATAAAATGACCGATTTTATACATCAAAATTTAGGTAAACCAGTTGAACAAGACTCAGATTTAGAAGATAGCAAAATAAAAGGCTGATTTACATTTAAGTTTATTTTGAAACATCAAGTATTAAGTTAATTTTATAGCATAGATAAATAGTATGGCAGATATAATAAAACCAACGTATAAAAAAGAACTTTTTGGACATCCAGTAGGTTTGTACGTTTTGTTCTTTACAGAAATGTGGGAACGATTTTCTTACTATGGTATGAGAGCCCTTTTAACTTTGTATATGACGGCGCAAACTTTAGAAAATAATCCACAATCTGGTTTAGGTTGGACAGCTACAGAAGCTTTGGCTTTATATGGTTGGTACACGATGCTTGTTTATTTAATGAGTATTCCTGGTGGTTTTATTGCGGATAGATATATCGGTCAAAAAAAGGCTGTTACCATAGGCGCGATTCTACTTACTGCTGGTCATGCTGTTTTAGCAATTGATGCTATATGGGCTTATTATACGGGACTTGGTTTGGTAATTCTTGGTGTTGGGATGCTTAAACCCAATATTTCTACAATGGTTGGTGGTTTGTATAAACAGAATGATATTAGAAGAGATAAAGGATTCAGTATTTTCTATGTGGGTATAAATCTTGGATCGTTTACGGCTTCACTTTCTGTAGGTTTAGTTGCTGCCATTTATGGTTGGCATGCTGGATTTGGTCTTGCTGGAATAGGAATGGCTCTAGGTTTATTAGTTTACCTATATGGACAACGGTTTTTAGTACATGTTGGTAATGAACCAACAGTTGAAGATAAATCTAATGATATTAGTTTAGCAACATTATTTGGGCAATTATTCAAATCTCCGTTGCAGTTAGTTATAGTTGTCGTAATAGTAGTATATGCAATCTATGCCGGTTTTACCTATGAAGGAGCAGATAGTTGGGGTTTTGGTATTTTATATATTGTTTTAGCCATTATTGCTGGTTTAATGATGATGATTTATAAAAACTTAAATGGACAAATAGAAAAGGATAGATATGTAGTATTGTTGTTATCTCTTTTGATGGTTATAGTTTTTTGGGGATGCTTTGAACAAATGGGCGGACTAATGAATCTTTATGCTGAGGAGAAAACTAATAGAATGTTCATGGGAATGGAAGTTCCAGCAGCATGGTTTCAAGGGGCTAACGCTGGGTTTATTATTCTTTTTTCAGTATTGGTAGCGAATATTTGGGCTAAAAGAAAATTAAAAGGAAAAGCTGCTGATTCTCTTTTTAAAATGGCTACAGGTGTTATTATAATGGGTGTAGGATTTGTTTATATGGTGTTTGCCTCAATGGAATATGAGGCTAACGGCAGTTCGGCAATGTATTGGTTAGTATTGGCCTATTTTTTTCATACAATGGGAGAATTATGTTTATCCCCGGTTTCATTATCATTTTTCACAAAATTAGCTCCGGCAAGATATATGGCTTTGATGATGGGAGTATATTGGGCTGCAACGGGTCTTGGTAACAAAGTTGCTGGGGTTATTGGAGAAAGTGCTTCCAATGCTGGAGAATTAAACATTTTTGGTGGCCTGTTTATTTTCGCTGTAGTTTTTGGGCTATTGGTGTTATTGTTAATAAAACCGTTGAGAAGGTTAACTCATGGTGCGGAGGATAAAGAAACTGTTATTGATGATAACGAAAATGAAGGTTTTGAGTTAGCAGATCATTGATGCTATTTCAATCAAAATAATAAGCCCCCTTTTCACCAGTATAGTGAAAAGGGATTTTTTTTTGTAAACATGTTTGCTGCCAACGATTAATATAACTATGGTAGTTGCTACCATCAGCAATTATTTTATCCGGACGAACAGTATCAATAAAACGGTTTAGATTAATTTTAGGAGATTGAGAGAGTAGTAAAAAATCTACTTTTTTATGTTTTGGAGGATAAATACCTGCACTGTCTAACCGATAAATACTTTTGTTTTTAAAAGTAAAAGCATTTAATATAGTTTCGTTTTTAATTTTCGAAATTCTTTCGGCAACCTTATATCCTTGCACTAAATTTTGTGCTCGCACAGAATCCAAAGAAAGTACTTTTAATAGATGTCCATTTTGCTCTAATAGTATCGTGTTTTTGGTTTGATGCGCTACTAATAATACTTGTTTTTGACTCTTTTTATAAGTTGCCCTAATCGTATAAAGTTGAAATAAAAGTATGGTCGTGCCTAAAAATATTGCTCTTTTAAAAGTTGTTCTACTAAAAAATAATACAAAACTTATTAGTAGGATATAACACAAGATAAGTTGTGTGCTGTCAAATGAAATATCTTTAAATACGAAACTTTCTTGTTTTGCGACCCATGCAATTATGGTGTTCATTAACCGTATTAGTGAATCATAAAAAGTAACTAAAAAAGGAGGTAAGATATTTAGTAGCGATAATCCTATAACTAGAATTCCTAGGCCAAGAATTATTCCCAATGCTGGTATTATTAATAGGTTTGATATAAAAAATAATCCCGGGAATTGATGAAAATAATAAAGACTAATGGGTAATACTCCTAATTGAGCGGCTACACTAACAGCTAATAATTGCCAAATTTTACGAAGTATAATATTCTTCGGAAACCAAAATTTTTGAAGCATGGGATAAATCCATACGATTGAAAATACTGCTGCGTAACTCATTTGAAAACCTACCTGAAATAAAAGATTGGGATCAAATAGTAAAAGAATGAAAAACATCGATAATGCAAGAATGTTAAAGGTATTACTAGGTCTGTTTAAATAAAAAGCATAGGCAACAAAAGTGAACATTGTAACAGCTCTAACAATACTCGCTGAAAGTCCAGCAATAAGTGCAAACCCCCAAAGTAAGCATACCGTAACAACTAACTTAATAGTTTTACCTTGCGGTAAATAAGTAAAAGGTTGCAATAAAAAGTTGAGTAACAATAATAAGATTCCAATGTGTAAACCTGATAAGGCTAAAATATGTACAGCGCCAGCGTTTTTATAATCGTCGTATGTTGATGAAGAAATTTCATTGCGTTGGCCAAGTAAAAGTGCTTGAATTACAGAAAGTTCTTCGGCTCCAAAATTTTCCTTTTTTAAATTGTTAATAATTTTATTTCGAAAATTTGCCGCGATTCCATAAATACTTTTGCTAGCATTAGGCTCTATAATGTAATTGCCACTTTTTAAATAAAGTTGTTCCCTTATTCCAAGGCCGTTCATATATTTCTTATAGTTGAATTGGTGTGGGTTTAAAGGTGATTTTATAGTTTCCGATTTTCCGACTATATATAATTCGTTATCTATAGTGAGTGAATTTTGTGTCGAATCTTTAAACTGACTTAAGAGAATTTTGCCAGTAGCTTTTTTTCCATCTAAAGAAACTATAGTTGCGAAATACCGATTCGAGAAGTTCGTTGGCTTTAGTAATTCATAGATTTTTACATGCCAGGTTGTTGTTTTTGTGTT
>NZ_JBDVFA010000034.1:0-14248 GCF_039941195.1 Aurantibacter sp. | reverse complement strand
ATGGGGTGGATGCATGATACTTTAGAGTATTTTCAAAAAGAAGGTATTTATAGAAAGCATCACCAGAATGATATCACCTTTAGTATGACCTATGCTTTTTCGGAGAATTTTATGCTGCCATTATCTCATGATGAAGTTGTTTATGGTAAAAAATCCATCAAAGGGAGAATGACAGGTGATGAGTGGCAGCAATATGCAAATTTAAGACTCTTATATGGGTACATGTTTACCCATCCTGGCACAAATTTGCTGTTCATGGGTTCGGAATTTGGTCAAAGTGAAGAGTGGAATTTTCAAGGTAGTCTCGACTGGCATTTGTTGCAATACGATTTTCATAATGGCGTAAAAAATTATATTACCGATTTAAATACTTTTTATAAAAGTATGCCGGCTTTATATGAAAAGCAGTTTAGTAGTGAAGGCTTTGAATGGATAGACCATAGTGATGCGGAAAACTCAGTGTTATCTTATATAAGAAAGGGCCATGATGAAGAGAATGACCTTGTTGTTATTTGTAATATGACACCGGTAATTAGAGAGGGTTATAAAGTAGGACTACCAAGAAAAGGGAGTTTAGTGGAGATTTTTAACAGTGATTCAAAAAAATATGAGGGTAGCGGAGTTTCTAATAAAAAGGCAATTAAAATAAAAAAGTCAACATGGCACAATAAATTATATTCTGCAACGATTAATTTACCTCCATTAGGAGTGATTGTATTAAAATGGGGCTCTTAAATATTGTGATGTTTTCGTATTTATTCCCATAAATTTAATGTAATTGACAAGAATTTTGATAATAATCAGTAATTCGTGAAATGCATTGTTAAATCTTTTTATTCTTAACATAAATGATTTCATTTGTGTGTAACTAATTAAATATAAGCTATGATAACTAATACGGAACTGGAATATAAGGGCAACCTTTTTCCAGGAAAGATATCTACATATGAGAAAAATGTTGACACCTTAATATTTAAGGCAGATAATGATATTTTCTTACAAGTTAAAATTTTACGAGATGGTGTATTGCGCTTTAGGTACACTAGTCATCAAGATATAAGTAACGATTTTTCTTACGCCATTACTAAATACCATAGTGAAGGATATAATCTTTTAGAAATAGACGAAGACGACGAAAAATATACCATCACAACTGAAAAATTAATATGTGAAATTCACAAGGCAGATATGCGAAAGTCTATCTATGATGCTGAAGATAAAACATTACTTAGTGAAGATGAATTAGGTTTTCATTGGGAAGAAAGTTACGAGTTTGGTGGTAATGTTGTGAAAATGAGTAAGGTTAGTCAAGAAGGCGAAAGTTTTTACGGACTAGGGGATAAGCCTGTTCATTTGAATTTAAAAGGAAAACGCTTCGAAAACTGGGTGACAGATTCATATGCCTATTCTAAAGATACCGATCCTATTTACAAAACAATACCTTTTTATGTAGGCCTACATAAAACAAAAGCATATGGAATCTTCTTTGATAATACTTTCCGTTCTTTTTTTGATTTTTCAAATGAACGTAGAAATGTAACTAGCTTTTGGGCGCAAGGGGGTGAAATGAACTATTATTTCATCTATGGTCCTGATATGGCTGATGTAGTTGCTGATTATACAGATTTAACAGGTAAACCACATCATTTGCCACCGTTATGGGCCTTAGGTTATCACCAATGTAAATGGAGTTATTATCCAGAATCTAAAGTTAAAGAAATAACAAATAAGTTTAGAGAATTACAGATTCCTTGTGATGCTATTTACCTCGATATTGATTATATGGAAGGTTTTAGGTGTTTTACATGGAATAAAGAATATTTTCCTGATCCAAAAAGAATGGTGAAGGAGTTAGAAGAAGATGGTTTTAAAACGGTAGTCATTATCGATCCGGGGATAAAAATTGATCCTGAAAATGATGTATTTCAAGAAGCTTTAGAAAAAGATTATTTCTGCAAAAGAGCAGATGGCCCATATATGAAGGGTAAAGTGTGGCCAGGGGAGTGTTATTTTCCAGATTTCACCAAGCCTGAAGTTAGAGATTGGTGGGCAGGATTGTATAAGGAGCTTATAGAAGATATTGGTGTGCGTGGTGTTTGGAATGATATGAACGAACCTGCAGTAATGGAAGTACCTAATAAGACCTTCCCCAATGATGTAAGACATGATTATGATGGAAACCCTTGTAGTCATAGAAAAGCACATAATATTTATGGTATGCAAATGGCGAGAGCCACATATCATGGATTAAAGAAGTTTATTTATCCTAAAAGACCATTTGTAATAACAAGAGCTGCTTATTCAGGTACACAAAGATATACCTCTTCTTGGACGGGTGATAATGTAGCGAATTGGGAGCACTTATGGATTGCAAATATTCAGGCACAACGTATGTGTATGTCTGGTTTTTCATTTATAGGCTCGGATATTGGTGGTTTTGCTGAGCAGCCTAATGGGGAATTATATGCGCGTTGGATTCAATTGGGTGTTTTTCACCCATTTTGTAGAACGCACTCTTCGGGTGATCATGGAGATCAAGAGCCGTGGGCCTTTGATGAAGGTATTACGGATGTTGTGCGGAAGTTTATTGAAATTAGATATCAATTATTGCCTTATTTATATAGTACTTTTTGGAAATATGCAAATGAAGGAATACCGATGTTGAAGTCATTGGTGATGATTGATCAAGCAGATCCGCAAACACATTATAGAACAGATGAATTTGTTGTCGGAGATCATATTTTGGTTTGTCCTGTAATTGAGCCCAACGCAAAAGGTCGTAGAATGTATGTGCCTAGGGGAAGATGGTATAATTTCTGGGATGATGCTGTAGTGCTAGGAGGTAAAGAACAATGGGTGGATGCCGATTTAGACTTTATGCCAATTTTTATTAGAGAAGGCGCAATAATACCAAAATATCCAGTTCAACAATATGTTGGTGAAAAGGAAATTACAGAGCTGGTATTAGATGTTTACTATAAAGAAGGAAAAGAAATGTCAATGGTTTACGAAGATGCCAATGATGGTTTTGAGTATGGCAATGGCGTTTATAGTGAACGAAACTTTAGTTTTACTGGTAGTGATAAGGAAATAATTATTCAACAATATAAAGCAGGTAAGTATATAACGCCTTACGAGACTTTTAAGATTAATTTACATGGCTTACCATTCAAAATCTCAAAATTAGTAATTGATAATGAAGAGATTTTGTTTAAAGATGTTAAGGTTGGTGATGATAATTCAATAATTGTTAAGAAGACCTTTGATGTTTTACATGTAATTGGGAAGAAATAATAATAAAATCTTGTAACAATTTTCTTTTTGACCAGTCTATTATAATAAGATGTCATTTTTGATATTTTGAATTGGTCAGTACACAGCCACCTGCAGATGTAGGTGGCTGTGTTTATTTAAATCAACGGTAAAAAAAGCCCCGACTTCAGTCAGGGCTATTTTTTTTGTCAAAATCAAATTTTTAATTATAAATAGGAATTAGATTCAATTTGGGAATTGAAATTTATTCTAATTAAAGAACTCCAACACTGACCAGTAGTAAACCTACTACGACAGAAAGTAAAGTGCCAACCAGAAAAAAGACCATAACTTTTAAAAATCCGTTTAAAAGACGGGTTCCAAATGTAATATCAGTTTCCATAAATCTACTATTTTAAATAAATATAATGAAAAAAAGTGTCTGTATTGCAGTGAGTTATGTTAATTCGACAACTTGCAATGAATTTATTTTATAAGTACGTTGTACTGCTAAAAAAAACGACAACTTGTTTTGACGATTTTAGCTCGCCTTTTTTTCTCCACTTAGTTTTTTGCTTAACTCTTCTAATGATACCCCTTTTGTCTCTGGCATCATAAAAATTACAAAAAGTAATTGTAAGACCATCATTAGTGCAAAAAAGATAAAAATTGGCCATGGGTTATCTTTGAAAATCCCGTTATCAGCATCTAAAAATATAGGTGTAATAAGTGTAATTAATGCAGCAAAAACCCAATGTGTTCCTGTGCCCCAAGATTGACCATAAGCTCTAACTTTATTTGGGAATATCTCCGATATAAAAACCCATATTACAGCACCTTGTCCTACAGCATGTGAAGCGATAAATATAAGCACAAAAGTTAATAATAATGTAGAGTTTGCACCTGAGTAAAAACACCATCCTACCATACTAAGGCTAATAATATAACCATAAGAGCCAATTTTTATTAATTGCCTTCTACCTAGTTTGTCTATTAGCCAAACACCAACAAAAGTGAATATTAAATTAACAATTCCAATAGCAATAGAACTAAATAAAGACTCTTGAGCTGCTAGCCCTGCGCGTTCTAATATTTCCGGAGCATAATATAAAATAAAATTGATACCAGATAGTTGATTAAAAAATGCGATTAAAAAAGCCAGTAAAAGTGGTTTGTTGTACTTGCCTGAGAATAATTTTTCCTTTACAGCAGTAACAGATATGTTTTCCTTTATTTCCAATAATTTTGATTGTGCTTGTTCTTCGTTGTATAATAATTTTAATGTTTTTAATGCTCCTGCATCATCTCCTTTTGTTATAGCTAACCATCTAGGGCTGTTCGGTATGCTAACCACCATTATGGTGTATAATAAAGCGGGTATTGCTTCTACACCTAGCATCCAGCGCCAATCGCTATCTCCACCAACACCTTGTAATAAGTAATTAGAGATAAATGCTATTAGAATACCTAAAACCAAATTAAACTGATAAAGCGCACCAAGCTTACCTCTGTTTTCTGGTGAGGAAATTTCAGAAATATAGATAGGAGCTGCTACTGAAGAGGCCCCTACACCTAATCCACCAATAAATCTAAAAAATGAAAACATATAGGGGTCGGTGGCTATACCTGAGCCAATGGCAGAAACAGCATAAAGAATACCAATCCAAAATAACGTCTTTTTCCTTCCAAAACGGTCGCAAGGAATACCTCCAAATAATGATCCAACAACTGTGCCCCATAGCGCCATTGACATTATAAAAGTACCATGAAACCATGGCGAAGTATCCCATAGTTCTTTTATAGGAAGGTTGGCTCCTGAAATTACTACGGTGTCAAATCCGAATAAAAATCCAGATAGAGCAGCAGTAAGCGAAATTCGAAAAAGTTTTGAGTTCATTAGGTTGGTTTTACGGTTTTCGTAAAACTAACAAAAAATAGACAAACTAATTTGTAGAAAATTCTAGTGTTGCCATGCTGGGTTTTAGAGAATCTGAGCGTTTGGGTCTTTTCTTTTTTAAAGAATTGATACTGTCAATTTCTCTATGTTTATTTTTGATTTTTTCAATTCCTTCATGTTTATCTATAGATTTTTGTTCTTTTTTTTCTTCATTATTGCTTTTGCAAGCACAGAATATGATGAATAGACAAAATAACGGTAGAAGAGATTTAGAAAAGTTCATTACGTAAAAAATGTAGGTTAGAGTAATGTACGTATGTAAGCAGTTATTTGGACGCTAGCCCCTTTGTTTTTTGTTAGGTAGGCATCGTTAATAGCTCCTGTTTCTTTTAATAATGTTTGTGGGTTTTGGTCTAAAAAAGCACTTAACAAATTATCGAATTCTGTGTAATTGCTAATTGTGTGAATTCCTTTTAGTGCTACCATATCTTCAGCTTCTTTAAACCCATCGAAATTCGGACCAATTATAACTGGTATGCCAAATACAGCTGGTTCTAAAGTGTTATGTAATCCTGTGGCAAATCCTCCTCCAACATATGCAAGGTCTGCGTAGCTGTATATTTGTGTTAATAATCCAATATTATCTATAATTAAAACTTCAAAACTATTTATGGAAGATAAATCACCTTCGGAGTAGAGTAGAACCTTTTTATTTATCGCATCCTTAAGTTTTATTATTTGATCTTTCTTTATATTATGCGGAGCTATAATCCATTTTAATAACCTATTTGAGTTATTTATTGCCGCAACAATTATTTTTTCATCTTCTGGCCAAGAGCTTCCAACAACCAAGCAAGTTTGGTTTTGTTTAAAAGAAGCAATCAATTCGTTGTGATTGTCACGCTTTAAAATTTGCGCAACACGGTCAAATCTTGTGTCACCACTAACCGTAGTATTGTTAAGGTTTATGGTAGCTAATAAGGTTTTGGAATTTTCATCTTGTACAAAAATATGATCAAAAGTATTTAGAGATTTTCTCATAAAACTGCCATAACTCTTGAAATATATCTGATTTTTCTTAAATATAGCTGAAACTAAAATTGATGGAATCTTTCTTTTTTGTAATTCATTAAGGAAATTTGGCCAAATTTCATATTTAATAAAAATGGCCAATTCTGGATTTACCTTAGCCAAGAATTTACGAGCATTTTTTATAGTGTCTAAAGGCATGTAGCACACTATGTCAGCTGACTTGGTATTCTTTTTTACTTCATAACCTGAAGGGGAGAAAAAAGTTACTACAATTTTTTTGAAAGGGTATTGAGTTTTTATATTTTCTATAATTGGTAAGCCTTGTTCAAACTCTCCTAAGGATGAAACATGAAACCATATAATTTTATCGTTGCCACTAATTTTATCATCCAAAAGGTCAAACGTGTTTTTTCGACCTTGAACAAAGAGTTTTATTTTATGATTAAACAGTGCAATTATTTGCAAAAGCAACCAAGAAATTCGAACAAAAAAGTTGTAGATGAAGTGCAATTTTGAATACTTTAATGCGAAAATACTTTTTCTTTTCTAAACGCATCTAAAATCATACAAACGCATTTTGTATTTTTGTGTAACTTATAAATATCCTTCGTGAAAAAAATACAAATGGTCGATCTTAAAGGCCAGTATCAAGAGATAAAAGAGCAAGTGAATTCCGGAATTACTTCGGTTTTAGACAATTCAGCATATATTAATGGGCCCGAGGTTCATGCTTTTCAGGCTGAATTGGAAAAGTATCTTGGTGTTAATCATGTAATTCCTTGTGCTAATGGCACCGATGCTCTGCAGATAGCCATGATGGGACTAGGTCTTAAACCAGGTGATGAAGTGATAACCGCAGATTTTACTTTTGCAGCAACTGTCGAGGTTATTGCTGTTTTGCAGCTAACACCTGTATTAGTAGATGTCGATCCAGATACTTTTAATATTAATATTGAAGCTATAGAACGTGCTATTACGCCGAAAACAAAGGCAATAGTACCCGTACATCTTTTTGGACAATGTGCGAATATGGATGCTGTGCTTGAAATTGCAGAAAAAAATAAGCTGTTTGTAATTGAGGATAATGCTCAGGCAATTGGTGCTAGTCATACGTTTGAAGATGGTAGCCAGAAAAAAGCAGGTACAATGGGCCATGTTGGTTCAACATCTTTTTTTCCATCTAAGAATTTAGGTTGCTATGGAGATGGAGGTGCAATTTTTACTAACGATGATGATTTAGCACATACGATTAGAGGAATTGTTAATCATGGAATGTACCGAAGATACTATCATGATGTTGTAGGAGTGAATTCGCGATTAGATTCAATACAAGCTGTAGTTTTAAGGGCGAAGTTGCCATTACTTGATTTGTATTGTGAGAAAAGAAGAGCTGCTGCTAGAAAATATTCAAAGGCTTTTGAAGGTCAAGAGCATATAGTTGTTCCCAAAATGATTGACGAAAGTTCGGAAGATAATCAAAATTATGCCTGTCATGTGTTTCATCAGTATACATTGAAAATTACAAATGGAAAGCGAGATGAACTGGCGGCTTATCTGCAGTCAAAAGAAATTCCCCATGGGGTGTATTATCCAGTGCCTTTGCATTTACAGGAGGCGTATAAAGATGTACGTTACAAAGAAGAAGATTTTCCGACAACCAATCAATTGGTAAAGGAGGTGATATCGCTTCCTATGCATACGGAATTGGATGATGAACAGATAAACTATATTACAGAAACGGTTATCGGTTTTGTTAATGGAAAGTGATATATAGTTTTATTTTTGCTTTTCGTTTAAAAAAGGATAACATCAGACTCCAGTAAGGCTGGGTAGAAAAAAGACTTTTTCATGAAAATATTAGTTACAGGTGGTTTAGGATTTATTGGTTCGCATACGGTTGTAGAATTGCAGAATGAAGGTTTTGAAGTTGTAATAATTGATGACTGTTCAAATTCTACAGAAAAAGTACTCGATGGTATTGTGGCGATTTCTGGTAAAAGGCCACTGTTTGAGAAATTAGATTTGAAGGAACGCGATAAAGTTGAAAATTTCTTCAAAAAACATGACGATATTGAAGGTGTTATACATTTTGCGGCTTCAAAGGCAGTAGGTGAGAGTGTAGAAAAACCATTGTTGTATTACGAGAACAATATTGGAACTTTGGTTTATATTTTGAAAGAGCTTTCCCTGAAGGCTAAATCAAGTTTTATTTTTAGCTCTTCTTGTACTGTTTACGGACAGGCAGATAAAATGCCTATAACGGAGGACGCACCAGTAAAAATTGCAGAATCACCTTATGGTAATACAAAACAAATGGGTGAGGAAATAATTGCAGATACCTGTAATGTAACTCCAGGATTAAGTGCAATTGCCTTAAGATATTTTAACCCTATGGGTGCTCATCCAAGTGTTGAAATAGGGGAGTTGCCAGTAGGTGTGCCTCAAAATTTAGTACCCTTTATTACACAAACAGCGGTCGGTTTACGTGAAGAATTATCTGTATTTGGAGATGATTATCCAACAGAAGATGGAACATGTGTTCGTGATTATATACATGTTGTGGATTTGGCTAAAGCACATGTGGTGGCATTAAAAAGATTGTTAAAAGGTAAAAATGATTCTAACTACGAAGTGTTTAATGTTGGAACTGGCACAGGAAGTACAGTTTTAGAGGTGATTAAGAGCTTTGAAAAAGTTTCTGGTCAGAAATTAAATTACAAAATCGTTGATAGAAGAGCGGGCGATATAACTACAGCTTATGCAGATACGACAAAAGCGAATACTGTTTTAGGTTGGAAAGCAGAATCAAGCTTGGATCAGGCTATGAAGTCAGCATGGGATTGGGAGCAAAAAATTAGAAAGTAGTTTTCTGAAGAGGTTTCGAAGAGGTTTACTAAATTTATTTAGAAATAAGTGCAATCTTGATTATTATCAAAAATTGTAATTAATTTCTGTTTTAAATTATCAATCTAGCAAAAAGTAACACTTATATTTTTTTAAAGAATAAAAGTTCTACTATGTTTACTGTAATCAATAGTTTTTGCTAGAATTAGTGCTTATCTTAGAAATTCTTCAAAACTTCAATCACGTATGGCATTAAAAGTAGCAATTGCTCATAAAACGGTTTATAAATATGATCGTAGGGTGAATCTTTCGCCTCATATTTTTAGGTTAAGACCTGCACCACACAGTAGAACGCCAATTGAGGCGTACTCGATTAAAATAAAGCCTGAAAATCATTTTTTTAATTGGCAACAAGATCCATTTGGTAATTATTTAGCACGAATAGTTTTTCCGGATAAAACTGAAGAGCTTTCAGTTGAGGTGGAAATAATAGCGGATTTAAAAACGATTAACCCTTTTGATTTTTTTGTTGAAGAAGCTTTTGAGAATTTTCCATCCTCATATTCCGAAGATCTTAAAAAAGAATTGTTGCCTTATTTAGAAATCACAGAAAAAGGCCCGTTGCTACAAGAGTGGCTAGATCAAATTGATCTTACACCTATACGTACCATTGACTTTCTTACAGGTTTAAATCAAAAGCTTTATGAGTATTTAAATTATACAATCCGTATGGAACCCGGTGTGCAAAATTGCGAGCAGACTTTAGGGAATAAATTAGGTTCATGTAGAGATTTTGCATGGTTAATGGTGCAAACACTTCGACATTTAGGTCTGGCAGCGCGTTTTGTTTCCGGTTATTTAGTGCAATTAAAGTCCGATGAAAAATCACTAGATGGTCCATCTGGTCCAGAAGAAGATTTTACTGATTTACATGCCTGGGCAGAAGTGTATTTGCCTGGTGCGGGATGGATAGGGTTAGATGCTACTTCCGGACTACTTGCCGGAGAGGGTCATATTCCATTGGCTTGCACACCTTCTTTTGAGAGTGCAGCGCCCGTATATGGATTGACGGATCCCTGTGAAACAGTGTTTGAGTTTGATAATTCGGTAACCCGAATTTTTGAATCTCCAAGGGTGACAAAGCCGTATAACGAAGATCAATGGAATGCGATTTATAATTTAGGTTTTACGGTTGAAGATGAACTGCAACAAAATGATGTTCGTTTAACAATGGGTGGTGAGCCTACTTTTGTTTCAGTTGATGACATGGAAGGTGAGGAGTGGAACACCGCTGCCGATGGCGAACATAAAAGAGAATTAGCAAGTTCATTATCGTTAAGGTTGCTTGATGTTTTTGGAAAAGGTGGAATGCTTCATCATGCCCAGGGTAAATGGTATCCTGGAGAGCCCTTACCACGTTGGTTGATCGGTATACATTGGCGTAAAGATGGTAGTTCAATATGGAAAGACCCGAAACTATTGGCGTCTTTTACCGAAACCTATAAATTACCGAAAGATATTACGAGTACTTTTTTAAAAACCTTGACAAAATATTTGGTTTGCGATAGCAATAGTATTGTTCCAGCTTTTGAAGATGCTTTCTATTTTTTATGGGAAGAGGGAAAGCTTCCTGTAGATGTTGAACCAAAAGATTACGATAAAAAGGATACAGCCTTAAGACGTAAATTAGGCGAAGTATTAGAACAGGGAATTGGCAAAGCTGTTGGTCATGTTTTTCCTTTAGCAAAGAAAGATGAAAAGTGGATTACAAACCCATGGGAATTTCGAGGTAAGCATTTATATTTAACACCTGGTAATTCTCCTGTAGGGCTTCGTTTACCATTAGAATCCTTGCCAAAAGAGCCAGAAGTTCCTTCGGAACCAACTGCAGAGCCTGAGTTGTTTGAGGCTAAACCACCTTTAGGTGATTATGGGTCGGATTTGGAGAAAAGATTAGCTGTTAATACTGCTACTACAAAAAATACTAAACAGCCATTTGTTCGCACAGCAATATGTGCTGAAGTGCGTGATGATAAGTTGTTTTTATTTTTACCTCCTTTAGATACAGCGGAAGACTTTTTAGATTTAGTAGCTAGTATTGAGGCGACAGCGAAAGAATTAAATGTACCTGTAATTATGGAGGGTTACGACCCGCCTCGTGATAACCGTCTTGAAGTTTTAAAAATTACTCCGGATCCAGGGGTAATCGAGGTAAATGTGCACCCGGCTAAAAACTGGAAGGAGCTTACAGATAATACACTAAAGTTGTATGAAGAAGCTAAGAAATCGCGATTAGGTACAGAAAAATTTATGCTTGATGGTAAACATACAGGAACCGGTGGAGGTAATCATGTGACATTGGGTGGAGTTACTCCTGCAGATAGTCCATTGCTTAGAAATCCTCAATTACTTAGAAGTTTACTTACATTTTGGCAGCATCATCCTGGACTTTCATACCTTTTCTCCGGGGCATTTATTGGTCCCACAAGTCAGGCTCCAAGAGTTGATGAAGCCAGACTAGAAAATTTATATGAATTGGAAATTGCGTTTTCGCAGATTCCTGACGACGAAGAAGTGCCTTTTTGGTTAACTGATCGTTTGTTTAGACATTTATTGACAGATATAACCGGAAATACGCACCGGGCCGAGTTTTGTATCGATAAATTATATTCTCCAGACTCATCTACCGGTAGATTGGGTATTTTAGAATTACGAGCTTTTGATATGCCACCGCATGCACAAATGAGCTTGATGCAAATGCTATTGGTGCGAACGTTAGTTTCATGGTTTTGGAAGAAACCTTATAAACATGATTTGGTACGTTGGGGTACGGAGTTGCACGATAAATTCTTGTTAGAGCATTATGTAAAAGAAGATATTCGAGATATAGTCGAACAATTAAATGATGCCGGATATCCTTTTAAATTAGATTGGTTTGATCCATTTTTTGAATTTCGTTTTCCTTTGTATGGAATGGTTGAAATAAATTCGATGCAAATTGAATTACGTATGGCGATAGAACCATGGAATGTATTGGGTGAAGAAATGTCTGGTAGAGGAACAGCGCGTTATGTTGATTCGTCCTTAGAAAGGGTGCAAATAAAAGTAAGAAATTTCACAGATGAACGTTATAGTCTAACATGTAATGGGGTTAAAATTGAATTAAGCCCAACAGGGACTAAAGGCGAGTATGTAGCAGGTGTTCGTTATAAAGCATGGGAGCCTTGGTCTGCTTTGCATCCAACTATCGGTGTAGATGTGCCTTTAGTTTTTGATATTGTAGATATGTGGAATAAAAAATCTATTGGAGGTTGTACGTATTTTGTGGCTCACCCTGGTGGACGCTCTTATGATACGTATCCTGTAAATAGTTATGAGGCAGAATCTAGAAGAATAAATCGTTTTTGGGATTTTGGTCACACGCAAGGAGAGGTAACTCCTATGGAAATGGCTCCTGATACAAATTTTACGAGTAGAATGGTTGAACCTAAGAATGCTTCTAATACATTTGTGTACAAAGAGGTGCCTATAAATCCTGAATATCCACATGTGTTGGATTTGAGAAAAAAGTAATCAATAAGTTTTATGCCGATAACTAGTACTCGTTGGTTAAGTAATTATAATACTGCATTTAAAAATGATGAGATGTTTACACCGGACAATGGTGTGAAATCGTATTGGAATAAATTACTTAAAGAATTTGATGGAATTGGTGTTGAGGGTTTAATAGCGCGCCAGAAAGATATAGATTGGTTGCTTTCTGAAAATGGCGTTACCTATAATGTGTACAACGACCCTAATGGTATGCATCGCCCGTGGAATTTAAATGTTGTGCCTTTTTTACTGCAGCAAAGTGAATGGCTAACGGTTGAAGCTGGTTTAAAACAAAGGGCAGAGTTGTTAAATCTTGTTTTAAAAGATATTTATGGTGAACGAAATCTAATTAAAAATGGAATTGTACCACATGAGGTAATATATGGGCATCGAGGTTTTTTAAGGCAATGTGCAGGTATTGAATACACAACAGAAAAATTTCTTTCTATCTATGCTGCTGATTTGTCTCGAGGTACTGATGGTAGACTTTGGGTTGTGAATGATCGGTCGGAGGCTCCATCTGGAATGGGTTATGCTTTAGAAAATAGATCTACAACAAGTAGAACGCTTCCAGAGATGTTTGGTAAAATGAATGTAAAGCGTCTATCTGGGTTCTTTGAAGATTTAAACCAGATGTTAATTGATGCTTGTCCCACAAAAAAGGAAAACCCAAACATTGTTATTTTGACACCGGGTTCACATAATGAAACTTATTTTGAGCATGCCTATTTATCCTCTTTTTTAGGATATCCGCTTGTACAAGGAAATGATTTAGTAGTTCGGGATGGTTTTCTTTGGATGAAGTCATTACAAGGTCTTAAGCAAATTGATGTGGTTTTGCGCCGAGTAGATGATGCTTTTGCTGACCCATTAGAATTGCGTGAAGATTCTCATTTAGGTGTAGCAGGTTTGTTGGATGTTGTTCGTAGGAAAAACGTTTCAATTATTAATCCAGTAGGGAGTGGAGTAATAGAAAACCCTGGCTTAATTCCTTTTATGCCAGCAATTGCAAAATACTTTTTTAATCAAGAATTAATTCTACCGCAAATAGCATCATGGTGGTGTGGTCAAGAACAAGAAAAGAAATATGTATTAGATAACCTTTCGCAATTGGTTGTCAAAAGAATTGATCGTACCAATAGAGAAAGTATTCATTTTGCCGAATTTATGGATTCGGAAGAATTGAATGTGCTTAAAGAAGAAATTGAGACGACACCATACCGATATGTAGCGCAAGAAAAAATAAGTTTTTCAACTGCACCAAATTTGGTAGGTGCTTCCATAGAATCAAGAAATTTGGTTACTCGTGCTTTTTGTATTGCAGCAAAGGATGATTATAGCGTTATGCCAGGAGGTTTGGTTCGTGTAGCCCCAGATGGAGAAACAGTTCGGGTGTCCAACCAGCGTGGAGGTACAAGTAAAGATTTTTGGATTATTGATGATACCCCTAATCGGGAAATTAATAATAGGCAGTGGCAAAAAAAGAGTTCAGTTGCTATTTCGGGTTTAAATGATTTACCAAGCCTTACCGCAGAAAATTTGTATTGGGCTGGGAGATATGTTGGTCGTACTTTGGTTAATGCAAGGTTTTTGAGAATGGTTATGAGGCAGATGGCCTTGGAACAAAAT
>NZ_JBDVFA010000033.1:0-12949 GCF_039941195.1 Aurantibacter sp. | reverse complement strand
TTGGATCCCGATTTCATCGTTTATCAAGTAGCCCCGTTTTTTTTTACGGGGCGTGACTTGTGGATTTTGCGCCCGCCTGAACGGAACGGGCAGGGTATTGAGAATAAAAGAATGACAACCGTTCCGAAGCTTCGGGAGCATACCCGCCAGTAAAATTTGTCGGGCTGGTTGCGACTTGATATGTTAGTGCCTCCGACGAGCGCAGGGAGAGGAAGGCATAAAAAAACCGTAGCGGCTTACTTGGCAAATAAGTACTTACTCGCGATTGCTTATAACTTGAAGAAGTACCTGAAATACGAACAAAAACGAGTAAAAAGTGGAGCAGGACAGCCTGCTTTGGTTGCATTTGTAAAAAGTATCTTTCAGCAGCTGTTCGGAATCGCTGTAAAGCATCAAAAAATTGCCTTCTACATCTAAGTTGATATGAAAAAAACCTCCTAAAGAGGCTTATATAAATCTGTTTTCGATTAATTAATAGCTTGTGCAACGGTTACCCTTGTTAGCAATAGTTTTTTACAATCAGTATATTTTTATTCATTCCAATCCATTCCTCCAAGTATATACCATTTGTCTGCTCTTTTTATCCATGTGTGCGTTAATCTGGTATTGCTTTTAAAAAGAAAGAGGCGATAATGAAGAATTGCGACATTGTTTTCAATTTGAATTCCTTGTTTTTCTATTCGGAATTTTGTGTCTGCTGGCATTGGTTTTGAAAAGTATTTTTCCAAGTACTCCGAACCAGAATTCTTTTTTGCGGAGCTCTCTAAACGACTTGGCCAACCTAGAAAATTTTCGTCCCACATTGATAAGATTTTTGAATGGTCAGCCTGAACATGAGCTTTGATATATTCTTGTTCCAATTGCCATAATAAATCCTTTTGGTTTTCGACCGTTTGGCTCTTGTTAGAACACGATAATAACAATCCCGTGAATGAAATTGATATAACAATAATTATTAATTTATTAAAATATTTCATTCAGCTGTTTTTTAATAATAGTTGGAAGTTTTAGGCTTTTTCAAATTATTGCTAACGGTCTTGTATATGAAACGTAGCGTATAAATAAACACTAACTTTTCGGATTAAACACGAGCCGAATTTTTATTTTTTCTATTTACTTTTTATTTTCTAAATATATAAAAATAAAAATTTGGCGGACTTAATAAATAAGCAAAAACCTCTCGAAAAGCCTATAATAGCTATGTTTTATATACGTTGTTGTGCATAGTGCTTTCACGTTCTGCTTGGTTTCCCGATGTTCATTTTTAGTTCGGAATTTAGCGTTGGTTAGACATACTCTTTTGCAATTTTTGGTGTAGCGTCGGCATTGCGCGAATTGCGAATGTGTATGGCTTTAAGCGTTGGCATTGGCAAACTAAATTATTTTGTAAATAGTCAGTCAGAGGTCAGTTGTCAGATTATTTTATTTCACTAAAAGAAAAGGGCTGTTGTAACAATTTCAACAGCCCTTTTTTAATCTCACTATGTAATAAAACTACTTTTTTCTAATTACTAATTGATACACACAGGGAATAACAACCAAGTTTAGAATAGTAGCCGATAACAAACCTCCTAAAATAACTACTGCCATAGGACTTTGTATTTCACTTCCTGGTTCGCCACCTTTTAAAGCTAATGGAATTAATGCCAAGCCTGTTGTAAAAGCCGTCATTAAAATTGGATTCAATCTGTCTAATGCTCCTGTTTTTATTAATTGAAAGCCTTGCATTCCTTCTTTCCTTAAATCTTCGTAACGTGAAACCAATAAGATTCCGTTACGTGTTGCAATTCCAAATAGACTAATAAATCCAATTGTGGCTGCAATACTGATGATTCCTGATGTGAAATACACAATCAAAATTCCACCTATTAATGCTAACGGTAAATTAATTAATACTACAAAAGCCAATTTCACATCTTTAAATTCATAATAAAGAAGTAGAAAAATAACAGCTATGGCAATGATTGCTGTTACTAAAAGTAATTGTGAGGCTTTTGATTCGCTTTCAAACTGTCCGCCATATTGCACGCGATAGCCTTCGGGCATTTTTACATTGTTTGCAACCACTTCTTTTATTTCTTCAACCGCACCTCGTAAATCTCTACCTTGAACATTAGCAGCCACCACAATTTTACGTTGTACATCTTCTCTGTTAATCGTATTTGGGCTACTTACCGACTGAACAGTTGCCAATTCGCCTAAAGTAGTTTGTCCACCATTTGGCAAGCTAATTAATGCGTTATTAATGTTTTCAATATCATCTCTAAATGGTTTTTCGTAGCGTACTACCAAATCAAAATACTGCTGACCTTCATAAATCTCACCTACTTCTTCGCCTGCATAAGCAATATCCACTTGTTGCATTAAGTCGCCAACGGTCATTCCATAAGCAGATAGAATTTGGCGTTTTGGTTTGATACGTATTTGTGGCACTTCAATTTGTTGGTCAACAGCAACATCTGCCAATCCATCAATTTCTTTAATATTTTGTTCTACGCTTTTGCCAACTTCAAATAACCGTTGCAAATCTGAACCGAATATTTTAATAGCAATATTCGCTCTTGTACCAGAAAGCATATGGTCAATTCGGTGTGCAATGGGTTGCCCTAATGTAATATTAACACCTGGTGCAACGCTCAATTTATCACGGACTTCCTCGAAAAATTCTTCTTTGGTTTTATCCTCAAGTACAAAAGGTACGTCAATTTCTGAAGCATTCACACCTTGCGCGTGTTCGTCTAATTCGGCACGACCTTGTCTGCGTGTAACAACTTCTACTTCGGGTAAATCCAATAAGATGGACTCTATTAGTTTTCCTGTTTTGTTGCTTTCTTCCAAAGACATTCCTGGTGGACCAACTACGCTTATTACCAAAGAGCCTTCATTAAATTCAGGAAGAAAACTTCTCCCTAATTGCGTGAGTACTAAAAGGCTTATTATAAAGGCAATTACTGTAGTTCCAATAATGGTTTTCGGAATATTTGTGGCACGCTCCAAGAGATTACCATAATGTTTCTGTAGCCAACGTTCTACGCGTGTACCTTCTGCTTGTTTGTTCAGTAATTTTTCGTTGTTCAATAAATAAGAACACAAAATCGGTGTTACCGTTACCGCAACAATTAAAGAGGTTAAAACAGAGGTTACAAATGCAATTCCTAACGGCTGCAACAAACGTCCTTCCATTCCGCTTAAAAAGAATAGTGGAATAAAAGACACGATAATAATTAAGGTTGCAATAATGATTGAGCTGCGTATTTCAACCGAAGCATCACGAACAACTGTAATTGTTGATTGTCGTTCTGCTTTTGGTTTTCTGATGTTTTCACGCAAACGTTTATATACATTTTCCACATCAATAATAGCATCATCCACTAATGCACCAATCGCAATTGCCATACCTCCTAAACTCATCGTATTTATGGTATAACCTAACCATTTTAAGATGATAATAGACACCAGTAATGAAATTGGAATTGCTAATAACGATATTAATGTGGTTCGCCAATTCATCAAAAAGATGAAAAGAATTATCATTACAAAAAATGCACCTTCCATTAAAGTCCAATTCAAATTACTGATGGAAGCATCAATGAAATCGGACTGCCTAAAGATTTGACTTTTGATGTTGACGCCTTTTGGTAAGGTTGTTTCCAAATCTGTAATCGCTTCATCCAATCGGTCTGTCAGTTCCAAAGTATTGACATCGGGTTGCTTTGAAATGGTTAAAATAACTGCTGGTTTTGCATTTAATGAACCATCGCCAATCTTATCCGCAGCACCAATTTGAACGGTTGCAACATCCTTTATTTTGATGGTTTGACCATTGACTTGTTTTAAAACGGCTTCCTGTAAATCTTCCAACGCATAAGCTCTTCCACTTCCCTTGATAATGTATTGATTACCATATTGATTGATTACGCCACCTGGTGCATTTGTGTTTGCTTCCTTAACGTGTTCGACCAATTCTGAAAGACTCACATCGTAATGCTTCATCTTTTCGGGATTGGCAAATACTTGGTATTGCTTATAATCTCCACCAATAACCACCACATTGGCAATACCACCAATAGCTTTTATACGTGGTCTGATTGTCCAATCTGACAAGGTTCGTAATTCCATTGGTGATAAACTATCAGATGTTACACCTAAGAGCATAATCTCGCCCATAATGGATGAAATAGGTGCCATAGTTGGTGCTCCGATGCCTTCGGGTAAATTTTCACGAACCATAGGAATACGTTCACTAACAATTTGACGTGCACGATAAATATCGGTTCCCCACTCAAATTCAACCCAAACAATGGAAATTCCTGCTGCTGATGACGAACGGATTCGTCTCACATTTGGCGAACCATTTAAGGCTGTTTCTAATTGATAAGTGACTAATTTCTCTACTTCTTCCGATTCCATTCCGTGGGCTTCGGTAAGAATAGTTACCGTTGGTGCTGTTAAGTCTGGGAATACATCAACATTCATAGTCTTTGCATAATACACGCCCAACACACTTAACACCACAGCTCCTAACAGAATAAGCAATCTGTTATGAAGTGATATATTTAATATTTTATTCAACATAACTTTTGCTTTTAGTGTTCGTGTCCGTGTGCAGGTGTAGAACCTGACATTGATGCCATTTTTACTTGGTATGCTCCTGTGGTTACAACCACATCACCAACCTGTAAACCTTTAAGCACCTCAACGTTTTTACCGTTTCGTTGTCCTATGGAAATAGGGCGTCTTTCAAAACTTTCTCCGGAAAGTTGTACCATAACCGAATAATTGCCGTAATCTTCCAATAAAGCAGATTCGGGTACAAGTGTTCCTTGTTCACCGTTACCCATCGCAATTTGTACTTGGGTTAAGCTTCCATCAGGTAAAGTAATAGCATCGTTTACTTTGGCATATACCGAAATTAACGGACTCTTACGCTCAACATCTTTTGATATTGACAGAATTTCACCTTCAGCATCTAAAATACTTTTCCAATTTCCCATTTCGGTTTGATACCAAACATTTTTAATGTTTTGCATCGTCAACCCATACGTAGGTGCTATTTGCGATTTCAATACTTTGGATTGTTCGGTCGCAATACTTATTAAAACGGTTCCTTGTTCTGCATAATCGCCATTACCAATATTGACACTTCTTATAAAACCATCAAAAGGTGCCCGTATTTGCTTACTGCCACCAGAAACACCTGAAGCAAGTGACTGATATTGCGACTTTGCAATGGTATAGTTACTCTCTACTTTTTCAAATTCTGATTTTGGTATAATCTTACTCTCGTAAAGCTCTTTCTTTCTATTATACTCGGATGTGGCTTGGTCGTAGTTCGCTTTGGCTTTCGCTATTTCTGCGCTTAAATTATTACTTGCCAATCCTTGGCTGCTTACATTCATAAGCAATTGACCTTGTTTAACTTCTGTTCCTTCCGTTAAGTTAGTTGTGGCAAAATTTACAGTTCCATTAGCCGTAGCGACCATTGTTTTTACAGAACCTTGTGCAGGTTGCCAAACTCCCGATGTCTTAATCACATCGTAAATCTCACCTTTAATGACTGGTGCAGCTTGAAAATCTATTTTCCAAGCCTGTTCTTTTAAAAAGGAAATAGAACCATCTTCACCTGCATCGCCTATTGCTTTATTGGCTTCTTCCAAATTAGCATATACCATTAGGTCTTTAATCACAATTTTATCTTCGTATTGTGGTGTTGAAAGGTCGAATACCAATTGATGCATTCCCGCTTCCTTTGGCTGAATGATAGGCGAAAATATTCCTGGTGATGACGGACTATCTGCTGTAGCACGAATGCCTTTGTCACCTTTAATTAAACTTACTGTAACCGAACCCTTACGCACAGGTTGGTGTTTATCCATAACCGTAAAATGCGCTGCAAATTTGCTGGGTTGCCCAACAATAAGTACAGGGAATTCAACGAACAATTCGGTTTGGTTTGTCCAAATGGTATAATCCACTCGAGGTATTTCTTCGCCTACGTGACTTCCATCTGGATTGTGGGCGTGATTATCTTCATTATTTTGCTTACAAGCTATTGCCATAAAGGCAAGCACAATTATTATATACTTTTTCATTTGTTTTATTTTTAGTGGTCGTGGTGTTCTTCTCCGTTGTCGTGAGTGTGTGTTTTCTCTTCGGATTTAATAGAATCCTTTTCCACGGTAAACTCTTCTTGTTTCACTTCTTCATTGTCGTGAGAATGGTCTGAACCTTCATCGTGTGAATGTCCGTGTTCTTCTTCCTTTTGTTCTTTTTTGGTGTCTCGACATCCTGTAAAACTTATTGCTGTTATTACCATCAATGCCATTAGATATTTTGATATTATTTTCATTTTTTTAGATTTTTAAATTGTTAAAGTTGATGTATTAATAATTGTGCTTGTAATAGCTGTAATTCTTTTTCCATTTGCAGCATTTTGTCAGTAGCATCCCGATAAAACTGCACTTCCATATAGTATTCCAAAAAGGAATATTCCCCTAAATTGTAGGCTTTAAAAAGCAAATTTTCACTATTTAGGGTTTCTATGGTGTTTTGGTATTCGGTGTATTTATCGAACAACAATTGGTACTGATTATACTCCTGTTGTAATTCGGCATACAATAGTTGTTTGACTACTTGCGAACTTGATTGTTGGTACTCATAATTTACCTGTGCTGCTTTAACTTTATTCTTACTGCTCCATAACGGAATGGACAAACCACCGTAAACACCAGAATAATTATTGCCATTTACACCTTGGTAGTTATAACCTAAAGCAAGGTTGGGCAATATTTTATTCTTTTCGAGTTTTACATTTTGAAGTGCTGACGCTTCATTAGTCAGTAACTCCAATAGTTTGGGGTCATTTGCCAATTTCTCGCTCCATAGAACTTCCATAGTTTGCAGTTCAAAAGGCATCTTTAATTCCAGATTATCCAACTCTAGAGATTGCTCACCATTTAAAGTTTGCAACACCGTCATTTGATTCTGGATTTCAGCTTCTAATTGTTCTACTACAAATTGTTCTTGAATCCAAGCTACTTTGGCTTTGTTAAGGTCTAAAATGCCAACTTGTTCTTTATTAAAAAGTTCTTGCATTTGCTCATAAATCTGCTTGCTTTGTTGCTTTCTATTGGTTTCAATAGTTTTTTGCTTTTGAAGTATATAGAGGCTAATTAACCCTTGTTTTGCTTTTAAGAGTACTTCCTGTCGTTTTTTGGTAAATAGGGCTTGTAGTTGTTCTGCTTTTATGTTATTCCATTTACTGCGCACTGCATACACCGTTGGAAATTCAAATGACTGCGAAATTTCAAACTCGGTATAATCGTTACTTTGATGTTCGCCAAATGGCAAATAATAACCCAAAAGTTGAGGGTCTGGTAAATTATTACCACTTTTATTTTGCAAGTTTTGCCCATTGATGTACGATTGATAGGCTTTTAACTGGGTATTGTTTTGTTCTATTTGGTTAAGTAATTCATCTACTGATTTTGATTGAGAATAAATGTTACCAACGAACAGGCATACACCAATGGTGCATACTAATTTTATGTTCATAATGATGTTTTTTTAGGTTTATCAAAATACAATTACAGGGATACGTTTGTATATACTAACAAAAACCCTGTATAACTGATTAACCTAAACTTGGTGGTCCCCGAAGTAAGCAATTGGGGAAATATGTGTTTTGAAGTTTATCTGGCGGATGATACCATCTTTCATTTGAGGTATCAACATTTATAAGTGCAAGATTTACGGTTGTAGGAAGTAGTGTTTTTACCGATTCTTTTTCTGCGGTAATTTTCTTTACTATTGATTCCTTCAACACCAACACATCTGTTGTTGTATTGGTATGCACGTGCATATCTAAAAACCAATCAAAAAATCCTTTATTAGAATTATTTTTTTCAGGGGTTTCGTGATGATGCTCGTGATTGTGTGAATGCGCTACTTCACTATGTTGATGTTCTTCTTGATGCTGATGATGCCAATGTGGCACAACTTGGTGCATCAGTAACATACTGAAAATGCCCAAGAAAAATAGTGCCTTTATGTTTTGGTGTTTTTGCATCACATACAAAAGTAATAATTTATAATTTGGTTTTTGTTTTTTCGATGTTAGTTATTTCGCTGTGCGTTAGCAAGAAACAGCTCTTTTATTTTTTAGAGCGTTGGCTTTTTTTAGCGGTGGAAAAAAATGAATGTGCTGTTTGCGTGTTGGCTTTTTTAGTTCAAATGTTCAATTTTAGTACGATTTTCGCATTATGCACAACGGTATTGTGTATATTTAGTTGCGTGTTTCAGCAACTAATTTAGCAAACAAATCACAGATAGAAAATTCCGCTGGAATTTTCGTAAGTCGGCAGTGAACTAGCAATTAATTATACACGTTGTTGTAGCGAGTTTTATATAATCAATAAATTAGCTAAATTAAGAAACAAATCAATTCTAATCCCCAAACCGAGGTGTGCGTTTTTCCATTGTGGCTTTGAACGCTTCGGTAAGATCTTCAGAAATAAGCATTGCGGCATTCCAGGTAGACATATAGTTAAGCGCATCATCAACCGAATGATCTCTGGTATATAATAATACTTTCTTAGTTCCTCGTATCGACAATGGAGATTTAGAAGCAATGATTGTAGCTTTTTTCATAACGCCTTCAATTAATGTTTCTCTCGAAGCATAACACTGATTTACCAGACCAATACTTTTTGCTTCTGGTCCAAACACTTTCCTTCCGGTATATGCCATTTCGGCTGCCATTCCTGTGGATATAATTTTAGGTAAACGTTGTAGTGTACCAAGATCAGCAACCATTCCTAAATCAATTTCTTTGACCGTAAAATAAGCATCTTCTGTACAATAACGCATATCGCATGCAGTTGCTATATCTACACCACCACCAATACATCCATTATGAATAGCTGCAAGTACTGGTTTTGAACATTTTTCAATAGCCGTAATTGTTTGTTGAAGTGTTAATATTAATTTCCTAACCTTTTCACTTCGTTTTCCAGAACAAGCAATATCTTGAAATCTATCTATCGACATTAATAATTCTAAATCGATTCCTGCACAAAAATGCTTTCCTTCACCTCTAAGCACAATAACCCTTACTTCATCAGTAGTAGAAAGCGTATCGAAAATAGTTTGTATTTCTGTCCATGCTTCCATGTGAAGCGCATTTGATTTTTCTGGTCTATTGAATGCAACTTGTGCGATTTTGTTTTCTATGTCAACTTTAAAATGCTTGTACTTCATAGTTCTGTTTTTAATTCTGACTAACGTCAAATTTAATTATTGAATATCAATTAGTTATGATTTTATAAAATCCTATCATTTTCACTCTTTTTTTATTCAATTTCCCTTTGGTCGTTAGCAGAAGAATTTAGTAAAATTCTGTTTCGTGGGGAATTCGCTACAACGGTTACGGCTAAGGTTCGTTGCTGTGATTTGTCCGCAGGACAATCCAGCCGAACCTAAAGATAGCTTTTTGCGCGTGATTTCCGTTTAGGAAATCCGCAAGCAATGAATTTTAGCCATTGTTAGGCAAAGTTTTTTTCAACTCCTGGTATATGGCCTTGTTCGATTTTCCGTTTGACGAAAAGTAAATTTTCCCACCAGATTTTTTTGTTATTAAAATCCATGGGCGAGCATGGGAATTAATAAGCGCTTTTACATTTTCTCCGCTATTTGTCCTGAAAAACCCTTTTTTACGGTTACCCATTGAAAATCCGTTTATTCTATTCCGTAAGCTTGGTCTTTTGTCCGTTAATTCAATTAACTGAATGTCAGATACAGGCATTTTCTCGCCATATAGTCCAGTTATTTCCAACTGTCCATTATCTAATATTAATTCGTTGTCAGTATAACCTATTCCCACGGTCCCGATGGCAAATATCAGAACGCCAATAAGAGCATAGAAAATGATTTTCCTATGTTTTGGATTAAGATTCTGATAATTCTTTACTGAAGAGTTCATTTTAAATTTTGCCTAACGGTTCGGCTATGGCAAGTAGGGCAGGCAAGGAAACTTTTTGTTTCCGTCTGATCTGCGAGCCAGAGCTTTTTGTTTTGTAATTATTTTTTCTTTTTTAATTGCCAAATCCAAAAGATTTGGCGGACTTAGTAAATACGCCCAAGCCATTAAATATAGCGCTTTATGCCCTATTTGCTATAGCCATTGTTCTACACCGTTTTTTCTCTGCGCTTCTCAAGTTCCGCGACTAATTCTATTCGCTTTTTCTTTGCACTTCTTCGGCCTTTATTAAATCGAGCGTTTTCTTCGTCTACTATCAAGTCCGAAATCAGATGCTTAATTTCTTCGTTTGTCAATTCGTTAGGTTCTTTATAATACAAGTCAATTCCGAATTCGGGCGATTCCGTTATTTCATTTTCCAGCTTGTTAATCCGTTCCGTGGGTATTTCCGTTTCAACATCCGTCAATTCGTAATTAGCCTTTGGTAACTCGGATTTGCCAATACTTTCCAAATAATCGCTTAAAATCCTTCTTTCCACCAATATTTTTCCGCTACCAAATTGGTGTCGGTCAGACATATTTTTTTTTACTCCTGAAATCCAATATTCATTTCCCGTTTCGATGTCAAAATAGTTTGCATAGATACCTGTCCCGCTCAAACTTTGAAACGCTTTTCCGTTAAAATAGATAGTTTTTCCACTTTTAGAATACGACACAAGTCCAATCCATGCAGGTCCATTATCGGAAAATCCGCTTTTCAATTCGATATATTTTAATTCCGTTTTCAAAGTTTCTTTTAAATGGTGTAGAACGGTCTCGGCTATGAGTAGTTGCGTGAGTTAGCGATTAACTTTGCAAGTACACACCAAACTGAAAATCCGCAAGGATTTTCAGGAGTAGGCGAGAACAAGCAATTACTTATAGCCATTGTTATGTGCAGTTTTTTATTCACTCAATTTATTAAATTTAACATTTTTAGCTCTACTGCTTGATATATTGAATCCAAAAATTTGTCCAAATTTATTTCTTAAAAAGACAACTTTCTGAATCGAACCTTTATTTCCGATGAAAAAGTCTTTTTTAATTGCTTTTAGTTTAAAATTTCCAAGTCTTGTATGATTCGCAATTAAAAAATTATTCTCCACCAAAAAGGTGTAGAAAGTGTTTAATTCTGGACTGTAATATTTACCCTCAAACTGTTTTAGTGAATTTGAATTATAATCTGCGGGAATGTATTTATCCAAAGTAATCTTATAGCCATCATTTAGTGTCAAAATCATTTGATTAGATTGGAATGATACAGAGACATACTCATTAATGGCCATTTCAAATTCATTTTCATCGACAGGAATTAATGGTGATTTATCATCGTCACTTCTGATATATTGTAAGGTGTCATTTTGAATTTTTAATTGACGAGAATATCTGTCTTTGTCGTTCCAATAATAACCCTCACAATTCTTTAATGATTTTACTGGTTTTATAATCGGTGTTTTTTTACTGAGTAAAGTTTCTGATGTTGGTTTATAATTTATGTTTTTCAAATAATCTGATAAACATATTTCAGTTAATTGACCTACAAGTTTACCACCATCAATTTCAGAATTGTTGTTAAAGAAAATTATGCTAATGTCTAAATCTGGAAATCTGCCAATGTAAGCTTGATAACTTGCATCTTGTCCACTATGAGCAATTCTTTTTATTCCCTTGTACTCATTGATAAATTGACCATTTGCATACCCATAATTATTCCCGTTGCTCAACTTTTCTTGGGAATGCATTTTATCAAACAAACTACTATCGCCAACTTCTTTTTTGCTGAAATTTATTACCCATTTACTTAAGTCTTCGATGGTAGTTGACAAATTTGTGGCTCCATAGCTGGTGTTATTGAATACATCTTCGATAAAGTACTCGCCATCTTTATAGTATGAATTAGCTTTGTTTTTGATTATTTGACCTTCTTTATCTACGAATTGAGTGTTATGCATTTTCAATGGCTTAAAAATGTATTTTTCTGTGTACTCTGAAAATTGCATACCCGAAACTCGTGTAACAATTTCTGCTAATAAAGTGTAGCCAGAATTACTATACAAAAAGTCTTTATTAGGCTCAAAATTCAATGAAGTTTGATTGTAGAGAATATTGAGAACGTGGTCATTGTCTATGAAATCATTTAAGCGCCATCCAGAAAGTCTCAATAAGTTCCACTGGTCTTTAATTCCGCTGGTATGGTTTAAAAGATTGTTTATAGTTATCTTATTATCAAATTCGTTTAGTTCAGGTATGTATTTTCTAATGTCGTCATTCAATGAAAGTTTGCCCTCATTTTCGAGTTGTAAAATTGCAAATGCGGTAAACTGTTTGGAAACGGACGCTACGTGAAATGATGTCTCTTTTGTGATTAGAATTTGGTGTTCTAAATTTGCAAGACCTAATTCTTTTTGAATGACTAATTTATTGTTGATAACAATTCCAATGGACATTCCAGGTTCTTCGCCATTGTAGTCTAATAAAAGAGAATCAATTTTCTGTGCTATTTCATTTACATCAAAATTGAAGTTTAAGTTATTTTGAGCTTTCGAGTTAGAAATAAAAAAAAGTATGTGTGTACATACTAAAATGACTTTATAATTAAGTTTCATTAATGTGCCGGTATTTCAGTTTATTTTAATTGATTAGTAGAATGATTATTCGATATGTTACAATGTTGCTTCAAAATTGCACATAACGCAGCGCTATGGGCAGTTGGTCTTTTTTTTATGGAAATATAGTAAAATCCAACAACGATGTAACGGGAATAGTACTAATTATGAATTTGGATCCCGATTTCATCGTTTATCAAGTAGCCCCGTTTTTTTTACGGGGCGTGACTTGTGGATTTTACGGTATTGAGAATAAAAAAACGACAACCGGATTGCGTATAGCGACTTGATATGTAGCGTTGCTAAGCCGTAGCGGCGTATTTGGCAA
>NZ_JBDVFA010000032.1:0-25271 GCF_039941195.1 Aurantibacter sp. | reverse complement strand
TCCACGATGACAAGCGATAAGAACTTGAAATCCATTTTCATGGATAATCCTCCCGATAAAATCTTTGAATTTCCCATTGCAATACTACACAACAGTGGCGGTAAAAAAAGAACAAACTTGGTCAAAAAATTGCAGTACAACGGTTTGTATAAAGTTAGTTGCGTTGTTTAAGCAACTAATTTAGCAAATACAAACCAAATAGAAAATCCGCAAGGATTTTCCAAGTAGGCGAGTACTAGCAATTAATTTTATACGGTGTTGTAAGTAGTGCTTTTTCGCTCACTTACTCAATTTCAGTATTCGGAATGCTCCTTGAATTACCAATATAAAAACGATTGTTCCGATAATCAAATCAGGTTTACTCGAACTCAACCAATTTACCAAAATTCCAGCAATTATTACTCCCAAATTGATAATCACATCATTCGAGGTGAAAATCATACTCGCTTTCATATGTGCCTCTTCTTTGCTCTTTGACTTTTGCAAAATGTAAAGACAAATTCCGTTTGCGATAAGTGCAAAAATTGAAACAATAATCATTGTCGAAAAATCGGGAAGTTTCTCGTCTCCAAAAAATCTTCTTAAAACTTCTAGAAATCCAATAAACGCAAGTGTTATTTGAAAATATCCAGCAAGTTTGGCAATCCGTTTTTTCTTAATTAAAGTTCCGCCAACCGCAAACAAACTAATTCCGTACACAAAACTGTCGGCAAGCATATCCAAACTATCGGCAACAAGCCCCATAGATTTTGAGATAATTCCTGTCGTCATTTCGATAATGAAAAAAGCGAAATTGATTGCAAGTACAGACCAAAGTAGCTTTTTTTGGTTTGCATTTTCTTTAAATTCCGTTTGGTCGGTTTGTTCAGTCGAGATTTTCTTTCCGCCTAAATTCAGTTCTATAACTGATTTTTCGATTTGGTTAATTTCTCCGCTGTGAAAAACGGTCAATTTTCGATTCGGAATATCAAAGTCCAAATTCGCAATACTTGAAATTTCGTCTAACTTCATTCGGATTAGATTTTCCTCAGAAGGACAATCCATTTTAGTAATTTCAAATATTGTCTTTTTCACTCGGTTTCTGGGTTTTCCGGCATTACTTACAACGTTAAGTATAAGAAATCGTAGGGCAGGTGATAAGCACTTACGTTTCGGTTTATTACTTAGTTAAATATAAATATTTTGCTTTTATCTTTTCTACTATAAACGCCAAATTTTATATTTAGCGGACTTTGTAAATATGTACAGACCTTTCGGTTTAGCACAAATGCCCTATGTTTTTTATACAGTGTTAGGTGCTTTTATTTTAAAACGGTAAGTCATCTTCTTCAACTGGAATTTCACGTTCTACATTGTCCAATCTTTGCCATAAGTTATTTAGAATTATTTTCTGTTTGTCTACCGAAGCAGACTTTATAAAGGTCAAAAAATCTTTAATTAATTCGACCTCAATTGCTTTGTTTGTATAGTAACTATAGTTCCCTTTTATAAAACATTTAGCAATAGAATTGTGATTTTGCACATAGGTTTCTAACATTGAATTTCTATACACATCTTCAAGGTCATTTATTATTTTATTTATATCGGAATTATATTTTGATTGAATATGAATTTTTGAATAGATATCAGATAAACAGGTAGCAAATCTTAAGTATTTATCTTTGTCATCTCCTGAAAAGTCAATTCCAATTGATTCATCAGTTATTATTTCCCTTTTGATATTAAAAAATGAATCAATTCTTTTTTCGTAATCATTTTCAGTCATTTTTTTTAATAAACTCTTATATGAAAAGTTTTGTAGGTTATTCTCTGTGATTATTTCTTCAAATAATTTCCCTAAAAAATATATCTCTGTCTTAAAATCATATATTTTACTTTCAAAATCAATTGGTGGTGTATAACGCCAATTCAAAGAAATACTCTTGTCATAATTCTTGTCAAAGTCTACTTTTTTTCCAAATCCAAAATCAATAATTTTCACAACACCATTTTCCGAAACTAAAATATTATCAGGTCTAATGTCTCTGTGAAGAATTTTCACCTCTTCCAAATTTATAAACCCTTCTATTGTCTGTGTGAAAATGTCATTTAGGCGGTCGGGATTATTTTTAATGTAATCATAAATATTACTACCTTTTATATACTCCATCAGAATAAATCCTGTGTGTTTTTCTGGATATAAATAATAGTTAAATACTCTAACGATATTTTTGTGATAGACTAAATGGAGAAGTTTAATTTCTTCTTTAAAGTTTTTGAAAAATTGTAATTGATGTTCTTCATAATATGGAGAGTATTTTTTACACACGAAACGCTCATTAATTATCTCGTCTTCTAATAATACTGTTCTACCAGTTCCTCCTTGACCAATCTCGTCAATGAACTTATAATCTTTTGTTCTTATGAATTCTATTACTTGACCTCTCATTTTTTGTAATTGCACCTAACGGTTGAGCTATGAACAGTACGGGAGCAAACTTGCGTTTGCTTTCCGCCGAGCACATAGCGAAATCTTTTGGTTTTGTTTTTTCTTTTTCTGGCTAAAGCGAAATCCCAAAGATTTCGCGACATCATAAATATACACAAACCTTTCGTTTAAACCCGAAACCCGTATTGTTTATAGTTTTTGTTATCTTCTGTAGCTTCACGTAAGAGTAAGCACGAATTTTTGCGTTGCTATCTCTTTTCCGTCTGAGTAAAGTCCATCAACATAACAGTTGCGTTTGAGTAAAGTCCATCTTCGCAAACTGGCTAAGAAGTCCATTCGTAACATTTGCGTACGAGTGATGTCCATTAGTTATCGATTTTTAATTATTGTCCGATTTATAATAGATTCTTGGATTTTCTCCGTTAAGTGATTCAGAAGTTTTTGCGTGGATATAAAGCCCAATAAGCATTGCAGAAATTAAAATTGTTACTTGAATAATCTGAAGTTTCTTATTTGATTCTGTATAAATTGAAACAATAATTAAAATACATATCAAGAATATACCTGCAGATAATAATTTTTCTAAATGAGGATTCATACCAGATATGAATGTTGAATGTAAAGCTAAATACAGTCCAACTATAATTGAGAATACTACGTTTATTATTGTTTTAATTTTCATTAAATCATATCAGATTTATTTTTTTTAGCTATAGAAGATAACACATAAATATGTGCATGTTTTGTATCTAACACTAAAATACAATTTATTTATAGTAAGCTACTATAAATAGGCCCTAAGAAATTTTAACTGTATTATTCATTTTGTATATCAATTATGAGATTGTATAACGTTGATATACAAAATGATAATACACTTGCACTGCTATTTAAATCATTTTATTTTAGGTTGCTGCTGACTTTAGTTATACAACTAAAGAAGATAGGTGTATATAAATGACTTCATGTAAACCATAATTAAAGTATAGAAAAACTATTGTATTGTTATCATAAAATTATGGGTGGTTGTCATACCCTTAATTATTGGAAATGTTAGTAAGATTTGTCAGTTCTATTTTGTCATTCGACAGTGTATTATCCAATAAAAAAACCTCCGAATTGGATTGTGCAGAAAAGATGGGAGACATTGAAAATAGAGCTGGAAATAGTATTTTTTTTCAATTTTTTTTATTTTGAATAAAAATGTAATGCTATTAATTTTTTGCTTGAATTATCGCTACTATTTTCGAATACGAATAGAAGCATTTAAATCCCAAACCTTTATGTTTAAAATAAATAAATGTGTATTTGAATTAGCATCAGAACCTCTATAGTTTTTTAACAATGATGACCACTGTTATTGTACTTTCAATTTTACCATAAATAGAATGAGGTCAAATGTAAAATCAATACAAATAATCGTGTAGTTCTATACTACATGCAGTTTTATTTTATAATTACTATTGAGATAGTGAAGCTATTAGTGTTTCCAATCTGTCTAAAGCCGAACCCCAACCATTATAAAATCCCATTTCTTCCTGCTTTTTACAATATTCTGGTGTAGCGTGAATAACACTAAAAACAAATTTTGTTTTATCACCATCAGCTTCAAAATAGGTTTGTAGCTCAACATTTTCGGTCATGGGTTTAAAATCAGCAGAAGTAATTATCTTCTCTAACTCAACTATTTCTTTATATGTACCTTCCGATAAAAATTCATTACCATCGGGCATTGGCATTGCATATTTCCATGTTCCACCAACTTTAAAGTCGTGTTCAATTACTTTAATATCCATACCCTTTGGAGCCCACCATTTAAGAATATGATCGGATTGGGTCCAAGCATTCCAAACCAATTGTACAGGTGCATTAAATGTTTTCTCAATTGTTAGAGTTCTACTAGCTAAATCGCTCATTTTTATCGTTTTTTGTTTGTAATTGATTAATGTAATTTTCAAAAGAATCTATTCTGTCTTCCCAAAGGTTATGGTATTGTTTTATCCATATAAAGGCAGGAATTAATTTTTGAGGCTGAATTAAACACATGCGTTCTCGTCCTTTTTGGTCGAAATCGATGATACCACATTCGTTTAAAATTTTTAAATGTTTTGAAATTGCTGGTCTACTGATTTCAAACTTCTCTGCAACCTGATTAACACTTAAAGAATCTGCAGCAAGTAATTCAATAATATCTCTGCGTATTGGGTCGGCAATTGCTTGAAAAACATCTCGTCTCATAATATATGTAACTATTCGGTTACGAATATATGTGTAATCATTTGGTTACGCAAATAATAGTAAAAAAATATAGTAATGAACCTTAAAGTTGGAGTGGTAAATGTTACAAACCCTTAGTATAAGACACAAAAAAGCCGATTTGTAAAAATCGGCTTCAACCTCACAATCACCCTAATAATTATGCTGACATTGCTATCGAATTTTGTTGGTCCTTATATTGTTTTGGACTACAATTGTATTTTGACTTGAATATTTTTGAGAAGTAACTTCTACTTGTAAAACCAATGCTATATACTACTTCCGAAATATTAAGATCTGTGTTTTTTATTAAATCTTCTGCTTTACGCACGCGTACCTCTCTAATATAATCCATAACCGTTGTACCATGCATTAATTTAAACCCCTCTTGTAATTTAGAAGGAGATAAACCACCTTTTCTACATAGGTCTGTTACGGTATGATTTTTTTCTGGATAGCTATGTATAAATTGAGAAATCTCTTTTACAGCTTCCATTTCCCAACTATTTAATGAGCCATTATTTTGAGAAGATTTTTTTAGGTCATCGGTATGTTGTTGTATTTCTAAAGCCAGAATCATTTGTACCAAACCTTCAATCATAAGACTTCTTGCAATTCCTTTTTGCTTAACATCTGCTAATTGACGAATTTTTTCAGCAATCTTTAAATTATAAGATCCTACATAAGCGAAATTATCAGCAACGTTATCTTTAAAAAATAGATTTTGAAGTTTATAATTTAGTGTCTTTTGGTCAGCTACGCTTTGTACAGGATTAACGATAATTAATGTCATTTTTAAATTTACATTCTTATCAAAATAGATAATGTTATCCTGTAAAGATTTACTAGTTAGTATACCTGTTTGAAAATTTTCTAGACTACGTTTTTCCCCATTTAATCCAAAACTATGTGCAATTTTACCATTTGTGCAGTACGCAAAACATATAGGTGTTTCTTTATTAGATTCGGTAATCAATGTAAAATCTTCTGAAAAATTCATATCAAATTCCAAATATGAAATACCGCTTTTTAATGTAATACCTTTTATTTGACCACTACCTAATTGATTTTTTATTTCTAAAATGTGTTCTTTGAAATCTACTTGCAATTCACCACCAAGGTTTCCCTTAAGTTGTTGAAATATATCTTTAATTTTCGACGAATTTATAGTTAAGGTGTTCATAGGGTATGTTGTTTTAGATTATTAATTATTCGCTTAAAAAGATTGTTTAATCTTGATAGTGCAAATATCGAGACAACATGGACCTATCGTCTTACACAACTTTTGGATTATGTTATAAAACTTTTAGTTATGACCCCATTTCGGGTTAAAACATGCTATATATAAGGGATGTAACGTACAAAACAACTTAGCTTCAATTAAAAGTAATCAACGAAAGATTGTAATCATGTACGTAATTAGCAGTGTTTATTTTTAGGCGGGTAAGTAAATTACAAAGGCAGAGCCTTTTCCAAGTTTGCTAGTAGCATGTATATTTCCGTGATGATTTTCTACAATCTTTTTGCAAATTGCTAATCCAATTCCGGTACCAGAATATTCGTTTTTTTGATGCAAGCGCTGAAACACTTCAAATATTTTTCCTGCGTTTTCTTCTGAAAAACCAATGCCATTATCTACAATGGTAATTTTATAATAATGTTTGTACGTTTTAAAGAAATCTTCAGGAATTTGTTCTTTGTGAACTTTCTCAGATTTTAAATTAATTTTAGGTGCTAATAAGGGGTCATGGTATTTTAGCGCATTAGAAATAAGATTACTAAACAATTGTTCTAACTGAAAAAAGATACCCTTTACTTTTGGTAGCTGCTCCGAAACAATTACTGCATTAGAATCTGTAATACGTTCACCTATGTCGTCTTGAACTTTCTCCAATACTTCATTTAAATCTACTTTCTCAAAATCGCCATGGGTGCTGTCTATGCGTGAATAAGTTAATAGGTTACGAATTAACGATTGCATACGTTGCGCAGCGTTATTTACCTTATCAAAATATTCTAATCCCTTTTCAGATAGTTTGTCACCTTCTTTATCTGCTATGCGAGATAAGAACATTTGAATTTTTCTTAAGGGTTCTTGAAGGTCATGACTAGCTACCCGGTTAAAGGAATCTAATTCCACATTACTGCGCTCTAACTCAAGATTTTTTACACGAAGCTTCTCATCTGCTCTAACTTTTTTAGATACATTTTGAACAACACCAACTGAGGTTGGTCTACCATTTTTTTCTATATACTGTCCATTAAGCACAAGATGCTTAACTTTTCCATTTGCAGAAATTATTCGATATTTAGATATACTAGATTCTCCTTGATTAACAGTTTCCTCACCTAGTTTATTATAATCTTCTAAATCGTCTGGGTGTACAAATTGCTTATAACTATCATAACTTATCTCCAAAGATTTTGGTTCAAGGCCAAGAATACGATAAAAGTTATCGGAAAGGATTGCTTCTCCATTATCAAGATACCAAATATAACTACCCAGGCCAGCTACGCCCTCTGCATCAACGAATATTGAATTTTGAACTTCAAGTTGTTCGTTTAATTTTTGAAGTTCGTTCATAGCCATCATTTCTGTGGTTATATCTTGAACTACGCTAATCATTATTTCTTTACCCTTATTCCGTAAAAATTTGCCTTTTGTTTTTAAATAAATAGTATCGCCATTTTTAGCAAGCACGCGATAAGTATGATCTGGTGCTTCTCGACTTTCCATTACACCTTTCATTATTTCTTCATAAGTAACTACATCATCTGGATGAATTAATTTTCTATAGTTTTCAAATGAAGGTTCAAATTCTTGAGGCTTATATCCTAAAATATGATAAAAGTTATCAGAAATTTCAGCTTTATCAGTTTCAATATGCCAGGTATAACTTCCGATACGTGCCATTCTTTTGGCCTCAATCATAATTGAGTTTTGCAATACTAATTGCTCATTTAAAGCGAGCACTTTTTCATGCGCCATATTCTCATCAGTATCATTCCGAATCACAACTAAAATACCTTTATCCATAGGTTTAATTATGGAATGTAACCAAAGTATTTCGCCATTTACTGCAACCTGACGTTCAAAATCAACAGTTTCTCCTTTCTTATAATGTGAAATCATTTTCTCTAGCTCACCGTTGAGTAACAGAAATGGAAAAACAGAAGAGATCGGTTTTCCAATAATTTCTTCAGGGTCTAGTCCTAAGTATTCACGATTACAATCATTAGCAAAAATTATTTTAAAGTCACTAACTTCATTTTGATTATTATAAATAGGCTCATAATAATTCATAATATTATCGGTACTCTGTACAATATTCTGTAGCAATGCCTGCGAAGTTTGAATATGATCTTTATCCCTTCTAATTTTTATAAATGCAATTGTAAATACTACTAAAGCAAAAAACACCAATAACAAAGAAGTAAGTGGTGTTAAGAAAGTTTGCTTTTCATAAACCGCTAAGCGCTCTTGTAAAAGTGCTTCTTTATTTAATACCATTTCAACTTTCTGACTTCTAATTTTTTTTAAAAGTTCTGCAGTTTCATCAACATTTTGTATTACTTCTACATCGCTATCTGTTGCCCCAATTTTACCATGCAGTGCAATTAAAGTATTGTGTAGTTTATCTTTCAATAGTGCTACCGTATCTAAAATAGCTTGTTGCTCTGGATAGTCTTTGGTCAGTTCTGAAAGCTTGTCAAATGCCTTATCACTTTCTATCTTATAGTCAATATAAGAATCGGCAAAAGTGGAGTCTTTCAATATTACGGAGCGAAACTCCGCCGATTCCATTAAACTAAATTGTGAAAAAAGATTGTTTATTTCTTTATCGACAATTAGGGAAGTGGAAACAAGTTCTGATGAAGTTTGTAGATGTTTTATCTCACGATAATTAACACTAGCAATAAAAAATAAAAGAAAAATAGCAATTACTAATGCTATTTTAAATGGTATGGTTTTATTAGAATTATTGGCGGTTGTTTTTAATTCCATTTTATTTAAAGTTACCTTATAAATTCAATTTATTCTTCAAAGAAAGTAAACTTGATAAAATCGACAAACCGTGGTATAATTCCTTTAATATTTTACAATCGAAATAAAAAATTATCTTTATTTAGGTTCGAGGTATGGTATTGCCAATCAAGTTGTAAAACCCTTTCTACAGACTTTCGCAATTTACTAAAGTTATTGGGCTTGTTCAGATAAATATTTGCCCCATTAACAAAAGTTTCTTCAATATCCTTTTCTGAAGAAGACGTGGAATATATAGCAATTGTGATTCCTTTTAAATTCGGATTCATGCGTATCTCTTTAAGACACTGCATCCCGTTTTTAACCGGCATATTTAAATCGAGAAATATAAGATTAGGTAAAATAACGTTAGGAAGGTTCAAAGCATCCATTAATTCTTGACCGTTATTATATAAAGACAATTTAGTTTTTATTTCTATTTCCTCAATAGCTTCTTCAAATAGCATACGGTCATCCATGTCATCGTCTGCTAAAGCAATATTTAATATATTTTTATTGTTCTCCATTATATAGGTTCTTAAGAAGAATATTGGCTGTTTTCTTTTCGCCGCTTCATTATTTTTTGAAACATAGTCGGGGTTAATCCAGTTGTTTTTTTAAACTGTCCGGATAAATGGGCAACGCTACTGTAATTTAAGCGGAAGGCAATTTCAGTTAATGTAAGGTTGGTATTTGCCATTAGCTCTTTAGTGCGATCAACTTTTCTCAAGATTATGAAATTTTCAATTGAGGTAAAAGTAGTTTCCGAAAATAAGTTTGAAAGATAAGCGTAAGAGTAGTTTAATTTGTCTGAAAGATAAGAGGATACCTTTAATAATTGAGCCTCATCTCCCTCGAGCATTTCCTCAATCGTATTTTTAATACGTTCAACTAAAACCACCTTTTGTTCATCTAAAATCTCGATACCATAGCTGTTGAGATTATCGGATAATGTATTTAAATCTTCCGATGAAAGCGATTTTTTAATCTCTACTTCCCCTGGTCCATGAACTACATGTGGAATGTTCAATTTATTCAATTGCTCTTCGAGAATGGTGATACAGCACACTTTGAAATCGAATTTTACATTTATTTTCATTGTTCAGTGGTATATTTAGAAAGTTCTAAAATACAATTTGTCAAAGCTAGTACATTAGTAAATTAAATGTAGCTATTTATTTTAACAAATTAAATGGATTCTTGAGCATCAAAATATTATTATAGGGGTGCCATACGAGAACCTTAGAATCACATAATAAATTAAATTAAAAGAAGTATGAAACTAAGCAAGTACACGAAACGTGCAATTTTAGGAGGAATTATTTCAATGTTGATTATACTTTTAGGAACAATACTATTGGGAAGACTCAGTGGTTATGAAGCCAAAGAATTAATTAAAAATTCATTGGATGGAATGAACACATTGTGCAATACAATAGCGTTGGCATCCGCTACCATTTTGGCCTTATTGCTAACCTTACTAGGATTAAGTTCTACATCGAACTCAAAATTAAAGAAGGACCATTACCATCATGTTTTACAAATTGCTAAATTAGATACCATAGTCTTTATAGCTGCAGTAATTACATTCCTTTTATTCAATTTGCCAATTACTGAATCGGACCAAGTTCCAGCAGCCTGGTTCAGCACCTTGTATTATATTTCTTTGGCAGTATCAAGTATTCTAAGCGCTGCACTCATAGTCGTAGTTTTAATGCTTTATAATACCGTAGTCAATATTATTAAGATTGTTGGTTTAGGAATGACAGATCATCCATTGGCAATTGATGATGAAGATGAGATAGAAAAATAGCATTAGTCTAAAATCTCTTCTGTAGCGCAGTAATTACCTTTTATCTATTTCTTGTTTATATAATTACCACTAGGTATAGCCTTAAAAAATTCCGCAATTTCAATATCGGCTTGTGGTCCATAGGCTACCAGAAAAGTGCCTTTTTTACCGTCATTTGTTTCAATAATATAGAGTAAAGATGAGTCTGAAGGGTTACTCATTCCTTCAAACCTTCGTTCCTCTACTACAAAAATCTGTTCAGGTTTATAGCTGTTTTTTGATACGGTTTCTACTAATTTTTCTGTTTTAAATATAAAGCTAGCGGTGAAACCTTTTTCTTCATAGCGAGTTATATAATCAATCTCGTGTTTTGCAAATTCGTTATCCATGGTATTTTGTTTTATAAAGTTTATTAATACTATTTTAGGAAGGAGGAGTAAGTTGTTTGAAAAATTCTAAATAATTGAATCCTGTACATTTATTTATTATAAGAGACATTTTAGGCCTACTTATAATTTAAAAAATAATGGGTATCCGTAAGAAGACAGGATACCCATTATGCGTTAATAATCATTAAATCACTAACATTAAACCAACCAACTACAACCTATTTAATTTTAATCGGTAGCATCCTCGACTGCATCTTCCACTTCTTCTGCTCCTTCTTCAATAGCATCTCCAGTGTCATCAATTGCATCTTCAGTGTCATCCATTGCATCTTCAATTTTGTCTTCTGCATCCTTGTTCGTCTCTCTACAGCTGGTTAGAGTGGAGAAAGAAGTTGCAGTTACAAATAGGATTACCAGTATATAAAGTTTCTTTTTCATGTGTTTTATTTTATGTGATTAATATTAAATTCGTTTTCTTCCTGAAATCAATGAGATTATAAAAAGGATTAAGAATATAACGAATAGTACCTTTGCGATACTCGCTGCTCCTGCGGCTATACCACCGAATCCGAAAATTGCGGCAATAATTGCAAGAATAACGAAAGTAATTGTCCAACGTAACATAGTATTTTATTTTTAGGTTATTATTTATTTTTGCCGGTTATTATCCGACTTCGATATACAAATATGTATATATTTTGGACCATTGATTAGCACCATCCATTTCATTCTTAACGCAATCAATATTATTGAATAAATATTCCTGTACAAGTGCAAATAATCATAAAAACAAAAGGTTATTAGGTTAAAAGGAGGTGTAATTAATTTGGATAAACTTGAAAAGGTTCCATTAATTACTAGTTTAAATAGGAGGGGAGCTCTTAGAAAATAATAAGGTGATTTAAGCTTAAAAGAGCGAAGTGAAGCAAACAATTTATGCTTGTAGTATGTTTAATCGGTCTCCATACTTTTTATATTATAATCGGCAAGAAGTGTTTGCAAAGTAAATGGCATAGGAAGTGCATCATCTACTAAATCTATGTTTATTGAAGTGTCGAATAAACCAAGGTCAAAAATCTGTTTAGAAACTGGGATAGCTCTAAGTTCATTCTTCAATGGTGTTTTAAAAAAATGCTTAATTTCTGGTACAGTTAAAGTGTTGTCCAACCAGCTATTTCGCAGGTTTTTTGGGATTACTAGTGGCATTTGATTACTTATATTATGTATTTGTTGATGTTGTTTATTAGCAGCCACAGTAATTACAGAAGTAGTAAGAAAGCCATCTTTTAATTTATTATATATTCCGCCAATACTAAACGGTTTACCTGTAGTACTACTAATATAAAAAGGTAATAATTGGTCGTCAACCAATACGTTCGTAAAGTATCCGGTTACTAAAATTAGGCAACGACGTAGCAGAAATGGTGCTGCATACCAAACATCGGAATCGATAGTTTTATGGCTAATATTTAGTGTATTCATATGGTTTTGAAAATCTTGCCAATCGTCTGAAAATGATTCAGGCAGAATTCCCCAAATTGAAGGTTCTATGGAATCGGGCTCATCTGAAGTAATTACCGAAACCGTGTTTTCTGTCAAACCATCAATTACTACTCGTGGACTGTAAATATGACCGTATTTGTATTTTGCGTCCATTTCTTCTTCTATCTTATGCTGCTGCGTTTGATTAGATAGTTTGTAAAACATATACTTTTTTTTATGATAAAGAGGATGTTCAATGACATCCTCTTTACTTTGATTCGCTAAAATTTTATGCTATATCTTCTAACCTTTTTATAGTGGTAAGGTCCGAAGTTATTTTAGACATTTGTTGCGTAAGTAAATCAGTTGTACTTCTTGGTAAACTAGTTTCCATAAGCACGTCTTTGTATTCATCTACAGCTGCTCTTTCGCCTGTTATTGCTTCTTCTAACATTGCTTCATCACTATTTCCTGCAAACCATGCTTTTACATCCATCCAACCGCGGTGTAATACACCAGCTGCACTTCCGCTTTTATCTATTTGCTCACCAAAAGAAATAATTTCCATTTTCAATTCATTTCCAAATGTTTTTCTTTCCGTTGACTTACGATTAAAGTATGATGCTAAGTTTTCACTATCTGCATGTTCTGCTGCTTTTTTAAAACCTTTTTCAGCATCTTTTGTTTTATCAAGTAGTTTATTCAGTTTGTTGCCAACTGTTTCTGTGTATGTATTCATTATAATAGATTTATTGTTACAGGTAATTTGTTTTCAGATGGTTACCAGTTTACATCCGATTATAAAATTAGAAAGAAGAGTTCATATCAATTCACGTTATACATTGAATTATTGACTCGATTGATTAGGCTACTGGAGCAATGGATATGAGAAAATTTTAATTTATTCGATGAGCTTTCTTTGAATTAAAAGTTTCTTTTATAAGGTCAATGATTATAGAAAATCGTATTTAAATTAGCTGAGATAATTACCTAATAAGTTTAGAATTTTAAATAAAAAGAATGAAGTCTATAAATCCATTTACAGGAAAATTAATTAGAGACTATAAGGAGTCTTCTGATTTGGAAGTTAAAGAGATTTTAAAACAGTCTGAATGGGCTTTTGAAGATTGGAAAAAAATATCTATTGCTAAACGTTCCGATATTTTAGTTGAGTTAGGTAATAATCTTGAGAAAAATAAAAATCAGTATGCTTCTTTAATTACTGAAGAAATGGGCAAACCGGTTAAAGAGAGTATTGCCGAAATAGATAAATGTCTTTGGGTGTGTGATTTTTATGCAAAAAATGCAGTACAATTTCTTGCAGATGAAATTATACAAACGGATGCTAGTGAGAGTTTTATAAGCAATGACCCTCTCGGTACCATATTGGCAATTATGCCTTGGAATTTCCCATTTTGGCAGGTTATTCGCTTTGCGGCTCCTACACTAACAGCTGGTAATACAGTGCTTTTAAAACATGCGGGGAATGTATCGGGTTGCAGTTTAGCCTTACAAGAATTGTTTGAGTTATCAGGATATCCCAAAGGTTGTTTTCAAAGTGTTTTAGCAAATCATGAACAAATAGAGTTAATGATTGAAAATGACACTGTAAAAGCGGTTACGCTAACAGGAAGTGAGAATGCGGGACGAAAAATTGCGGCTACAGCTGCTAAAGAATTAAAAAAATCAGTGCTTGAATTGGGAGGTAATAATGCTTGCATAATTTGGGAAGATGCCGATTTGGACACCTATATAGATACAATGGTTAAGGCCAGAATGCAAAATTCAGGGCAGAGTTGTATAGCAGCAAAACGTTTCATTGTAATGGAAAACATTTATGATGAATTTTTAGAAAAGTTTACGCAAAAGGTAAAAGAATTAAAGTCTGGAGATCCGAAGAATATGGATACGGACATTGGCACTTTAGCTCGAAAAGATTTAGCTGAAGAGCTTAAGGAACAAGTAGATAAATCATTAGAAAAAGGAGCAACAGTACATTTAGGAAATACAATAGATGGAACTTTTTATGAACCAACAATTATTCTAAATGTTGAGCCAGGAATGCCCCTTTTTGATGAAGAAATTTTTGGGCCGGTCGCTGCGATTATAAAAGTTACTTCACGGTCAGAATCAATCAAAATGGCGAGTGATTCTAAGTACGGATTAGGAACGATGTTGTTCACGCAAGATGTAGCTGAAGCAAAAAGAAGTATTAATACTATTAGCGATGGCGCATTTTTTATAAATGAAATGGTAAAATCAGATCCACGTCTTCCATTTGGTGGCACCAAAAGTTCTGGCTTTGGCAGAGAACTTTCCCGTGAAGGAATATTAGAATTCGTGAATAAAAAAACGGTCTATATCAATTAAAGTTGATGGAAACAGATATTCGTAAGAATTTCATTAATTGTAATCATGTAAGTTTAACTAGTTGGTAAATAGATTTTTAGTATTGATTAGCTGAATGAGAATATTGGAGTAAAAGTTAAAAAAAGTAAGTATTAATTTAAATTTAAAATGATGAACAAACAACAATTTGACAAAAAACAAACTGACGAAAACACGGAGTTTGTTAAAGATGCAAATGATCCGAAGCGCAATTATATTTTTCAAAAAAATAAAATCTCCAAAACAGGTTTTTTTATAGTTGGATCAATTTTGGTATTAATTATTATTGGAGTTGTGGTGTCCGGAATATTCTTTGAATCTCCTGTTACTAATCCATAAAAAAGTTTCCTCACATCAGTAGTTTGCAGACAATAGCAGTAACATTTCGTTTTTGGATATAAGTGTTATAAACATCAAGTTTATTAGTGTTAAGCATATCAATATTCACTTAACAACCACATTATACTATTAAAAGAATTATTGTCTGTATTTTCAAACTATAGCTACACAAAATAGTTTTACCTTCATAAGTTTTCTTTAGGGTAAGTTCTAATTTTCAGTACCGTATTCTATTCTATAAATTCGAATTATAACTATAAAGAGGCTAATTAATAAAGGGCCAAAAATCAAACCTATAAAACCGAATAAGGGAATCCCAATTATTACACCAACTAATGTAATTAGTGGATGAACATTATCTAATTTTTGAAGTACAAATAAGCGGATTAAATTATCGGTTGACCCAACAATTACAATACCGTATAGTAAAATACCCCACGCTTGAAACGTATTACCTGTAGAAAGTGTTAATATAAATACAGGAATAGTTCCAAGGAGGTTTCCGACAAAAGGAATCATTGATCCTATAGTCACAATTATCGCCCAAAAAAATGGATTCTCAATTCCGAATATTAAAAACCCTAATAACGCGACAACACCTTGTGCAATTGCAACTAAAGGAATACCCAATGCGTTAGCTCGTACCATTGACCGAATTTCATTACCAATCAATTTAAGGTTGTCGTCACTTATTGGAATATAATCGAATAAGGATTCACGAAAACTTTTACGATTTGTGAGCATATAAAATAATAGGAAATACATGATTGAAATAGCAATAATTGTCGTGAAGGTAGTTCCAGCAAAACCTTGCAAATTATTGGAAACCCACCCTGAAACTGCTGACACATCTATTTCAGATGTCAGGTCATAATTCAAATAGCTATCCACTTCATGCAATTGATTTTTGAGAGCAGCGGTTACACGCTCAAAATTGTTTACAGCATCACTAATTTTATTTCCCAACATTAAAATAGCTCCAGAAACGGGTATAAGAATAACGAGGAAAGAAATAATCATTAGCGAAATAGAAGCAATTTTTGGATGCCATCCTTTTTTAATTAATTTAATCATAGGTTTTTGTAATAACACATATAATGTTATTGCCCCAAGTACTCCGGATAAGTAGGGTACAATTTCTTTAAAAATTAAAGCTCCTATTGTTAGTATTAATATAAGAACAAAAATCTGTCGTATTATTTTCGGGTTTATGGTATTCATTAAAGAGTTTAATTAAAATTGACAAACTATTTTTTTCTGAATCATGCCTGTTAATATATAGCCAGTACGCTATCTAATTATAAATTGAGCAAATCAAAACTTACAACAGTATGCTCTCAGAAACTTTTGAAATGGAACATAAAAATTAGAGTGTTTGATTTCCGTTAAAGATTAATATTTTCATCTATAATGACTACTCCTTAAGCGATTTATCCTATCTCAAAAAAATAAGTTTGTCAGACTGTAGCCATAATAGTTTTTGCATTAGTATTTAAATTTTTCAAGCTAATGGAAAGTAACAGATGTGTTTATTTTAGTATAAATATTTAATCTAAAAATTTAAAAATAGAAACTATGAATAGTGAACAATTAGAAGGTAAGTGGAAACAAGTAAAAGGAAATTTTAAACAAAAATATGGTAGTCTTACTGATGACGACTTAACATATACTGAAGGGAAATTTGATGAAATGTTAGGTAAACTTCAGGAGAAAACTGGCAAACAGAAAGAGGAAATTAAAGATGAAATAGCAAGCTGGTAATTTGCTCATAACACTAAATATAAAACCCTCAATCATGAGGGTTTTATTTTGCCTTTAATTTAACTTTTTTCTAAAGCTTTTCTTCTTGAGGTATTGTTGCATGCTGCGAAGCACTTGCTAAATCTCGATCTAAATCATATAAATTTGAATTGTTATCTTTTTCATTTGAAGCTAAAGTGTATTTATCAATAATTTCATTGATTAACGTTTCTTCTTCAATCTGTTCTTTTACAAACCATTGTGCAAAATTGAATGTCGCCCAGTCTTTTTCTTCATGAGAGAGATTCACGATTTTATCAATTTGCTTTGAATTTTCAATTTCGTGTTTTAATATTTTCTGTAAACAATCTTCAACATTTTTAGGATTCTCTGGTGGAGCTTTTATTGCTTCTATTTTAGTTTCGCCACCTCGGTCGTTAATATATTTTAAGAATTTGAACATGTGTTCACGTTCTTCTTGCATATGCCCATATAAAAATGTAGCTATTCCGGGAAAGCTATTCACTTCAGCCCACGAGGCATATGAAAGATAAACTTGAGATTGATAGGCTTCTCTAGTCATTTGTTCATTAAGTGCTTTTTCTATTTTATCTGAAATTCGTTTTGTCTTCATAATTTTATTTTTTCATTATTATAAATGATTCTTATAAAATTACCATTAAATACAAGCTCAGATTGTTTCAAAAAATTATATGGTTAACGTTATTGGCACTATTTTTTATCACCTGCAATCGATGGGGTAGATTGTGGTTGTACACCTAATCCATATCGGTTGGCATATACCCAAGTAAATTGAGCACCAAAAAATAGTATTAAGCAGGAATAAGAAACCCATAATAATATTAAAACAATGGTTCCTGCTGCACCATATGTTGAACCGGGATTGGCTTCAGCAAAGTATAATCCTAATAAAAATTTACCTAAAACAAATAAAATAGAAGTTATAAGTGCTCCTATCCAAACAGTTTTCCAGCGTATTTTGGCATCGGGTAAATAACGAAATATTAATGCGAACAAAACTGTAATAATTCCTATTGATATTGCAAAGTCTAGAATAAAGGCAATGTAAATAATAAAATCTGGAAGTATGCTGCGAACATATTCATTTAAAGTTGTGATGGCTGTTGTGACTATAAAACTCACAAGTAATAAAAATCCAATTACAAGAATAAAAGCAAAGCTCCGTGCTCGGTCGAAAAACAATTTTTTCCAACCTGATTTTGGATTAGGTTTAATTTGCCAAATTTCGTTTAGCGATAACTGTAAATGATAAAATACTCCTGTTGCTGCAAATAAGAGTACGCCAATACCCAATATTGTAGCCATAAAATTCTTATTCTCATTTTGTGTTTCTGAAATCATTACTTGAATAGCATCCGCAGCATCATTACCTAAAGCTCCAGAAATTTCATTGGTCAATTGGCCTTGCACAATTTCAACGCCCCAAAATGCACCAACGAGGTTTATAATAATTACCAATAAACCAGGCAGTGAAAGTACGGCATAGTAGGCTACAACAGCGCTAAGCCTAAATGGATCCGAAGCATCCCATGCTTTGTATGTATCTACAATTAAAGAAGGCAGATGTTTAATTTTAAAAGTATGGGCATTGGTATGTGCAGTCATTTAAGTATTGATTTTCTAGTGTTTATTACAAACATCATTTTTCACTTTTACATAAAAGTATGCCACAACACCCACTATCATTACCCTAATGAATTTATCTTTTAACCTGATTAATAGTCATCGCCAGATGGTATTTTTATTGTGCTAAAATATTTTGGAATAGGATTAATACGGGTGCTTAAGAATAAATATTTTTAAAAAATCATATTGGAATAGACTAACTATTGTTTAGGTAGTTCAATAAAGTATGGTAGCATTTTAGTAATTTAAAATAACAGAATTATGAGAAGTATTCTTTGGTTAATAGCGGTAGTATCTATTTTAATATGGGCATTAGGCTTTTTTGGTATAATAGCTGGTATAGGTTCAAGCAACCTAATTCATATTTTATTAGTTCTAGCAATAATTGCCATTCTTTACAATATTATATCAGGAAGAAAACCGCTTTAGAAATTATAATTATCAAACAAATACAGGACACTCGCCATGCACTTAAGGTTATATTAATTCTCATTAATATCATATCATTTTAAGTTTCCATAATAGTCAATTTCCACTTCAAAAGGATTTAATAGTTGATTGATTAATATACTTGTTGACCTCCTGTTCAAAGAAGTTGATAAGTCAAAATTTTGCTCAATTTTAAAGGACTCCCAATCGTGTTTTAAATCAGCTCTAGTATACTTGGTATTAATTTTTTCAACCAAAGAAATGATATATTTAGGGGTAACCGGAGCACCAGAAGCTGGTACCAATGCTAAATCTGGATAATAGGGTAGCAACCCATTTTTTAATTCCGACTCTGATACTATTCTTTCGGGATAAAACCAAGTTTGATTTGCCCATTTATAAGGAATTCCATATCCTTTTATAACACCTGTCGCGCCAATACGTTGCATAGCTTCAAAACCAATATCGTTCTTCTTAACATCAATAAAAGGCATGAGATATGCCTTACTTTTTAATAGTGCATGCTGCACCTTACGAATCGAAATTTCAGATGGTTTTTTATTTTCTAAAACCGAAATTGCAGCCAAAGCACCGGAGGCTTGACCGATTCCTAAAACCACTGGTTGCAATCGCGTTGCTCCGTTAACAATATTTGAAACGCTAATATTCTTTTCGGCTACAAGAAAATTTTCCGTCTTGACGGGAATCAAACTCCCTAATGGGATGTTGTAACTAGGAATTTTAATATTAATAAAATCTATTGTAGGTGCATCTGGGTTCTTGTCATGATGATGATCTATTGGATAATCGCCCACAGCTATTCCTGTTTTATACAAATTGAAATCGTATGGCTTTTCCAAATGGTCTACGACCAAAAATATTTTTCCTTTAACTCTCCTAGCTTCTCTATCATATGGTATCATAGGAAAATTATCTTTTGTTGGAAATTCTTTTGCTACTCGCAAATTTTTGAAACCCAATTCATTTTGAATATAATAGACAAAGCCTTGTGTGAATAATTTAGATTCAATTAATTTACTTTGTCTTTGTTCGGAGCTTAATTCAGGCCAGTTTAGGTAAAAATCATTTCCGCAATTGGGCCAATTAATCATGTATTTGTTATTCGGAAGTTTTGCATAATCTAACATTTGTTGGCAATTGGTAACTCCTCCGAACATTTCACCATCTTCGCGCTTACATGCACATTTATATGCATCCGGATTATAGTTTTTCGGTTTTTTGACTAAGCCTTTTTTTCCGTTAGTCTTATTGTCTTTTGAAATGTCTTCAAGGATTATAACAAAGGTCATGTCTTGAACAATTGTATTTGCAGTTTTGGGAGCTTCTTTTTCCCCAGAATCATCGCTGGAATCCATGCCTAAACGAAAGTCGGCATTCACCAAAGGAAGTAGCTCTCCAATCTCAGTAGCATCAATTAAAATTTTTGTCTTTATTGTATGTGTTTTTCCTTTTTGTATGTAGGTCACTAACCATCCGGTTGGATATTTTTGTACATCTTTATATTTTGCATTGAATGAAATTTCAAGATTAGGATCACTGGACATTTCTTGAAGTATTTTATTTCCGATGGAGGGCTCAAAAAGAGTATGGCTAACCCAGCCAGTAGCTAATGCTTTTTCACCACCATAATAGTCGCGTAATTTTTGTCGAAACTCGCCCCAAATTCCTGATGGCATTTCGTGATTTCCATCAATTGCAGATACTCCAGCTGAAGTCAACATACCACCTAGCCATGGTGTTGCCTCAATAATATGAGTTTTAACACCCATACGTGCTGATTGAATTCCTGCAGAAACACCGCCAGCACCACCTCCGATTATTAAAATATCTACTTGGTTTTGAGCTTGGGAAAAATGAATTGAAAACGTAATTATTAATGGTATTAGAAATCGTTTTATCATCATTTGTATTTGATTGATTGGCTTAAGAAGCGTTCTGTTTTTTATAAAATTCATAAAATATAAATTCTCCTTTTTGACCTCTTGTTGGGTTTAATTTAAAATTAGTTTTTCTAAACTTTCTTAAAGAATAAAACCAGAGTTTAATTAAGATTTTTTTGTACTGAAAAGGAACTCTAAATTGGTGTGGAAGATACTAGTTTAAGCGTAGAAATTTGGTTTTATAAATTAGAAATGATGGTGCTATCTATCGAGAATGTTTCAGTTATTTTATCGCAAAATACTGTTTCTAATTTATTTGGTGTAGATAAGCTTTTTTTGTTTTATTTGTCGATACAGTAAGTAATAATCCTAATATGTACAAGGGGTATAGGAGTTTTAGGTGCACACCGATGGCTGCTTTTAGTTGGATTTTGTTTGACAAGAATTATTAATAACCACGAGTAAAAAATCAATCCGTTTTTTGACCTTTAATTCATTTATCAAAATAATTTTTCTGCATAAATTCAACTGAGGCATATTTGTGTTTTATGTCAATAATAGCTTGAGCATTGTTTAGGACCAAAATATATGCCTAGCAAACCACTAAAAAAGTAAAGTAAATTGTACATAAAACCGTGCTTAAGAAATCATTCTAAATTTTTGAAATACGCATCAAGAAAAACTAGTCGATTCTTTAGCCAAGTTTCAAGATATTCATAATCATTTTCTACTGATTTTTCACTTGGCCAAATAAGGTGTTCGCGCTCGTATACTTTCTCTGTCTGTAATTTCGAATATAGTGTCTCAATGGTTCCTAATAAATTACCGTCACTAAAATCGGATTTTCGTAAGGCTTTCCATCTAGACTTGATTTTGGATTTATATTCGTCAGGATTTACCTCTAAAAGTCGATCAAACAAACCATTACTTAGAATATCATCAGTTGTAACAATTCTTTTGCCATCTTGTATTATTCCCATAATTCCATCTAAATCCCAAGGAATAAAAAAATATGCGCCATTTTCATCGTACCGCGCCAAGTAGTAGTTTTTGCCTAGATTATCCGTTGCTCGGAGTAGATTTACAAAAAGGAAATAATCGATAGTATTGTTGATGTCGATTTTCTCTGAAATGCTTTGAGCGAAATCTGTATCCTTACCATTCACAACCAAATCGACAAAATCGGCAAGATTATCCCAATGCGATTCATAGTCCACTATTGGAAAAACCATTTCGAAACCACCCCAATGCGGAAAGAGGTTATTAAATTCTGGGGCCTTTATAAAGGCAGGCGCGCCTTCATAGGAGGAAGCCTTGAATAATTCTCCCTGTATATTCTTAATATTGTTTCTTTTTAAGTTGAGGAGTTTACGGTCAACGGATTCAGATAAAGTATGTATACCCTGATATTTATTGTTCTTAAAAACTTCTACAAAAACCGCATCGATACCACTTTTAGCTTCTTTATCAACGGTTTGATAGCTCGGTTTATAAAGAGAAAGCCATAGTTTATTGGCCATGTAAGACCGAATTCTGAGAGGTTCATTGTAAAGTCCGTCAAGAATCCAATCATCATCGTCACGGAGGTCTTTGAATTTTAAATCTTTTGATTTGTTCTTAATACTGTCGGCCCAAAATTCTAAATCGTACGTTTTCTTCGGATAGGTCAAAGAGAGGTTTCCTCTATACTCTATACCTACGCTACTCTTAATATAATTATTATCATTAAAATATTTGTATCGCCCTAATACCTTAGTATTCTCATTAATTACTGGCCTAACTTTAACTTGTACCAGTGGTAGTTTTGAAATATAAAGTGAATATATATTCCCTTTTCTACTGACTTTATATTCTTTAGAATAGGCTAGTGAAGAAATCGTGTCCAAAACCTTAAACGAGTTTCCAAATTTAAATCCTTTTATTTTTGAAGATGTAAAAGAAATGGTGTCAATTTTGCTATGATGCCAAACGATAATTTTATTGGACTTATCAATTCCGAAACTGCCTTTCCTCGCTTTTATTTTTTGGGAAAAAACCATTGTGGACGAAAAACATAGAAAGAGTGTGGGTATCAAATAAATTCCTAATTTTTTAGCAATCATACTGTAAAAATTTTGGTCGAATTATTCATTTTCGATATCACAAGTTACTGTTTTACGGTTAGCATGTTTTTTTTGTTGAATAGGACATAGAGGTCGTTGCAGTAGTATAGGCTTTTTTATCTCCACCAAGTTGCTAAATGATTAAAATATTCATTCGGATAGCGGGGAGAGGTTGATATAATTAAAATGAATTTCACCGATATAATCAGCATCAATGTGGCCCTCCCGAAGTTCTGCCCAATCGAAATCGTCGTTTTCCAAATTATTCTTGTATTGATTGATAAGTTGGTTAGAAAACAACATATACTCATTAAAAGGAATATTGTTTTTTAGTAATCGATGTGCAGAAATCACATCTTCTCCCATTAATTTAATTCGCTTTCCTATGTTCACGAGTCCGATTTCCTCTCCAAAGTGAAGAATGATTTTAAGGCCCAATATTTTCGGAATTTTTGAAGCGCCATTGATATCGATGTATTGCTCACGAAGCAATTCCAACTGTTTGTAAAATTCAGTATAAAAATGTTTACATTGCTTTACAAGTTGGCCTAAGGTAGGTAGCGCCCCGGTTCGGTAAAAAAGGACTGCGTCACCTTCTATTTCGGAGACCTTTAAATCAATTTCGTTGGAATATATGATATTGTTCAACAATGCAGGTATGACCTTTGAGCTAAGTTCAAAATCTGCATCACTCATAAAGTTAGTAAAACCACTTATATCGGGAATACAAATTAAGGTCGGCTGTCCGCTCATGTTTAATAGTGAATTAAATTATCGAAATTACCCATTTTATGGAACCTTATCAAAAAATGAGTTGATTTAACTCTGTTGTAATTGATTGCAATGTCCTATTTTCCAAAAGATGAATTAGGTTAATATTTTAGGCATTCATAAAAGTTTCGGTAATAGTTGCCTAAAACAAGTTGGTTCTTAGCTCTTAATTATTATTTTATTTACGTCTGCAGCAAACAACAGAATTACAAAGCAATAAATACAAGGGGTAGGGGAGTTTGAGGTACACTTAAGGTACACCCCAATGGCTGCTTTTGGTTGGATTTTAGTTGACAAGAATTATTGATTATTAAATTAAAATGCAATTGATTTAAACGTAAAATAAATTTTTGCTACAAACTTCCAATCATCTTAATATAAATATTTGACCACAATTGTTAAATTAAAAAATATTAAAATTGATTATAAATTTATCAAACTGAAAGCTTAAAGTACACTGTAGTTAAAACAATATACTTCCTTAAAAAATAAAAGATAATAGTTCCGAATTTATTATAATATAAATTATTGTAATTACCATTATTAAGGATAATAGCTTTATGTTACATATATCTAAATCTTTAATTATAAATTTGTTTTGTTAAATTAATAACAATTTAAAGTTTATAATTTTTTACGATATTATATGATACAGGTAATCCATAGGGCACTTGATATTTTTGAGCTACTTTTAAATAATGACAATAAAGGTATGCCTTTGCGTGAAATTGCGGATGAATTACGTTTAAATCATAGCACTTGTTCAAATATTTTAAAAACTTTAGCCGATAGGAAATATTTAGAAAAATCAAGTGTAAATAGATATTATAAGATTGGCCCAATGTTGATTTCTGCTATGAGTGATAATTCTCAGAGTTATAGACTTATTAAGGCTTCAGAAGAACCTATGAAAGAATTAAGTAAGGCAACAAATGAGAATTGTACTATAGGTATTTTAAAAGATGGAATAAGATTTAGTTTACATCAAGTTTTGGTTGAACACGACTTAAATGTAATATCCAAAAGAGAAAAACCAGTTTATGATACATCCACAGGAAGAGTTATTCTTGCTTATTTAAGTCGTGAGGACCAAATGAATTTTATTCAAGCATATGGACTGCCGGATGACAGAGTGTGGCCTGAAGTTAAAGACGAACAAAGCCTATTATCTGAGCTTGATGTTATAAAAAAAAATAAAATAGCAATTCAAATAAGTGTTTCACATGTTATGGGTTTAGCTGTACCTATTATAGTAGATGAAATTGGATTAATTGCTTCGCTGGGGGTATACTTGCCAGAAGTACGTTTGTTTGGAGCTAAAAAGAAATTAATTATAAAAGAATTGTTTGCCGCTCAAAGTAGAATTCATCAAAATTTAAATGAAGGATAACTAAATTACTGCACCTATTTTGTTATTAAAGTTTAATTGTTAAATATAGATTTTCATATAAGTCTTAATATTTTTTAGGGATATTCTTATCATAATATATTTCTAAAACTTCTATTCTTCCGAAGTATTATTTTCAAATTATAATTTATATCAATTTTTATTAGATATACTC
>NZ_JBDVFA010000031.1:0-3404 GCF_039941195.1 Aurantibacter sp. | reverse complement strand
TTGCCAAATACGCCGCTACGGCTTAGCAACGCTACATATCAAGTCGCTATACGCAATCCGGTTGTCGTTTTTTTATTCTCAATACCGTAAAATCCACAAGTCACGCCCCGTAAAAAAAACGGGGCTACTTGATAAACGATGTAATCGGGATCCAAATTCATAATTAGTACTATTCCCGTTACATCGTTGTTGGATTTTACTATATTTCCATAAAAAAAAGACCAACTGCCCATAGCGCTGCGTTGGCAACAAGCTGAAAAAAATGCAGAAAATTGAATTGAAGTTGACAAAAATAGACCTAAGAAATCTCAATGAATTAATTGAGATTAGTAGAATAACCTATAAAGATTCCTTTTCAAATGATAATACACCTGAAAACATGGAGTCTTATTTAAGTACTTCATTCAATAAAAATAAATTGAAAAAAGAATTGATGGACAACAATTCTGAATTCTATTTCTCAAAGTTTAAAGACGAAACTTCTGGATATTTAAAAGTTAACTTAGGAGATTCTCAAACGGATATAAAGGATGGGAATGGAATGGAATTAGAGAGAATTTATGTATTGGAAAAATTTCAGGGAAAGAAAATTGGACAATTTTTAATAAACCGAGCAATTAGAATAGCGGAAAAAAGAAACGTAGAATATATTTGGTTGGGTGTTTGGGAGAAAAACTCAAAAGCAATTGCATTTTATAAAAAAAATGGATTTAAAATAGTTGGAACTCATCTTTTCAAAATGGGAAATGACATTCAGACGGATTATATAATGAAACGAAAAATATAGCCAGTTGCCAACAACATATAACCGCAATTACGGAGGATTCGACTACATCCGAATCCACTCGGAATTGCTAAAGCCTGTGCTAAACCGAAAATTAACGCAAATTAACCCGTAACTGACGGTTATACGAAACCGTTACCCAACATTTCGAAAAAGCAGAAAGTTTGAATTTAAACTATGTAGAAAACTAAAAAAAAAGAAATGAAATTTTATACCACAATACCGAAAAGCCTAGAACCATTTTATAAAACAGAATTAGAAAACTACCGAACTGAATACGCAAATGGAAATCTTAAAAATGCGTGGAATCATTTGGAACGGGCTCATATAATCGGACAAAAATATCCTTTCGCACATACATTTGTACATTGGAAAATGTTACAATTCGGTGTTAAAATCAAAAGCGGGAAAGAGATTATGGGACAAATTCCTCGACTGATTTTTGGAGGAGTGAAATCGTTTGTTGGTAAAATTCCTGTTGGAAATCCTGGAGGTGCAAATGTTCCGCCTTTAAAACCATTTCCGATTGAAAAAGAGTTGGAAGATATTTTCACCAAAGCAGGAATTGAATTAATCTGAATATAAAAGAGTTCGCAAATGGACCTCACTCAAACGCAATTGTTGTGTTGATGGTCTTACCAGTTTTACGGCTAACTCGGACGGAAAAAACGTTGGGTAACAAAGCCTAAACGTAATGCGGGCTTTTGGGCTAAATCGTAAGGTCTGTGTATATTTATGAAGTCGCTAAATTGAAAATTACGCGTCAGCGAAATATTCAAAATTAGCTCTGTAACAAAAAAAGAAAGAGCAAAACAAAAAGATTTTGCTATGTGCGTGGCGGAAAGCAAACGCTAGTTTGCTCCCTTACTGTTCATAGCTCAAGCGTTGTGCAACATAAAAAAATCATGATAAGATTTAGCCTTTTAATAGTATTATATTCTTTTCTAGTTTCCTGCCAAAATGAGAAAATAGAAAACAAATTCAAAGGCAAGAATTACCTACAAATTGATAATAATAGAATGGCAGCTGAGTGGGAACCAGTTAAAGGAGTAATGTTCGTATGGCCACCAGTAATTCCTAAAGAACTCATTATTGAATTGGCAAAAGACACGCACATTTATCTTTATGTAGATGGACAAGAAGGGGAAATTGAAGCCAAAGAATGGTTTGAAAAATGGAAATTAGACCATCAAAATATAACTTTTATTAATCTAAAAACGAATTGGGAAGTCACTCCTAGAGATTGGGGGCCAAGTGCTGTTTTTACAAATAAAGGAGAAGTTAAAATTACCGATGGTCAGTATAAATATGGATGCCCATCAACAGATATGGTTTGCAATGATTCACTTGAATTTCACATAAGTAGTAGTACTGGAAAAATTTACAAAAGTATTCATGTAGATACAGCAATAGTAACTATTGGAAATAAAATTGGACATGAAGTAATTGATGTTCCCTTTGCAAATACTGGAGGCAATGTGCTAACTGATGGTTTAGGTACCGCGTTTTCCACGTGTGCCTTACTGACAGAAAATAGATATAATGGTGTAAGCGATAATGAGTTTTTTAGGTTAAACGATTCAATCCTTGGACTCTCAACTTATCATATCATTTCAAATTTTGATGAAATGGGTATCCAACATATTGATTGCCTTCTGAAGCTTATTGATGAAGAAACCATTTTAGTTGCTGAACCACCGGTAGACCATAAATTATATAAAATATATGATAACATTGTTAAGAATGAATTATCGAATTTGAAAACAGTATATAATCGTCCATATACAATTCATAGGATTAAAACCGGAGTTTATTATGAAGATGAAGAAGCTGCTTATCTATCAGCATATACCAATTCGATTATTCTTAACAAGAATGTATATGTTCCATTGTTTGGTATTAAAGAAGATGCTTTAGCGTTAAAAACATGGAAGTCTATAATGCCTGGATATACTATCAAAGGATTTGATTATATATTGGAAGACCAACCAATTAAATCTAAATATCATTTTGAGGGTTTTGATGAATTAGGTGTAAAAACTGGATGGCTGTATGAGGATGCCATTCATTGCCGAACAAAAGCGATATGGGATGAAAACAAAATACTTATATCCGTTAAAAAAGTCTTACCCGAAATTAACGTAAACCAAGAAGCTATTCTTTATGCAACTATTATTGACTATGGAAAAGAAGGCTTGTCGACAAAAGAGGTATTTCTTAACTGGAGGATAAAAGGTCAAACTAATTGGAACAGAATAACAATGGACATGGATAACAACCCCAATCATTGGAAGGCTAAATTTATTGAGGGAAGTGAAGGAATGGAAATAGAGTACTATATAGAAGTAAAAGCGAATACTGGAGAAACTCAAACAAGACCTATAACTGCACCAAAAGGATATTATGAATTTAAATACGTTGCAAAACAAAGTATATAAGTAATAGCTTCCAGAAGTCAGCTACTACTCATATACATAGACGATGATGTAGCATTCGCCTGCGTCGACCAAAATCCCTTCATCTCGTACCTCGATTCTCGGTCTTTTGGAAATGCTACATCATCGCAGCGCTACGGCGGCTTGCTAGCCTAATCTAAAATAAATGCTTATTTGCCAAATAC
>NZ_JBDVFA010000030.1:0-16578 GCF_039941195.1 Aurantibacter sp. | reverse complement strand
ACCAGATACCGTTAAATTACAAGTATTGTTTAAAGCTGTAACGCACTTAACAGGTACGTACCCCGGTTTTACTGAAAAATCTAAAGAAGGCAAGGATGCTATGGAAGACCCCATGGAAGAAATGTTGTCTGTGATATTGGATAAAGACAGACCTGGAAGTCTTGCGCATACAATTTCAATGTTTAGTAATTCCTATTATAGTATTCGGAATTTATGGTCAACAGACATGTGGAGGGTGTTTGAGAATATTCAAAAATTATGGAATTCATTCGAACAAAGTAAAGACCGTTCTATAAATAAAATCCTTAAGGTGCTTAATCAGCTAATCACGCGTTTAATAGCCTTTATGGGGCTAATTGAGGAGAGTATTTTAGTGCAACAAGGATTGTTGCTTTATTTTATTGGTTTGCAATTAGAACAAAGCATGTTGACAATTACAAAATGCAGGTCACTACTTACTATAAAGTACGATGAACAAGTGGAGTATGATTTGCTAGAATATTTTTTAACCAGTCACGAGAGTCTTAATATTTATCGCTATAGTTATAGATCGTATATTCAAATAGAAAATGTTTTAGACTTAGTAGTATTTGATTTGGAGTACCCTAGGTCCTTAACTTTTATGTTAAATAGAATTCAGAAAGATATTGCAAGATTGCCTCATTCTAGCAAGGATAATAATCTTAGTAATTATCAAAAATATATTTTCGATGCTTTCTCAAAACTGCGATTAGCAGAGTCTTCTAATTTAATTCAAACTAAAAGTGATGCTGATTTTTCAAGGGAAGAATTAGATGAATTATTAGGAAAGCTGTCTAATCTCTTATATCAAACATCTCAATCTATAAGTAGTACGTATTTTAATCATACAGATAAACAGAATCAATTGGTAACACAATCATTTCCGATATAGTATGATTTTTGATGTGACGCATACCACCAAATATAAGTACAATGCGCCAGTAGGTTATTGTCATAATATAGCCACCTTGCGACCAAGAGAATCTAAGGGGCAAGAGTTGTTGGATTATAAAATTGATATCTCCCCAGCACCGGCAGAAATATCAGAGCGCATAGATTTCTTCGGTAATTATATTACTCGATTTTCCATACAAACAGAACATAAAGAGTTAAAAGTTACTACCAGAAGTAAAATAGTACGAAACTATTCTCAATACCAGGATTCTTTTTTTTCTCAGGCATGTAAAGGAATAACGATGAACGAGGCTCATAGCGCGTTGCGTGGAACAGGTAGTGAGGTGTTGGAGGCGAAGCAGTTTATTTTAGAGTCTATTTTTATTAGACGTGCTGATGATAATATTCGCGATTATGCAAAGGTTTCGTTTAAGCCAAATCGTTCTGTTTTTGATGCTGCTTATGAGCTAATGCAGCGAATCTATACAGATTTCGATTTTGTATCAGGTTTTACGAGTATATCTACTCCTATTGCGGAGGTGATGAAGGAAAAAAAAGGAGTTTGTCAAGATTTTGCTCAAATTGCTATTGCTTGTATACGAGCTGTTGGATTGCCTGCAAGATATGTAAGTGGTTATATCGAAACACTACCGCCAGAAGGAAAAGAAAAATTGGTTGGAGCAGATGCTTCGCATGCTTGGTTTTCTATTTTTATTCCAGGTTTTGGTTGGGTAGATTTTGATCCTACAAATAACCTCATTCCTTTAGATCAACATATAGTAGTGGGTTGGGGTAGGGATTATTATGATGTACCCCCATTAAAAGGAGTAGTTTACGGAAGTGGAAAAAGTAAGTTAAAGGTATCGGTAGATATTGCTGCTGTAGTTTAATTTGCGCCAAATATTTAAAAATAAATACGTACAAAAGGCATCCAAGCACTTGCATAAATACTTTTGTCCGAATCAAAGAGCACATCGTAGCGAATGCCTATTGTAGCGAAATTGCTGGTATATCCGAGTCCCAGAAATAGTGCTGGAGACCAGAAATTTTCTTCTAAAATAGTATTGCCTAAATCAAACCGTTGGTTTACTCTCAATTGTTCATATTCTGCGGATAATTGTAGAAAAGGTATAGGGTTATAGAGTGATAATATACTACCGCCGTAAGCTGTACGTTTATCTTCAAAGTATTTGGCATAATTGAAGGTTAAACTTGCGCCAGTTGCAAATTGATCATTAAATTGATAAATGGCGCTGGGGGATATGCTTGCGTTAAACCCACCGTTAGAAAAACCTAATCCGAGACCGCCACCAAAACGTACATTACTCCAAAAGGCGCTTGTGCGTTTATTTGATTGGTTTTGGCTTTGTGCAAAACAGATATTACTTAAAAATAACAAAAAGAAAAAAATAGCAAATTTTTGTAAATAACTAAATGTAACATTTCGCATTATTGAGAATTTTGCTTGATTATACGAGCTAAGATAAGCCTAGAATTACTAAATGTTGTATTTTTGGAAAACTTTTACAAAGCTGAAAGAGTAATCTTTATATGGATAATTATTCGTTTTTAAACGCCGCTCATACTTCATTTTTTGCGGAACGTTACGATCAGTATTTAAAAAATCCTGATAGTGTAGAGCCTAGTATGCGTGCCTTTTTTCAAGGTTTTGATTTTGGAGTGGAAAGCTCTTTAGATGAACTTGATATTCAAGGTGGTAGCGTAGTAGATGCCAATGGTCAAAATATAGCAATGCCAGAGTCTTTGCAGAAAGAATTTCAGGTAATTCGGATGATTGATGGCTACCGAAGTCGTGGACATTTGTTTACAGAAACCAACCCAGTTCGCGAAAGAAGAAAATATTCACCAACACTTGATGTAGAAAACTTTGGTTTGACTGCAGCTGATATGGAAACTGTTTTTACCGCTGGTGAAATTCTTGGTATTGGAGCTGCAACATTGAGTCAAATTATTAAACATCTAAAACGTATTTATTGCGATGCTATAGGTGTTGAGTATATGTATATTAGAAATCCTGAACGGATTGAATGGATTCAGAATTGGTTGAATGTAAATGATAATCATCCTAATTTTGATGCTAATCATAAAAAACATATTCTTAAAAAACTAAATCAAGCTGTTTCATTCGAAGGCTTTTTGCATACTAAATATGTAGGGCAGAAACGTTTTTCGTTAGAAGGTAATGAGTCTTTAATACCTGCATTAGATGCAATTGTTGAACGCGCTGCTGAAATGGGCGTTGAACAATTTGTTATGGGGATGGCTCATAGGGGTCGACTGAATGTACTAACGAATATATTTGGTAAAAAGGCCAAAGATATTTTTAGTGAGTTTGATGGCAAAGATTACGAAGAGGAAATTTTTGATGGTGATGTTAAATATCATTTAGGTTGGACCTCAGATCGTATTTCGGATAATGGTAATAAAATAACAATGAATATTGCCCCGAATCCTTCGCATTTGGAAACTGTAGGTGCTGTTGTTGAAGGTATTTCACGTGCTAAACAGGATGCTGGTTATAAAGATGATTTTTCTAAAGTGCTACCGATAGTATTGCATGGCGATGCGGCTATTGCTGGTCAGGGTATTGCTTATGAGTTAGTGCAGATGGCAACCTTAGATGGTTATAAAACCAATGGTACTATTCATATGGTGGTAAATAATCAAATAGGTTTTACTACTAATTATTTAGATGCTAGAACATCTACGTATTGTACAGATGTTGGTAAAGTTACATTGAGTCCTGTGCTTCATGTTAATGCAGATGATGCTGAGGCAGTTGTCCATGCTGCAATATTTGCACTTGAATATAGAATGCGTTTTAAACGCGATGTATTTATCGATTTATTAGGATATCGTAAATACGGTCATAACGAAGGTGATGAACCTCGTTTTACGCAGCCAAAATTATATAAAGCAATTGCTAAACATAAAAATCCACGTGATATTTATGCAGAAAAATTGTTGGCTCAAGGAATTATTGATGAAGGCTATGTAAAGCAATTAGAAAAAGAATATAAGGAATCTCTTGAGGAGGAATTAGAAGATTCACGTAAAGAAGCTAAGACGGTTATTACGCCATTTATGGCAGATGCTTGGAAAGATTTTGAGCGCGTGCGTGAGTGGGAAATGTTAGATGCTGTTGATACTTCATATGATAAGAAAAAGTTGACGCATGTTGCAAAAACTATAACAGAATTACCGGCTGGAAAAAAATTCTTAAGAAAAGTTGAGCGTTTAGTTAGTGATCGTAAAAAAATGTTTTTCGAGACAGATAAGCTGGATTGGGCAATGGGTGAACTGTTGGCCTATGGTAGTTTACTCGAAGAAGGTTTTGATGTTCGTATTTCAGGGCAAGATGTGGAAAGAGGTACTTTTTCTCACAGACATGCTGTTATGAAAGTTGAAGAAAGTGAAGAGGAAGTTCTACTTTTAAATCACGTTGCTGAAAAGCAAGGAAACTTTGAAATTTACAATTCTCTTTTGTCGGAATATGGTGTGGTTGGGTTTGACTATGGTTATGCCATGGCTAGTCCGAATACACTAACCATTTGGGAGGCGCAATTTGGTGATTTTAGTAATGGTGCTCAGATTATGATTGACCAGTACGTTTCAGCAGCTGAAGATAAATGGAAATTACAAAACGGATTGGTGATGTTGTTGCCACATGGTTATGAGGGTCAAGGAGCGGAACATTCTTCTGCTCGTATGGAACGCTATTTACAATTATGTGCGCGAGATAATATGTATGTGGCTGATGTTTCTACTCCAGCTCAAGTATTTCATATCTTCCGTAGACAATTAAAAGCTAATTTTAGAAAGCCATTAATTGTTTTTACACCAAAAAGTTTGTTGCGACATCCAAAAGCAGTTTCAACTATCGATGAGTTGGCAAATGGAAGTTTTCAAGAAGTAATTGATGATGTTTCAGCTGATGTGAAAAAAATTAAGTCATTAGTATTTTGTACTGGCAAGTTTTATTATGATTTATTAGCGAAACAAGAAGAGTTAGGTAGAGATGATGTAGCCTTGGTTCGCTTGGAGCAATTATTTCCGCTGCCAACTGAGAAGATAGATGCAATAATTAAGAAGTATAAAGCTGCTGATGATTTAGTATGGGCTCAAGAAGAACCTAGAAATATGGGGGCTTGGAGTCATTTAATGATGCATTATAAAGATGCTAGTAAATTTAGAGTTGCTACACGAAGATTTTATGCCGCTCCTGCAGCTGGTAGTGCAGTCCGTTCTAAAATGAGGCATCAGCAAGTTATAGATTTTGTTTTTGATAAAACAAAAGATAATATGACGCGTAGAAAACCAAAACAATAACTCAACTAGAGTTCAATAATAAAAAAAAGATTACTAAAGATATAATAGTATGGTATTAGAAATGAAAGTACCCTCACCTGGGGAGTCGATTACCGAAGTAGAGATTGCAGAATGGTTGGTGGAAGATGGTGATTATGTAGAAAAAGATCAGGCGATAGCTGAGGTCGACTCAGATAAAGCTACATTAGAATTACCCGCAGAAGAGAGTGGAATAATTACGTTAAAGGCAGAAGAGGGTGATGCTGTTGCGGTGGGTGCTGTGGTGTGTTTGATTGATACCAGCGCAGAAAAACCTGCAGGTGGTGATGCGCCAAAAGCAGAGAAGAAAGAAGAGGCTCCTAAAGTGGAGGAAAAGGCTAAGCCAGCTGCAAAAGCTGAGACTAAGACTTATGCTACGGGTACAGCTTCTCCTGCGGCAAAGAAAATATTGGATGAAAAAGGAGTTGCGGCTTCATCGGTATCAGGTACAGGTAAAGATGGGCGCATTACAAAGGAAGACGCTGTAAAAGCTAATCCGTCTATGGGTACACCAACAAGTGGTGGAAATAGGGGGGAATCGAGATCTAAACTTTCGATGTTACGTCGTAAAGTTGCTGAAAGATTAGTTTCTGTGAAAAATGAAACAGCAATGTTGACTACTTTTAATGAAGTTGACATGTCGCCGATATTTGCATTACGTTCGCAATACAAAGAAGATTTTAAATCAAAACATGGAGTTAGTTTAGGTTTCATGTCGTTCTTTACAAAAGCAGTGGTAAGGGCATTGGAAATGTATCCTGCTGTAAATTCCATGATTGATGGGAAGGAAATGATTTCTTATGATTTTTGTGATGTTAGTATTGCAGTTTCAGGTCCAAAAGGTTTAATGGTTCCTGTGATAAGAAATGCGGAAAATTTAACCTTTAGAGGTGTTGAAGCTGAAGTAAAAAGGTTGGCACTTCGCGCTCGAGATGGTGAAATTACGGTTGATGAAATGACAGGTGGAACATTTACTATTACCAATGGTGGTGTTTTCGGTTCAATGTTATCAACGCCAATTATCAACCCTCCGCAAAGTGCTATATTAGGAATGCATAATATAGTAGAAAGACCCATAGCACGAGATGGTGCTATTGCTATTGCGCCAATTATGTATGTTGCACTTTCGTATGATCATCGTGTTATTGATGGTAAAGAGTCTGTAGGTTTTCTAGTTGCAGTTAAAGAAGCATTAGAAAATCCAGAAGAATTGCTTATGAATGGTGATGTAAAAAAAGCATTGGAAATGTAAATTAGAATTGTAAAATAAATATAAAATCCCTTTATCATTTGATAAAGGGATTTTTTTGCTTTTAAGTTATCGCAGATAATTCCTCTTTTATTATTTCGTATTTAAATAGAGCTTTTTTGTTTTATAGTCAATAATTGCATTTGCTTTTAGTAAAATATCGGCACCAATTATACCATCAACTGTCTCTGCATTATGTTGTGTTAATGCTTCATTTACATGAACTAAATCAAAAAGAACAATTTTTATTTTTTTCTTTTTCCAATTCCCAATTGAAATTTTATTCTTAGTTGAGATTTGGGTGTCCATGTCAATGGCTCCTGCTCCTGCAGCCTTTATTTTAGAATCTTTAGATTTTAGTTTAAAGTGTTCTATTTTGTCAATGCCTACGCAAGTATTTGAAGCTCCTGTATCGAGGATAAATTTGCCAGATACTCCATTTAAAGTGGCTTTTATTTCAAAATGATTAGTGGCGGTAAGTGATAATGGTATTTGAGTGTATTTTTTTTTCTTAAGAAGTTTTTTAAGACTTGACATACTTTTTTTTGGTAAAGATAAACCTATTTTTGTTGCATGATATTAACAGATACGCATACCCATTTATATAGTGAAGCTTTTGATGATGATCGTGATCAAGTTATAGCTAATGCATTGAAAAATGGGGTTACCCGTTTTTTTATTCCAGCTATAGATTCATCATATACATCTGCTATGTTGTCGTTAGAAAAAGCATATCCAGAAAACATATTTTTGATGATGGGCTTGCATCCAACGCATGTTAAAGAGAATTATGCGGAGGAACTTTCCCATGTTTCAGAAATGTTGAGTAAAAGAAAATTCTATGCAGTTGGTGAAATTGGAATTGATTTGTATTGGGATAAATCATTTTTACAACAGCAGCAAGATGCATTTAAACAGCAAATACAATTAGCAAAGAAATACCATTTACCAATAGTGATTCATTGTAGAGATGCTTTTGATGAGGTTTTTGAAGTGTTGGAAGATGAAAGGGGTGATAATTTATATGGTATATTTCATTGTTTTACAGGTGATATTAAACAAGCACAGCGTGCTATTTCGTATAATATGAAACTTGGTATAGGGGGAGTTGTAACTTTTAAGAATGGTAAAATTGATACTTTTTTAAATCATATAGACATTAAGCACGTTGTATTGGAAACCGATTCGCCTTATTTAGCACCGGTGCCGTATCGTGGAAAACGCAATGAAAGTGCGTACCTTATTAATGTGCTGGATAAACTAGCTTTAGTTTATAATAGTGAAGCTCAAGAAATAGCACAAATCACAACTCAGAATTCAAAAGAAGTTTTCGGAATTTGATAAAAAGTTTACATTGAAAAATACTACTTCCATTTTATTGATATATACCGGTGGTACCATTGGTATGGTAAAAGATTATGAATCAGATTCGCTGATACCTTTTAATTTTAATAAGTTAGAAAAGCATGTCCCTGAATTAGGTCAATTAGCATGTGAGATTGATTCGGTTTCTTTCGAAAAGCCTATTGATTCCTCTAATATGAATGCTGATTATTGGGTGAAAATTGCGGAATTAATAGAGTCTGACTATGAAACGTATGACGGATTTGTGGTTTTGCATGGAAGCGATACCATGAGCTATTCTGCTTCGGCCTTAAGTTTTATGTTAGAAAATTTATCAAAACCAGTAATTTTTACAGGATCGCAATTACCAATTGGCGATTTAAGAACCGATGCAAAAGAAAATTTAATAACGGCCATACAAATAGCGTCATTACGTAAAAAAGATGTCTCTGTTGTGCGTGAAGTTTGTCTTTATTTTGAATATAAATTGTACCGTGCAAATAGAACTACTAAAATTAATGCAGAACATTTTCAAGCATTTTCATCACTAAATTATCCTGCATTAGCAGAATCTGGTGTTCATTTAAAGGTCTATGAAGAGCATTTACTTAAAGTAAATGCTCGTAAAAAGCTCAAAGTTCACAAAAAAATGGATGCTAATGTTGCAATTTTAAAGTTATTTCCGGGAATTACAGCAACTATTTTTAGAAGTATTTTAAACACAAATAATTTAAAAGCATTAATAATTGAAACCTACGGTGCAGGAAATGCTCCAACAGAAGATTGGTTGGTTTCAGAGCTTAAATATGCAAAATCAGAAGGTATTCATATCATAAATGTTACGCAATGTTCTGGGGGAAGCGTAATTATGGGGCAATATAAAACTAGTGAACATTTAAAAAAGTTAGGAATTATTGATGGAAAAAATATCACAACTGAAGCAGCTATTACTAAATTAATGTACCTTTTAGGAAATGATGTGTCTTCTAAACTCTTTAAAACGGTGTTTGAAACATCTCTTCGTGGAGAGATGAATTAAAATTATCAAAACAAATTTCATAGTACAGTATTTTTTTTGTTTCTTGGACTCCTTGAAATTCTGAATTTAGAGAGGTGGCCGAGTGGTCGAAGGCGCACGCCTGGAAAGTGTGTATACATCACAAGTGTATCGAGGGTTCGAATCCCTTCCTCTCTGCGAGAACAGGTAGTAGTGAAAACCAATGTTGATGCTCGCTTTAGTATTTTAAGATTGAGCAAATAGTTTCACTTTTTATCTGATTACGATAAAATTGAAAGTTGAAATGTTGAAATACGTGCTGCTCGCAGCATAATGAATATAGTAGTTTGAGTGTTTTTAACTACAAAAGGACTAGATAAGAAGTTGATTTTAAGCGGCTTCTCAATCTATTTTTTATTAACTTTTTTAATTGCAAAATTTTTATATCTTTAACCCTATTAACTAACTAATATTTAAGTTTGAACGAAATGAAAAAATTATTCTCTATCCTAGCAATGACTGGGTTGTTTGTCGTAAGTGCAAACATGGTAAATGCAAAAACAATCGCTGCTTCTACAGTTTCGAATCTATCGACTACCGTAACAGCAACGGCAGTTATGTTACAAGATGAAGCTCCTGCTGAGGCAGAAAAAGGCTTTACACAAGTTTTAAAGGAAATGTTTATAACAGGTGGTGCTGGATTTATGGGTATCGTTCTTTTGTGTCTAATTCTTGGTTTAGCGGTAGCTATTGAAAGAATTATCTATTTAAATATGGCTAGTACAAACACTGGTAAATTAAAGCAACAAGTTGAAGATGCTTTAGCTTCAGGTGGTGTTGAAGCTGCAAAAGAAGTTTGCCGAAATACAAAAGGACCAGTAGCTTCTATATATTATCAAGGTTTAGATAGAGCAGGTGAAAGTGTTGAATCAGCAGAAAAGGCGGTTGTTTCTTACGGTGGAGTTCAAATGGGACAGCTTGAGAAAAATGTTTCTTGGTTATCTTTATTTATTGCCATTGCACCAATGCTTGGCTTCATGGGTACGGTTATTGGTATGATTCAAGCCTTCCAAAAGATTGCTGCTGTTGGTAACTTGAGTGCATCACTTATTGCAGGTGATATTCAGGTTGCATTATTAACAACGGTATTCGGTCTTATTACGGCGATTATTCTTCAAATTTTCTATAACTATATTATCGCTAAAATTGATAGTATCGTTAATGATATGGAAGATTCTTCAATCTCATTGATTGATATGTTGGTAGATCACAAAAAATAAGTCGGACTCTTAATTCAAAGCATCATGCATAAAATAATTAAAATTGCACTTTTAGTGATTGGATTAATCGGAGCGTTGCTGTGGTTTATGCTTCCAGAAAGTGATATGCCCGCATCTGAGGCGGTTAATAGTGGGGCAATGAACGGCATGTTCATAATCACATATATATTACTTGCTATCGCAGTAGTTGCTAGCCTATTATTCACCTTGAAGAATTTATTTTCAAACCCAGCGGGTCTTAAGAAGACATTAATGGTAGTTGGTGGTTTTTTAGTAGTAGTAGTTATTGCATACGTATTGGCTAGTGGAACCGATGTTAGTGTCGAGGAAATGGCTGGTCGAGGAATTGAAACGTCAGAAAGTACAATTAAGAAAATTGGAATGGGATTAAATGTATTCTTTATTCTTACTCTTGTAGCTGTGGCTTCTCTTGTATTACCAGCAGTAAAAAATATGTTTAGTAAATAAAAAATAGAAAACTATGGCTAGAAGAGAAGGAGCACCAGAAGTAAGCGCTGGATCAATGGCAGACATAGCTTTCCTATTACTAATCTTTTTCTTGGTTACTACGACCATTGAAACAGATGCAGGATTGGATCGTATGTTGCCTCCGATGGAGCCGCCAGAAGATGATGTTGTTATCAAGCAAAAGAATATCTTCCAAGTTATTGTAAACAGACATGGTCAATTACTTGTAGATGATGAGGTAACAGAAATTAAAGCCTTGCGATTAAAAGCAATGGATTTCTTGGATAATAATGGTGACGGAACTTGTACCTATTGTAAGGGTAAGAAAAATCCGGAATCGTCTGATAATCCAGCTAAAGCAATTATTTCATTGAAAAATGATCGTGAAACTAAGTATAGTACATACATTACAGTTCAAAATGAATTGGTAGGTGCATACAATGATTTGCGTAATCGAGAAGCAAATAGGCTTTTTGGAAAAGACTTTACTGAAATGGAAGCTACCTATTTAGATCAACAAACTCCTGCTAGTGAGAAAGAGAAGTTGAAAGAAAAGGTAAAACAGGTACAAGAACTTTTTCCTCAAAAATTATCGGAGGCAGAAACATCATCTAATTAACAAGAATAAAATAATAACAATATGTCTAAGTTCAGCAAAAAGAAGAGTGGCGAAGTACCTGCGGTATCAACAGCCTCTTTACCTGATATTGTATTTATGCTGTTATTCTTTTTTATGACGGTTACCGTGATGAAAGATAATAGTTTGAAGGTTGAAAATATTTTACCTAATGCTAATGAAATAAAGAAGCTCGATAAAAAGGATAGAGTTATTTATATCTATGTAGGTAAGCCTTCAAAAGAGTATGAAAAAGTATACGGTACGGAACCAAAGATTCAGCTTAATGATAAGTTCTCAGATCCATCTGAGGTTGGCTCATATATTTTACAAGAAAGAGCTAAGAAACATCAGGATTTGCAAAATTTCTTAACTACATCATTGAAAGTAGATAAGAATGCAAACATGGGTCTTATATCAGATATTAAACAAGAGTTAAGAAAAGTAAATGCTTTAAAAGTAAATTATACCACCTACGAAGGTGATGCTTTTAGAAATTTACAATAGCTCGCAGTTCAAACTTAATTTAAAAAAACGCTTCAATTTTATTGAAGCGTTTTTTTTGCAAATAGTTTTTAGTGAATTGAAAATAAATAAACTGGTTCTTGTTCAAGTTCTGTAACTTTGTTTTAATGAGAATAAAGCTTTTTGTGTTTTTCGCTTTTGTATTTTATTTGGGGAACGCCCAGATAGAACAAGATTCATTACCTCCTGATTCTCGTTATTTGGAGGATCAATTCTACTTGGGTTTCACATATAATTTTCTTTTGGACAAACCTGCTGAGGTTAGTCAACGTAATTTATCCTATGGTTTTCAATCTGGTTTTATAAAGGATATGCCTTTAAACTCTGATAGGACGGTAGCTTTGGGTTTAGGTTTAGGTTATGGAGTATATTCATATTACACAAATTTGCAAGCATTAGAGGTGGGGAGTAATATAAGTTACAGTATTCCTTCTGATGTTGATAATCTTAAACGTAATAAAATAGAAACTCATATGGTAGAATTGCCATTAGAATTCCGATGGCGTACGTCAACTGCTACAAGTTATAAGTTTTATCGAATTTATGCAGGTGCTAAATTGGGCTATGTGCTTGGGGCTAGGTCAAAAGCCGTTTTTGAGGATTATAAAGATTCTTTTACAAATAAAGATGTCAATAACTTTCAGTATGGACTTACCTTTAATTTTGGCTATAATACATTTAATTTGCAAGTGTACTATGCGTTAAATGGAATATTTAATGATGTTCAAACAGATACAGGCGAGGATATTAATTTTAAACCTCTTCGTGTTGGCTTTATATTTTACATACTGTAGTATTTGTATTTAATTTTTTGGCATACATGTTGCTGTAATTATAATAGATGAGTTGTCATCTATCTACTACTATACCCTTCTATTACATATTATACGTCTAAAAAATAGCTTGCGCCTATGCGTGCTAGTTTTATGTAATAATCAATAAACTATTTTTTATGGGAAAAAGGGAAAGTGTGCCACAAGTAAATGCTGGGTCCATGGCTGATATAGCATTTTTATTATTAATCTTTTTTTTAGTAACAACAACGATAGAATCAGATGTTGGAATACAACGAATACTTCCGAGAGAAGATGGTGATGTTATTCATCATAACCAACGGAATATCTTGTCGATTCTGTTAAATCATAATGGAGAGTTGCTAATTGATGATGCTCCGATTGGTCCTAGTTTGATAAAAAAGACCGTAATTGATTTTATTGATAATGGTGGTGGGCAGGATGATTCTATTTGTGATTATTGTAAAGGAAAGCGTAGAGTTAATTCTTCCGAAAATCCGAAAAAGGCAGTTGTAGTTTTAAACGCACAAAGAGAAACAGAATATGGGGTATACATTGCCGTACAAAATGAAATTGTCGCTGCATATAATCACTTGCGAAATCGTGAAGCAAATCGTATGTATAATATGAATTACACAATGATGGATTCTTTATATAGAAATTCAAAAACTACTAGAAAGAATAAAGATATGTTCGGTGTTAAAATAAAAACAATTCAAAAAATGTACCCTATAAACATAACGGAAGCTGAACTTAAAAACCAATAGTCATGAATAGATTTAGTAAGAAAACCAGTTTACGAACTCCAGAGTTGTCTACAGCTTCATTACCTGATATTGTATTTATGTTATTGTTCTTTTTTATGACGGTAACAGTAATGAAAAGTACGGAGCTTAATGTTTTAAATGAACTTCCGAATGCTACCGAAATAAAACGTTTGGAGAATAAAGATAGAGTTATAGAAATTCATGTAGGTAAACCTTCTTTTAAGTATAGAAGTATTCTTGGTGATGAACCTAGAATTCAACTCAATGATAAATTCGCAGATATTTCCGAGGTGGCACCGTATGTTTTAAGCCAAATACAGCGTAAACCAAAACATGTAAGAGCATTTGTTGTGGTTTCTCTAAAAGTTGATAAGCGCGCTAATATGGGCCTTATTTCAGACATAAAGAAGGAGCTTAGGAAAATTAATGCTCTTAAAATAAACTATACAACGTACGAAGGAGATGCATTTAAGAATATCGAATAAATGCAATTATAACCAGAACTGAATCGTGAGTAGTTGAGAGGTAATACCAATAAAAAAACCAATTAACAATTCTGGTTTAGTATGTGCTTTAAGAAATAATCGAGAAGTCGTTACTAGTCCTGTGGCTAAGGTGAAAATGCTTATGGCAATAGTGATATTAATTTCAAAATGAATACTAAGGCAGATTAGAAACATAAGTAAACTTCCCATGCCAATTAAATGCATGCTTACTTTTAATTTTAATATAACAAACATTAGCGCAGTTAATGAAGCTATTATTAAACCAATGAAAAAATAATAAAGTTCTGCTATATAATTATTTGGTATAACTTTTAATACGATAGTTAAAAGTAAAACAATATTAATGAGAATAGGGTAAATACGTTCGCTTACTTTAGGCATGAATATGGAACTTACGATTCCAATATTTAATAGTATTAAATAAAATATGATTGGAATTATTACCGTAAGAATTAGTATTGGTAAAATATTTGCACTTTGTAATTCAGGATTACTATATTTCGGAGAAGATAAAAAATATGCTAAAGTACCTGCTATAGGAGTGAATAAAGGATGAAAAAGATAGGATATAAACTGTAAAAAAAAACGCATAAAGTTTATATCTGTTTTCTCAACCTTGCCACTGGTATGCCCAATTGCTCCCGGTATTTAGCAACTGTTCTTCTCGCAATAGGGTAGCCTTTCTCTTTTAAAATTGCAGCGAGTTTATCATCCGTTAAAGGTTTTTTCTTAGGTTCTTCCCCGATTACTGTTTCTAATATTTTTTTAATTTCTTTGGTTGATACATCTTCGCCTTGTTCATTTTTCATTGATTCAGAAAAATATTCTTTAATCAATTTAGTGCCGTATGGAGTATCTACATATTTGCTATTGGCAACACGGGAAACTGTTGAGACATCCATATGAATTTCATCAGCGATATCCTTTAATATCATTGGCCTTAAGTTGCGTTCATCACCGGTTAGGAAATATTTCTTTTGATAATTCATAATGGAATTCATGGTAATGAAAAGCGTTTGTTGTCGCTGTCTAATGGCATCAATAAACCATTTTGCGGCATCAAGCTTTTGTTTAATAAACATTACCGTGTCTTTTTGGGATTTCGATTTTTCCTTCGAATCTTTATAGCCTTTAAGCATATTACTATACTCCTTAGATACGTGAAGTTCTGGAGCATTTCTACCGTTTAAAGAGAGTTCTAATTCGCCCTCAACTATTCGTATTGAAAAGTCGGGTACCACATGTTCAACAATACGATTGTTGCCTGAGTAGCTGCCACCAGGTTTGGGGTTCAACCGTTCTATTTCGGAAATAGCATTTTTAAGTTCGGTTTCAGTAATACCATGCTTTTGAATTAACTTTTTGTAATGCTTTTTAGTAAATTGATCAAAAGACTTTTCTAAAATTGCAATGGCCAGTTCTGTGCTAGATGTTGGGTCTTTTCGTTTAAGTTGTATAATTAGGCATTCTTCTAAAGAACGAGCAGCTACACCTGGTGGATCTAATTCTTGAACAATTTTAAGTACTTTTTCGATTGTTTTTTCATCGGTATAAGTGTTCTGTGTAAAAGCTAAGTCATCTAGAATATCAGCAAGCGGTCTTCTTATGTAGCCACTTTCATCTACGCTACCAATTAAAAATTCAGCAATATTCCATTCTTCATCACTTAAATAAACCGTATTTAATTGATTGATTAATGATTGGGTGAATGAAATTCCAGCGGCATACGGAATGCTTTTTTCATCATCATCTGCACTGTAATTATTAGCTTTAGTGCGATAATCAGGTATTTCATCATCACTTAAGTAATCGTCAATGTTTATATCTTCTGCAGCAATAGTTTCGTTATCAGTGTCCGAATCATAATTATCATCGTACTCATTGTCTAAATCATCACTTTTTTCTTTGCCACCTTCTAAAGCTGGGTTCTCTTCAAGCTCTTGCTTTAGACGTTGTTCAAATGCCTGTGTAGGTAATTGAATCAATTTCATGAGCTGAATCTGTTGTGGAGATAGCTTTTGAGATAGTTTAAATTGTAAGTGTTGTTTTAGCATTTAGGTTATTTCAGCTTCCTATAAAGTTAACTATTTTCAATTAAAACTCTGCATTTTGAGGAGTCCTAGGAAATGGTATCACATCTCTAATATTGCCCATGCCAGTTGCAAAAAGAACGAGTCTTTCGAAGCCAAGTCCGAAACCACTATGCACAGCAGTGCCAAATTTTCTGAGATCTAAATACCACCAGAGTTCCTCTTCTGGAATGTCTAAGGCTGCCATTTTCTCTTTTAAAACGTCCAGACGTTCTTCACGTTGCGAGCCTCCAACAATTTCGCCGATGCCAGGAAAAAGAATGTCCATAGCTCTAACTGTTTTTCCGTCTTCATTCAAACGCATATAAAATGCTTTGATTTTAGCAGGATAATCAAAAAGAATTACGGGACACTTAAAATGTTTTTCTACTAAAAATCGTTCGTGCTCACTTTGTAAATCGGCACCCCATTCATTTATCAGGTATTTAAATTTTTTCTTTTTATTTGGTTTGGAGTTTCTTAAAATATCTATTGCTTCGGTATAGGTGACTCGTTTAAAGTTATTGTCAATAATAAACTTTAATTTTTCAATTAAAGGCATATCACTTCTTTCCGCTTGCGGTTTAGTCTTTTCTTCATCTAACAAACGCTTCTCTAAAAAGGCCAAATCATCAGCACAGTTTTCTAAAACGTATGAAAGTACACCTTTAATGAAATCT
>NZ_JBDVFA010000029.1:0-71016 GCF_039941195.1 Aurantibacter sp. | reverse complement strand
TTCATTAATTGTAATACTTCAGGCTTAAACGCTTATGCCATTCCTTTGGATAAAAATAAAGCGGAACACCTTTATAGACGTCTTGGTTTTAGTGCTTCTGTCGATACCATAAACGCAGCTGTTGGACAAACCGCGACAGCTTTAGTAGACAATTTAATCAATGAAGCTATCAATTCAAACCCAATTCCTGCTCCTACATGGGCAGATTGGAATAATAGCAATTATCCGGAAGATGATGACGCCAGAAACGCCTTAAAAAACTCTCAGCAAGAAGAACTTGGTCTTGCGTATACAAGATCACTTATAGAAAACAATCTAGCGGATAGAATGAGCTTCTTTTGGAGTAATCATCTCGTTACTCAATTAAGTGTATACAATTGTAATAGTTTTTTATACCATTATGTTAATTGTCTACAGCGAAATGCACTGGGGAATTTTAAAACCTTTATCAGTGAAATGGGCTTAACAAGTGCCATGCTTTATTATTTAGATGGCGTGTATAACAATGGGAATAATCCAAATGAAAACTACGGTAGAGAATTATACGAACTATTCACTTTAGGAGAAGGCAATAACTACACAGAGCAAGATATTATTGAAACAGCAAGGGCATTAACAGGCTATGTTGAGCGTGGTGAGCTAGGTTGTGAAGCTGTTACATTTGACTTAGAAAAACACGATGCAGGATCTAAGACAATCCTTGGACAAACTGGTAATTGGGGTTACGACGATGTAATTGATATTTTATTTGAACAACGACCAAATGAAATTGGTTGGTTTATCTGTAAAAAATTATATGAGTTTTTCGTACATCCAGATTCACAAGATGATGCCGGAAATGCAGAAACCATAATTCAAGGCTTGTCAGCCACCTTTATAGCAAACAACTTTGAAATAGCTCCTGTGCTTGCGCAACTTTTTAAAAGTGAACACTTTTTTGATGACGACGCCATTGGAGTGATTATAAAGAGTCCATACGATATGTACTTAAACTTCATAAATGAAACTAATTTCGCTTATGATGATGGCACTTTAAATAGCTTAATGAGTGCATCAACCTTATTAAGTCAGGAATTATTTGATCCTTTTGATGTAGCTGGTTGGCAACGTAATCGTTCATGGATTAACACCAATTTCATGATTGGTCGTTGGCTAACTTTTGAGATGTTTATTCAAAATTTTTGGCAAAGCAACCAGGAGCAATTTAGAACTTTTGGTATTGCTGCAGCAGGTCCAAATGGCGCAACTACAAACGATCCAGATGAAGTAGCGCGTGCCATTATTGATAAAATTACCCCAAAAGGGCTTCTAACTGAAACCCCAGATTACAGTGCAGCGTTTGATGTATTTAGAGAACCTTATGAAAGCGATATGGTTTATCAAAATGGATCATGGAGTATGATGCTACAGAATGCAGATTCACAAGTATACCTCCTTCTACTACATTTAATTAGACAACCTGAATTCCAATTAAAATAAACCTACAATTATGTGCGATACCCACGATAATACACCATATAAAGGTCTTCAACACGAAGGTCATGATTTAGAACACAAAACTTGGAGCAGACGTTCATTCTTACAGGCATTAGGAATTGCAGGTTCTGGCTCTATGATGCTCGGCAGCAATATGCTAACCGCATCTGCACCATCACCGCTTACGCAAGCTATTGCACAGGCTGAAACTGACAAAATTTTAATTCTTATTCGTCTTTCGGGTGGTAATGATGGGTTAAGTACTGTTCTACCAATTGAACAATATGATGCTTATGCTAATGCTAGACCCAACATTTATATTCCAGAAAGTAAAATCCTGAAATTAACTGATGAATTTGGTGTACCTACTTATATGAAATCTTTGGAACCAATGTGGGGCGAAGGTCAATTTAAGGCAGTACATGGCGTTGGATATGAAAGTCAAAGTCTTTCACACTTTACAGGTTCCGATATTTTTGCAAATACAGACTTAACCTCTACCGGATTCTCCGGTTTAAACACAGGTTGGATGGGGAGACATTTTGAAAATATTTACCCAGATTATTTAATGAACCCTCCAGTTGCTCCAGCAGCAGTTCAGATAGGAAATTTTGGAAGTTTAGTTTTCCAAGGTGAAGAAACAAACTATGCATTTGTTGCTTCAAACATTGATCAATTGGAAGAAATTGCGGAGACAGGTTTGCAATATAATCTAGACCCGAGTCTTTTTGATGATTGTATGTATGGCGACCAATTGGAATTCTTAAGAGGTGTTGCAAACGTAACCTATGAATATTCAGGTACCATTCACGAAGCATATGAACGAGGTCAGAATCAAGTGGAATACCAAGACAACTATTTCGCTCGCCAATTAGCGTTATTAGCTCGTTTAATAAAAGGTAATCTTGGAACAAAAGTATATATGATTACTTTGGGAGGATTTGATACACATGGCAATCAGCCATTAGCTCACGAAAGATTAATGTCTTACCTATCGATAGCTATTGACAATTTTTATGACGATTTAGCCTTTACACAACAAGATGACAAAGTTTTAAGTATGACTTTCTCAGAATTTGGTAGACGTATTTTCGAAAATGGGTCCAATGGTACTGACCATGGTAAAGCAGCACCTACCTTATTTTTTGGATCTGGACTTAACGGAAGTGCATTTGTCGGAGAACATCCTACTTTGGATGATCCCGATGGGCGTGGAAATCTAGAATACACTATGGACTTTAGAGACCTATATGCAACAGTAATGGCAGAATGGTTATGTATTCCTGTTCCATTGGTTGAGGAACATTTATTAGACCATCCATACGCTCCTGTAAACTTAGGCTTTAACTGTAGTGGAGTCGATTTTCCTGAAATTGCTTATAGCGATGGTGAGCCAACGATACCTACAGCAGAAAGTGAAAATGGTGAACCAGAAAATCCTACTCCTTACGATCCAAGTTTATTAGAAACTATAGTTCATAAACCATTTTACCCTACAAATAATGCACCGCATATTTACCTAGAGATGCCATTTAGCGCTCATGTAGATATACAATTGTATAATATTCTAGGACAGAATATGGGAACTGTATTTAATGAAATGATGTTTGAAGGTTCAAGAGAAATTAACATCAGAGAAAATATGGCCGAGCAATTAGCTAGTGGAAAATATATTTACAGAATTAATGTACAAAACCATAAAATGAGTAAATCTGTTATGGTAGCCTAGCTTTTCGTCCCCACAACGCGCATAGCCTTCAGCAACTTTCTAAAAGTTTCATGGAGGCTTTGCTATTTAAAAGGTATTTATTTTTCTGAAAACTATAATCTAAAACTTCACTTTATAGATATTCATAGAAATCCAACTATTTACCTGAAGTCTTGCAACGTTAAAAAACTTATTTTTGCAGGCTAATTGAATTATGATGTCTGAATTTTCTAGGTACACAATTACGGCCGCCTTACCCTACACTAATGGCCCTATACATATTGGTCATTTAGCTGGTGTTTACGTGCCCGCCGATATTTATGCTCGCTATTTAAGGTTAACTGGTAAAGACGTACTTTTTGTTTGCGGCAGTGATGAACATGGCGCAGCCATACCAATGAAAGCTAAAAAAGAAGGTGTTTCTCCTCAAGAAATTATCGATAAGTATCACGGCATTATTAAAAATTCTTTTAATGAATTCGGAATAACTTTCGACAACTATTCAAGAACATCATTACCTATTCACCATAAAACTGCTTCTGATTTTTTTCAAAAGCTTTATGACCAAGGGGATTTTATTGAAGAAACCACAGCGCAACTTTACGATGAAGAAGCGCAACAATTTTTGGCCGATAGATTTGTAGTAGGAACTTGCCCAAAATGCGGCCATGAAGAAGCCTACGGTGATCAATGTGAAAATTGTGGATCATCGCTCAACGCAACAGACTTAATAAATCCGAAATCGACCATTACCGGTACTGTACCCACAACTAAAGAAACAAAACACTGGTTTCTCCCTTTAAATCGATACGAAGATTTTCTAAAAAAATGGATATTAGAAGGTCATAAAAATGACTGGAAACCAAATGTATATGGCCAATGTAAAAGCTGGATTGATGGCGGCTTAGAACCAAGAGCAGTAACTAGAGATTTAGATTGGGGAATTCCAGTACCTATTGCAGGGGGTGAAGGCAAAGTTTTATACGTTTGGTTTGATGCACCTATAGGTTATATTTCCTCCTCAAAAGAATGGGCCGAACGCGAAGGTAAAGATTGGGAACCTTACTGGAAATCAGAAGATTCAAAACTTGTACATTTTATAGGTAAGGATAATATTGTTTTCCACTGTATTATCTTCCCTGCCATCCTTAAAGCCCATGGTGATTATATCTTACCAGAAAATGTTCCCGCAAACGAATTTTTAAACCTTGAAGGAAACAAGCTGTCGACTTCAAAAAATTGGGCGGTTTGGCTTCATGAGTATTTGGTAGATTTTCCAGATATGCAAGATGTTTTACGCTACACATTAACTGCAAATGCTCCTGAATCTAAAGACAACGATTTTACTTGGAAAGATTTTCAAACAAGAAACAACAGTGAACTAGTTGCTATTTTTGGCAACTTTATTAATCGTGTTGTGGTCTTGACCAACAAATACTATGAAGGACAAGTACCAAGCTCAGGGAATTTGTCAAATATTGATACTGAAACATTAGAGCAACTTCGGAAATACCCTAATATTATTTCAACCTCTTTAGAGCGGTACCGATTTAGAGAAGCTAGCCAAGAGTTAATGAATCTTGCTCGTTTAGGTAATAAATATCTAGCTGACGAAGAACCTTGGAAAGTTATTAAAGAAGATGAAGATCGAACAAAAACAATTATGTTCGTAGCGCTGCAAATCGCAACCGCACTATCAGTGTTAAGCGAACCGTTTTTACCGTTTACCTCCAGGAAATTGAAAAACATCCTTAACATCTCTCCAAGTACAGTTGAGGGGTCGCTTACCTGGACGGATATTACTACAAACGATATATTACTTCCATCAAATCATCAAATTAATAAAGGGGAATTACTTTTTAGAAAAATTGAAGACAAAGAAATTCAAGCCCAATTAGATAAATTAGAGGCTACCAAAAAGGCCAATGAAAACGCAAACAAAGAACTTATGGCTCAAAAAGACACTATTACTTTCGATGATTTTACAAAACTAGATATGCGCGTTGGAACAATAGTTGAAGCCGAAAAAATGGCAAAAGCCAAAAAATTACTTGTCTTAAAAGTTGACACAGGTCTCGATACCCGCACCATTGTTTCAGGTATAGCGGAGAGCTTTACTCCAGAAGAAATTGTTGGTAAAAAAGTTACTGTTTTAATCAACCTTGCCCCACGAGCATTACGTGGTGTAGAAAGCGAAGGCATGATTTTAATGACTGAAAACGCAGAAGGAAAATTGATTTTCGTTAACCCTGATGAAGATGGCGTTAGTAACGGTGAAGGAATAAGTTAGCAAATTCCAATAGAATTTTATGAACCTCATCTCCTACGTCGCTAAACACACCCTACTCCCCGAAAAAGGCATTAAAAACACAGTCGATTTATTAAACCAAGACTGTACCCTACCTTTTATATCTCGCTATAGAAAAGAAGCAACAGAAGGATTGGATGAAGTACAAATTGGAGCAATTGTTCAATTTAAAACGCTATTTGAAGCCCTCGAGAAAAGAAAAGTAGCTGTCTTGAAAGCCATTGAAGAACAAGATGCATTAACCGATGAACTTCGTTTAAAAATTAAGGCAACAGAAGATTTAATTACACTTGAAGATCTTTACCTCCCCTTCAAGAAAAAACGAAAAACTAAAGCCGAAACCGCACGCAAAAACGGATTAGAACCGTTAGCCAAAATCATAATGGCGAAAAATTATGCAGAGATTGATTTTGTTGCCCCTCAGTATTTAAATGAGCATGTAAAAAATGAAGACGAAGCACTAGAAGGAGCGAGACACATTATAGCTGAATGGCTGAACGAACGTATTTCTATTCGAAATCAAATTCGAAATCAACTGGAACGGACTGCTATGCTTACTACTAAAGTAATCAGCACAAAAAAAGACGATGAGAAAGCGCAAAAATTTAGAGATTATTTCGATTGGAGCGAAGCTTTAAAACGTTGCCCTTCACATCGATTATTAGCTATTTTACGAGCTGAAAATGAAGGTTTTATTCGCGTGAAGATTGAGATTGACGATGCGTATATTTTATCTAAAATAGCAGACCGTATTATTAAATCTAATAATTCTTGTACATCTCATGTACAATTAGCGCTGGAAGATGCCTACAAACGCTTACTTATCCCCTCACTATCTAATGAAACACTAAAATTAGCAAAAGAAAAAGCTGACGACGAAGCCATTTCAGTGTTTTCAAAAAATCTAAAACAACTACTTTTGGGCGCACCATTAGGTGAAAAGAGAATTTTAGCAATAGACCCTGGCTTTAGAACAGGCTGTAAAGTTGTTTGCCTAAGTGCGCAAGGTGAGTTAAGACATAACGAAACTATTTATCCGCATGCGCCACAGAACAAAGGCACTGAAGCCATGAAGAAAATAAGCTCTTTGTGTGATGCTTATAAAATTGAAGCAATAGCCATTGGTAATGGCACTGCTTCAAGAGAAACGGAACACTTAGTAAAACGTATTCATTTTAAGAATCCCCCAGAGGTTTTTGTAGTAAGCGAAGCTGGAGCTTCTATCTATTCAGCCTCTAAAATAGCTCGTGACGAATTTCCGAACTATGATGTTACGGTTCGTGGCTCGGTTTCCATTGGAAGACGATTGGCAGACCCTTTGGCAGAGTTAGTAAAAATAGACGCCAAATCAATTGGTGTAGGTCAATACCAACACGATGTTGACCAAAGTAAATTACAAACTTCGTTGGATGGTGTTGTAGAAAGTTGTGTAAATTCAGTGGGAGTGAATATCAACACTGCGAGTGTTCCTTTACTAAGTTATGTTTCGGGCATAGGCCCAAAACTAGCAGAAAATATTGTTGCGTATCGAAATGAAAATGGCGCATTCACTGATAGAGCTACTATAAAAAAAGTTCCTCGATTAGGAGGTAAAGCTTTTGAACAAGGGGCTGGTTTTCTCCGGATAAAAGATGGAAAAAATCCGTTGGACGATTCTTCGGTACACCCAGAAAGTTATAGTGTTGTAAAACAAATGGCCAAAGACAAAGGAGTAGCCATTTCTGATTTAATTGGTAACAAAAGTCAGCTCGAAAAAATCGACTTAAAAAAGTATTGTACAGACACTGTTGGCCTACCTACCCTACAAGACATTATTGACGAACTCGAAAAACCTGGTCTCGACCGTCGTGAAAAAGCCAAAGTTTTTACCTTTGACCAAAATGTGCGCAGCATCTCCGATTTAAGAGATGGACAATTACTACCGGGAATCGTCAATAACATTACCAATTTTGGATGCTTTGTTAATATCGGCATTAAAGAAAGTGGACTCATACATGTTTCAAACCTTTCGGATAGTTTTGTAAAAGATGTAAACGAGCATGTACATCTCAATCAGCAAATAATTGTAAAAGTATTGTCGATTGATATTCCTAGAAAACGTATTCAGTTGGCATTGCATAAAAGTAATTGACAACAAGTGATCACATGTGGTCTAATCCGCAACACCTATCTGTATGTTTACTATAAAACGACAAATAAAAAGCCCTCGAGAGAGGGCTTTTTTCGCAACTTTTCATTTGTTAAAACTATTTTTTAATTCGGACATACCGTAGAATCATCTTTAATCAAAGTGGTAATATAGGTAGGCGGACATAACTCTTCGGGTAGTTTTTCAATTTGATTTCCAGTGATATACAGATTAAGCAGGTTTTGCATGCTATCAAGCTCGCCCGGTATTTCTTTTATGAGATTATTTTTCATTTGAAGTTCAAAGAGAAAAATCAAGCTGGTAATATCAGAACTGATTTTACTTATTGAATTGTCGTTCATTGTTAATTTAATTAATAAACTTAGTGAAAAAACTACCTCGGGAATAATCTCAAAATCATTTCTTGACAGATATAAATATTGTAACCCTTCTAGTAATTGAAGTTCAGCAGGCAGTTTGGTCAAAAGATTGTCTGACAAATCTAGGATCTTTAAATTTTCTAACGCACCGATTTGTTGTGGTAATACTTTCAATTGGTTTTCTTCGTAATCTAATATTTCTAGATTTTCGAGTTGAAAAACTGCATCAGGAAAATCTTCGAACTTATTGTTAGATAGCTTTAACTCTCTCAATGCTGTCATCTGTTTAATTTCGGAGGGTAGTTTCGTTAAAAAATTATCACTAATGTCTAAATCGATTAAATTGGGCAATTGAATTAATGCTTCTGGAAATTCGGTAAACAAATTTTCATTTAAATCGAGATCCTCAAGTGAAGTTAACTGACCAAATTCTTGCGGTAGTTCTTTGAGTTTATTGTTGTCTAATTCCATATATTTCAAATTTGTCAACAGCCCTATCGTTTTAGGTAATTCTGTAAGATTAACATTATCATCTAAATCGAGTTCTTTAAGCTTTCTAAAATAACCTATTTCATCAGGGACAATCGATAGATTTTCATCCAAATGTAAATATTCAACATAACCGTCTTCTGTTAAATCCACGTCGTTCCAATCATCGATATCCTGTTCGTTATAATTCCACTCCAAGGTGTTTTGTGGGTTGGCCTCACTAATAGCAATCAACAAATCGCGCTCGGTTCTTATATTAACCATATACTCGGTCGTTGATCCATCGGCAGCGGTGACGGTATAAGTTACAGGTTCACTAAAATCTTGTAAGCCCTCTGGAGTATAACTTGCACCTTCCGACACTTCCAAAGTTGGGGAGAGAAGGGTAACATCGGTCATTGCCGAAGTAATCAACCGTACGCTCTTCGTATCATCATGAACTGTACCCACCAAATTTTCATTAATGTCATTGGAGATTTTTAATAAGGTAAAACCAAGCAATTGACTCTCTGAACTCTGAATCTCGCTGACACTTATAACATAAGTGGCAGTACTACCATTTTCTGCCGTAATGGTATATGTTACATTATTCGTAAAATCTTGAGGACCTTGTGGACTATAACTCGCTTTATTAGAAAGGGTTAGCGTAGGTGTTAATGAGGTCAAGACCGTACCGATTGGCACCATTACTATTGCTGTTTTTGTTTCTTGCGATACTGTACCATTAACCGAACCTTGAACATCTGGATTGGCTTGAGAATTAAAAGAAACAGTTAATAATTCTTTGGCATCACTTTCGATAATCGGTGCGTCATCATTTTTTTTACTACACCCAACTGCTATCATCAAGAGTAATAAAATGGTAATTTTTGTTTTATTTTTCATAACATAAAGTTTTGATTATTATTTGTGCAAGATATTTTCATAGCTGTTTAAAACCTTCAGGGTTTTCCCTGAAAGAAAAAACTCAGGGTTTTCCCTGAGAAAAAGTATTTAGGATTAGTAAATAAGAGTAGTCAGGAGTACTTTTAAATAATAATTTATTCAACAGACAGGTATTAACACCCCATCAGAGAGTATTTGGGCAAATAGTAATGTCATATCGCAGCTATTACTTTTAGCATTTTTGGGTTTTTTAAAAGTCCGCCATCAAGCACGTCCATCACGAAAAGGCTGGGGTTCTCATTTCCTTCAATAATTGTCGGTCCGGTTGGTGTTATAGCTACATCCCAACCTATAAAACCATTAGGAATATGTTCTGTGGCTTGTTTAACTAGCTCACAAGCTTCTTTAAAAAAAGGTATTTTAAAACCTTCAAATAGAAATGCGGTATCAGGGTGCCGTTCTAGTTCCCCGCCACCAAATTCCATATCTACGTACGATAAGCATTTTAGCGTACCTGACTCTTGTACTATACCAACCGAAAGTCCGCCAGAAGAACCATTATCAACAACACTACCACCAGCACCAAAACGAATAAAAGAAGTAACGACCTCAACCTTGTCTTTATTGAGGTATGTAAGTATACGAAGTGTATTTATTGATTTAGCATAGATACGATTGATATCGTGGTGCTGTGCTATGACTTCGGTATGGGTATAATCTCCCTGTAATAGGTTTTTAAATTCAGCTTTCAACTTCTCGCAATAGTTCTTTTTATCCAATTTGAAACATCCCTTGCCCCCTAAGAGAGCCAAAGGCCTAAAAAATATAGCTTGCAGATTTGTAGTATCAAATATCAAGCTATAGAATTGAATTAATTCGTCAAGAGTTCGTAAGTGACTTACCTTATTTTGACAAAAAAATGTTGTCTCAAAATTATGGCCTAAAAGTGTTGGTGTGGGAATAGAATTTTTTTCACAATACAGCGAAAAATTCAGTTTATTATTTAAGATAGAGGTATACTCTGGCTTGTGTAGTCGGGTACTGGCTTTTATTCTGCGTACCAACTTAGAGCCCATATATTCTCGATAATTTGTAATATCTTTTCTATACAAATGCTTAAAATAATACATTGGCACCTCCTTTTTAGTGGCCCAAAGCACTAACACCTCTTTACATATCTTAAAAAAGTTTTTCTTATTAGAATCTTTAAAAAAAACCTTGATTCTACCAGGTTTGTTAAAATGCACAATCATTACTTTATACCGTTTTCGGTTTTTTCTTCATATGGTTCAATACCTTCTTCCGTTTCCCCGACGATAACAGTGGTATCTCGTCTACGTAGGTTATTTTGATTATGGCATTGCTGCCCAAACAAGCTTTGAATTCGTCTAAAAGTTCTTTCTCTCTTGAAAAATCTGCTATGGGATTCAGTATAAATTCATACCGATGCCTATCTTTTTGTATAAACTGAAATTGATTCAGTTCATCGTATTTCCACATGCTATTAGAAAGAAGAAGCGATGAAATCGGCATACCTTCCGTATCATAAATCGCATCCATACGTCGACCTTCTACTTTTTTTAGCACATACTGAACCACACCTTGCCTTTCAAATTTTCTCAGCACACCCAAATCTCCTGTATCGTAGCGAATCATAGGCATGGCGCGGTTAAAGAAATCTGTCACTATTATTCGGCCTGTTTCGCCTTGCTCGACCGGAGTGTCTTCATTAAGTTTTAATATCTCGATGTGATAACTTGCCAGATTCAATAGAAAATAATTGCCACAAAATACAGTCTGCTGGGCAAGTAATCCATTTTCTAAATTGGCATAACGCGATACTACGGGACAATCAAAATGGTGCTCTAAATATTCTTTTGTATTGGAATCGAGTGATTCAGACATAGCAACTATCGAAATTACACCCATTTTCGATAGGTCGGTTTGGTTTCGACTTAGGTACTTTACGATTTGATCGAGGGCTGAAGCGTATGCCAATATACTTACAGGGGCTTTATCTGCTTTTATATCACTCAATAGCTGCGCTATCTTTAAGTCATCAAGTTTGAGTACATCTACAGGAACCATATTCTGTATTTTCTGAATTAGTCTTCCCTTTTTATTTCTATCGTTCCAAAGCTTTAAATAATAAATTTTAGTTCCCCATGGATGAAAAATCGTATCCCAAAAAAACCGAACATCCGCTTTATGTCGTCTTCTTTTGCTATTATCATGAAAAACAGTAAAAGGTGTACCGGTTGATCCACTAGTAGTAGTTTTGTATGTTTTGGTTACTACATATTGGGCAGCGCAAAAAGATTTAGAATGCTTTCGTATACTGTTCTTATTAATCACAGGAAAACAGTCCAAAGAAACAGTTTTCAACCCTAATGCCCTGTAATATGGTACAGTTTTCAATGTATGCTGCAGTATTGCAGAAAGATATTCTTTTCGCTTTTCTATCGAATATTTAGATTCGTGATTCTTATTTATCAAGCGCACAGCAGTATAGTGCTTACGAACCTTCGCCCCTTTTAAACAATCAAAAAACCAAAAAATAGTATTTCGAAATGTAGCAGTTTTTCGGACATTCTTAAGCTCGGTTGTTCTATTCATAATATAAGCTTGTTACTGTCTAAATTGATAATTTACAAATAGAAAGGTGGTTGTTATCTCCATTCAAATAAGGGTCACAAGGGTTTCTTTGCCTTACGAAACGTGCTGGAGAACCGTACACCACACTACTCGACAAAACATCTTTGATAACCAATGAACCTGCCCCGATAAGACTGTGCGCTCCAATTGTGATATTCTCTATAACATTTACTCCCAGCGATATAGCTGAATATTTACCAAGGAAAAGATTGCCCCCAGTACAGACGCCTGATGAAATACTAGAAAAATCACTCATTTGGCCATCATGACCGAGTGATGAATTTGTATTAAGAATGCAGAAATCACCAATAATTGAATTCGCATTGACAAATGCACCTGGCATTATAACAGATCCTTTACCTATTTTAACACCTAGACCAATGGTTGCACTGGGGTGAATAGATGTTATCATCTCTAATTTAGGCTCGATATTCATGATTTTTTCAATCATACCTTTTCTAGACCAATTATTGCCAATTGCCACTATGATACCGGATATGTTGTATTTATTCATGAGATAAGGAAGGTCATTTTCAGTACCTAAAACTTCTAAGCCGTTAAGCAGCCTTCCTTTTCTTTTATAAGAATCAATAAAACCAATTACATTATACCTACCTTCCTTAATAAGACTATCTAAAACCATTGCCCCATGCCCTGATGCTCCTGCTATTAATACATTTTTCATATTAGAATTACTTTGGTTATATATACTTGCTAAAGTATTCTGATACGAGTTGAAAACCTTCGGGGTATTCCCTGAAATAAAAAACTCAGGGTTTTCCCTGAGAAATAGAGGTGCGAAGTTTGAATTTGTAAATTTTAATCTTAGATATAGTGCAATAGTCGCCTAGTCGTGTTCCTAGTTTCTAAACCGCGTTTATCTTGGGCGAAGCCGAAAGGTTTGAAATGGCAGTGGTAGTTATTAAACGATTAATCTTTCAACAATTCCTGCTCAATTGCAATCTTAACCAGGCCAACACTATTTCTAGCACCTAGCTTACTAATTAAATTCATACGATGGGTTTCCACGGTTTTGGGGCTTATAAAAAGTTGTTCGGCTATTTCTTGAGTGGTCATTTCTTCGCAGATGGCAGCAAGAACTTCTTTTTCTCTTCTTGTTAATTTGGGTTTGAGCGTATTTCGTTTTTGCGTACCCAAAGATTGGTTCAATAATTTTTGTTGAATATTTGGTTGCAAATATTGCCCATCTGAAAGTACCGTTTCGAAAGCCTCTAACAATTCTTCTTTACTGGTATTTTTTAGCAGATAGCCGCTCGCACCATTTTTTAAAATACGCTTTACAAAGTTCGTGTCATCATGAGAACTGAGCGCAATTATTTTTAATTCAGGGTACAAACCAAGCAACTGTTTGCACAAATCAATACCATTGATATCAGGAAGGTTAATGTCTAATAACAGCACATCAGGTTGCTCCTCAGAAAGCGCCTCCAAGGTTTTTTCTGCGGATGAATATTTACCCGTAATCTTTATGGAAGACTCGAACTGAAGCATAGATTCTATACCTTGCATAACCAACAAATGGTCGTCTGTAATAGCTACTTTAATCATGCGTTATCTAGTTTATCACTAATAGTTATCGTAATAGAAGTTCCCTTTCCGTCGGATTTAACATCCATTAATCCGTTGAGGTATTCAACTCTAGATTTTACATTCTGCATACCAATACCGTCACTTTTTACATTCGCCACATCAAAGCCTTTTCCATCATCCTCAACGGTCAACTGCAAGTTGTTTTCAACATTACTTAATTGTACATGAATTTCTTTCGCTTCGGCATGTTTGATACTATTGGTGACTAATTCTTGAACAATTCGGAAAAGATTTGCCTCTTGCTTTTTTTTCAATACAATTTCGTCGCCCAGATGTTGAAAAATAATTTCAGGCTCGTGAATAGCGTTCATGTTTTCACAATACGATTCCACAGCTTTAAGCAAATTAAAATCTCTCAAAGATGGTGGTACCAAATTATGTGAAATAGCCCGCACTTGCTCACTACTGGTATCAATCATTTCCACCGCCTCATTGATGACCTGGTTATTGGTTTCTAGTAATGAGGTCAATTTAAATTTGATGGCTGCAAGATCGCCATTGACACCATCATGCAATTCTTTTGCAATTCGCAAACGTTCTTTTTCTTCGCCCTCCATGAGGGATTCTAAGGTTCTGACTTCTTGTTCTTTTTCGATGGTCACCAACTGCTGCTGCATGCGTTTTTGGCGCTGCCGGAAAGAGAACCATAATAATATAGAACCCAATAACAGGGAAACGACAAGTATGCTCATCGTTCTGGTTTTTGATTTGCTTTCTTGAATAGCTAATTGTTGGTCGGCTAATTCCAATTGCTGTTCTGCAATTTCTTTGTCTTTTTTTTCGGTTTGGTATTTTGTTTCAGCGTTTGCAATAGAAGTTTTATTCTTTTCGGAGTTTAAAGAATCATTTATCTTAACGTACTTTTCCAAGTATTTGTTAGAATTTTGAAAATTTCCAGTCATATTTTCAGCCTTAGCCCAGTATTCATACGCATCAACTCCAATGCTTGGAACTGAATTCTTATTATACATCTTTTCAAATTCTTTAAAATTTTCAATAGCTTTTTTGGGCTTTTGAGCCAAAACAAAATGCACCCCTAATGCCATATACGAATACATTATGTTATAGCCATAATTCGCTCGCTTAGATTCATTTAAGGCCTTGATATATGCTTCTTCTGCTTTACTGAAATCTTTTAGTTTATTATAATAATGTCCTACGTTCATATAATAGGTACTCCATACTCTTGGTGATTTCAACTTTTTACAAATTTTCAAACTCTTATCGAGATACATTTTCATATCATCTAATTCATTATTTTCCAAAGCATAAAAAGCTAAGTTTGGTAGGGTTTGAGCAAGAAGAAAGTCGTGATTACTTTCCTCCGCATTTGCGGTTGCTAATTTTAAATATTTGATTGTAAGACTATCAAAACCAGCTACTGAGTAAGTTGATGCAAGGTTATACTGTGTAACGCCCATCTGACGCTTATTACTTTTTGATAATTCAATGACCTTTAGGTTTAACTTTACATTCTCTTCGAATTCAGTCCTATCTCTTAAAGTTGCTGCGTAGTTAGAATAAGCATTGACTAACAAGGGTGTATCCTTTTCTGTTTCTCCAATCTCAATAGCGCTCTTAAAATAATATTTTGCAGAATCTAATTTGTCATTACCGAAAAAATACATACCTCTATCGTTATTAGCCCGTCCAAAATAATATTTGGTTGAGGATTTGGAAAGTTTGAAGGTTAAATCAGAATATTTCCCGAGACTATCATTATTATAGTGAAGATAGGCTCTAGCTATCTTCATATATAAACGAATTTCTGTGGTATCGGATAAGGAAGTTTTTAAAAGCTCTCTTTTCAAACTATCAATCTCCTTAGTCTGCCCCAAGCCAGAAACCGAAATCACTAAAAAGAGAAGTATAAATATGTATTGATTTCTCACAAGTTCTTTGAGTTTGTTTTTTACTATTTTAAATTAATCGGTAATAGTTATCGTAATAGAAGTTCCCTTTCCGTCGGATTTAACATCCATTAACCCGTTGAGGTATTCAACTCTAGATTTTACGTTTTGCATGCCAATACCATCGCCATTAACATTGTTCTCATCAAAACCTTTACCGTCATCTTCAACGGTCAATTGCAAGTTGTTTTCAACATTACTTAATTGTACATGAATTTCTTTTGCTTTGGCATGTTTGATACTATTGGTGACTAATTCTTGAACAATTCGGAAAAGATTTGCCTCTTGCTTTTTATTCAATACTATGGCATTCCCTAAATGTTGAAATGTTATTTCAGGTTGGTGAACCGAGTTCATATTTTCGCAATAGGTACCAACCGCCTCCAAGAGGTTAAAATCTCTCAACGATGGCGGCACTAGATTATGCGAAATGGCACGTACCTGTTCGCTACTCGTATCAATCATGGCCACCGCTTCGTTGATAACCTGATTATTGGTTTCTAACAATGATGCCAATTTGAATTTAATGGCCGCCAAATCCCCGTTGACACCATCGTGTAATTCTTTGGCGATACGAAGACGTTCTTTTTCTTCGCCCTCCATGAGGGATTCTAAGGTTCTGACTTCTTGCTCTCTTTCTATGGTGACCAACTGCTGCTGCATGCGCTTTTGGCGCTGTCGAAAAGAGAACCATAATAAAATTGACCCTAGGAGGAGGGAAACAATTAAGATATTCATAGTGCGGGTTTTTGATTTGCTTTCTGCTAGTGCCAGTTTTTGTTCGGCAATTTCTTTGTCTTTTATTACAGTCTGGTATTTTGCTTCGGCATTTGCAATTGAAGTTTTGTTCTTTTCAGAATTCAAGGAATCATTAATCTTGATATACTTTTCTAAGTATTTATTGGAAATCTCATGATTTCCAATCAATTTCTCTGCTTCTGCCCTTTGTTTAAAGGCCCAGAATTCTAGGCTCCGTGTTGGATTGTTCTCATTAATTTTTTCGAATTTATCAAAACTTTGAATGGCCTTTTCTAAATTTCCAGCCAATACATAATGTTCCCCTAAAGAGATATGACTATACATTTGATGATATGGGGAGTTCATATTTTCAACCTCTTGTATCGCATTTAAATAAGCTTTTTCAGCGTTATCGAATATTTCGACTTTATCATAATAAGCGCCTAGTCTTTGGTAATAATTAAAACAAACTTTCGGTAATTTCATTTTCTCGCAAAGTGTTGACATTTTATCTAGGTAGGCCTTAGCCTCATCTAGATTATTACTTTCAAACGAGTATAGAACTAAATTCATTAAAGTATACGATAGAAATTTATTGTTTTCACCTATCTCCGAACTAGTTAATGCTCGTTTGAAGTACTTTAGACCAAGGCTGTCATAACCAGCATTCCCATAAACTACACCAAGGTTATATTCAGCTTCCGCCAAGTAATAATTATTATCCTGGGCTAATTTTATTACCTCTAAGCTTACTTGAACTTTTTCATCGAAATCAGTATCATCCATAAGTGTTAGAGCATAATTGGTATAAGCGTATCTCAGTAAAAGTGTATCCTTTTTAAGTTTTCCTATTTTGAGAGCATTGTTTAAATAATAACGAGAAGAATCCATTTGATTTCTCGCTCGAAAAGCGAGTCCTAAATTGAGTGAGGTGCGACCTAAAAGATAATCGTTATTTAATTTAGATAACTTCACTCCTAATTTGGCATATTTCGCCAAACTATCTACACTGTAGGAGTGATAGGTATTTGCCAAAGTCATATACATACGAATTCTTGTGGTATCTTGAATTGAAGATTTCAATAGCTCAGCTTTCAAACTATCAATCTCCTTTGTTTGTCCAAAGCTTAATGCAGAACAAAGCAAAATGAAAAGAAGACAGAAGAGTTGGTTTTTCATATGTATTGGTTTTCAGGTTCTTAAAGATACAATTGTTAGCACTAATGTTTTTAAATGTATTTTGATAATAGAATTGCTAAGACCTAGTACAACTACATCATTTCGAATTTTTTTTAGGTTTGATTACAAAAAGTTCAATATCACTTAAATCGATATTAGCTAATTCATTCAATCCTTTTAATTGGTTATTCAAATAAAAAAACAACAACAATACAACCTCAAGTGCTACCAAAAACCACGGGTTTAAATCTTTAACTATAACCGCCAGAGGCTCTGACAATAATGCAGAAGTATTTAGAATGATAAGGAAAAGTAAAACAATTGAAGTTTTCATGGTTCTATATTTAGGATTGTAATTTGCTGCAAGTTGTTAAACCTCAACAATATAATTCTCAGGGTATACCCTGAATTATATTATTCAGGGTATACCCTGAGAAAATCCTAGTTAATTAAAGGTCTAGTCTCAATTAATAATTATAAAACATAGAAATCGGTATATAACTACTAATTCTCTAAATCTATTTTTTGTATTTTTCATCCATACACTTATAAAATGCATATGAAACCTAAATTCTTATTTCCACTACTTATTTTACTACTTAGTATAATTTCCTGTAAAGAAATTAAAAAAGAAAATTCTAAAAACAACACAAAATCTACAGTAGAAAAAAATGACTCTAGAATTAAATTAATATTTGACACCGACGCAAATAACGAATTGGACGACCAATTTGCAATTGCCTATATGCTATTAAACGGTAATACTTTTAATGTAAAAGGAATAACCGTAAACGCCACTAGAAACGATACTGATGTACAAGGCCATTACGACGAGGCGGAACGTGTAATGCAATTATGTAATTTAAAAGATTCACTACCCTTATTAAAAGGTGCTGAGGGAAATTTTGAAGAAATATCTACAAATTTTAATCCTAATGAATATGACGGACAAGATGGAGTTGATTTTATTTTAGAGGAAACAAAAAAAGAAGATGTAATTATTGTTGCTGTAGGAAAACTAACAAATATTGCATTGGCCATTAAGAAAGATTCAACTTTTGTAGACCGAACTAAAATTGTATGGTTGGGTAGTAATTATCCGAAGTCGGGAGAATACAATCAGGACAACGATACCATAGCAATGAATTATGTATTAAACAGTAAAATTCCATTTGAAATGGTCACGGTACGTTATGGTCAACCTTCTGGAACCGATGCCGTAGCCGTTACAAAAGTAGAAGTTGATGAAAAAATGGCTGGATTAGGACCAAAAGCGATTGAACCCATAACTGGAAGGCATGGTGGTACATTTGATAATTTTGGCGATTACGCTGCAAACCTTTTTGAACATATTTTTGAACATTTTGGAACAGACAAAGTCACCCCATCACGACCATTGTTTGATATGGTTGCGCTTTCGGTATTAAAAAATGATTCCTGGGGAGAAACAAAAAGCATTCCATGTCCAATTTTAATAAACAACCAATGGGTTGAACGACCTAATAACAACCGAAAAATTACCATTTGGGAAAATTTCGATCGCGATGCCGTTATTGCTGATTTTTACGAAACAATGAATAATCCGAAGTATGTTTCCGTGAAATAAATAAAAGGATTAGTCTTTAATTCTTTTTGAAATTTTATTTTAGCTCTTTTTATGAAAAGACTTATAACTATATTAATGATGTTTTTCTTTTTAAATATCATTGCTCAAGATTCAATTACTAATACCGATGAATCGCGTTGGCAACTATTTAAATACGATGCTGGCAATATGTTTAAGAGTGTTGGATACTCATACATTCAACCACTTAAATGGAAGGGAAAACAATGGGCACAATTTGGAGGTGTATTAGCTGGCACCGGCGCACTTTATTTAGTGGATGATGAAACTTCAGAATTTATAAAATCTAACAGAGCAAGCGCACCTCCTATTATTAGGGAGTATGGGGAATTTTACGGAAGTCCCGAAAACAATTACATGGTTACTTCAGGAGTTTATTTAGTAGGATTAATTACTAAAAATGAAAAACTTAGAAGAACAGGGGTTCTACTTATTGCATCTGCAACCTCAACTGGATTATTACAACAAGTAATGAAATCTCTTGTGGGTAGAGCTAGACCAGTAGCTGGCTTAGGAAAAGACACTTTTTCCCCATTCGAAAGCGACAGAAATTATCATTCTTTTCCATCTGGACATGCGCTTTTGGCTTTTACTAACGCATACGCCATTGGCAAACAATTTAAAAGTCCATGGGCAAAAGCTGGCATTTATACTTTAGGTGCTATTCCTGGAATATCTCGACTTTGGGATAATCAGCACTGGGTAAGCGATGTGGTTTTTGCTTTTGCTATAAGCATTGCCACTGTAGAGTGTATCGATCGTTATCTCGACAGAAAGTATGATCAAAAGTATAATTCGCACTCTAAAAAGACAAGTTGGAATCTTAATTTCGGACCTGGAACTCTAGGGGTTTCAATGCAATTTTAAATATTTTACTTTTTTTAATTAGCAATTGTCTTAAGTACCTTACAAGGATTGCCAACTGCTACAACATTATCTGGTATGTCATTAACCACAACACTTCCAGAACCTATAACGGAGTTCTTTCCAATAGAAACTCCAGGATTAACAATTACACCTGCCCCAATCCAAACATTATCACCTATATAAATTGGTTCCGCTGTTTCTATCCCAGAATTTCTTGCTTCATATTCCAAAGGATGTGTAGAAGTTAATATTTTTACTCCTGGCGCCATCATAACGTTTTTACCTATATGCACCGGAGCCGCATCTAATATGATACAACCAAAGTTAGCATAGGCATTCTCTCCCCAATGTATATTATATCCATAATCGCAGAGAAATGGATTTTCTATATAAAACCTGCCTGCCGTACTTCCTAAAAGCTCCTTAAAAATATGTCTTCTTTGCTTTTCCTTATCCATTGGAATCTCAGCAATTTTTCTTGTCAATTTACGAGCATTTAATCTTCCAGAGATTAGCTCTTTATCTAATGGATCATAAGGCAAACCCTTTATCATTTTTTCCTTTTCAGTCATAAAAATTCCATTTTATCAAATCAATATTCGAACTAAGAATCTACAATTTATAAATAAATGAATACACGACATTTTTCCATACTTAAGCTACTATTGCAAAAATTATAGCCCTCTCTTTTAACCGCTGTGGGTGAGAATAGCAATTTTTATGAAAAATAATAATTGTTTCCTATTAAACTCCTTCAAATTATTTAATTTAAACCTCTTAAAACCAACCTAATTATGAAAAAAATCCTCATTTTAATTCTATTATTTTCTACAACCAATTTTTATGCCCAACAAACAACCATTCTTAAAGTTACTTCACCCGCAGAAGCGAATATATCACAGGAGCGTATTGACCGAATTGATGCAATGCTTAAGAATGCGGTTACCGAAAACCAAATACCTGGAGTTGTTGCATTAATAGCTCGAAATGGTAAAATTGTTTATCATAACGCATATGGCACTTCTAATGAAAAAGGAGACAAACTCGATAAGAATACTATTTTTAGAATTGCTTCACAAACAAAGGCAATTACTTCAACAGCGGTAATGATGCTTTGGGAAGAAGGAAAATTTAAATTAGATGATCCAATTTCAAAATATATCCCAGAATTTGGTGAGGCTAAAATTCTAGATACATTTAATGAGGCCGACGGAAGCTATACTACCAAACCAGCAGAAAGCCAAATAACAATTAGACATCTTCTAACACATACTTCTGGGTTAGGATATGGTGTAATCGATGGAGACAAACGTTTTCAGACTATTTATAAAAAAGCAGGAGTTACAGATCTTTTTACAACTGAAAAAATCACGATTGAAGAAAGCGTTAAAAAACTAGCAAAACTTCCATTACATCATGATCCAGGCACCGCCTATGTTTATAGTGAAGGTTTGGATGTTCTGGGTTATTTTATCGAGGTAGTTTCCGGATTACCTTTCGATGAATTCTTACGTACAAGAATATTTGACCCTTTGGGTATGGATGATACATGGTTTTATTTACCAAAAGACAAGCACAATCGACTGGTAAATATTCAGTTTAAAAAAGATGGCAATTGGAAAAATTTTCCAACTACTTTCTACAACCCAGATTATCCAAAAAAGGGAGCAAAAAGCTTTTTCTCCGGTGGTGCTGGCCTTTCTAGCACAGCAAAAGATTATGCTACTTTTTTACAGATGTATTTAAATAATGGTGAATTAAATGGTACTAGAATTTTAAGTAGAACAACTGTACAAAGTATTTTGAGTAATCAGTCTGGTGATTTATTTGGTGGAGAAGCTAAGGATTATGGTTTAGCATTTGGGCTAGTTACAAAACGTGGCCAAGACATAGGAGGCATGGGTAGCGAGGGCACTTTTGACTGGGGCGGTTACTTTAACACTCAATATTTTGCCGATCCAAAAGAAAACGTAATTGGTATTTTAATGAAACAAATGCGAGATACCCCAGGTGACGAAACAGGTTGGAAATTTCGTCAGATGATATTCACAACAATAAATGATTAATTATGTTAACCTAACTTGTTGAAGCACATAAAATTCTCAGAACTATAAAAATAAAAACTATGAAATTTTTAACAACGTTGTCAATTTGTTTACTATTTGCCTTAAACGCTCAAAGTCAAAAACTTAAAGTAGAACAAGGCGATTTTAATTTTATTAAAGGGCAAACAGAAATGAATGTTGAATTTGTTTATGATAATTTGACACTCTTAAAAAAGAATATTTCAAACGATGATTATGTTAAAGAACATTCTGCCGAATTAGAGGAAAAGAGTCCTGGCAAAGGGAAAACATGGGAGAAAAAATGGATTACTGCTAGAGAATTAATTTATGCTCCAAAATTTTTAGAATTGATGAACAGATACCTTTACGAAGATGAAGGTTTAAAATTTGGCGAAAATCTAACCGATGCAAAATACACCTTAATAGTTGAAACTTTATGGATATTTCCAGGATGGGATGCTGGCGTAATGAAACAGCCTGCAAAAGTGACTACCAATTTAAAATTCGTAGAAACAGCCAATAAAGACAATGTATTACTTGAAGTATCTAGCAAAAATGCCCCCGGCGATCAGTGGGGTAGCAGCTTTGATAATGAAGATCGTATTGGAGAAGGATATGCGAAAACTGGAAAATCCTTTGCTAAAATGGTATTAAAAAAAGCATTCTAAAATCAAGAGTAGTTTAATGTTAAAAACCTGTCTATAGTTAGACAGGTTTTTTTTGGGAGAAACTTAAAAATGAATTAGATTGCGACCCTACTAATTCATTAGTACAATGACCAAGCATATCTTATTTTTTATAGCGCTTATCATATCCTATTCAGGTTTTTCTCAAAAATTTGAAACAGATAAAGGAGCTCTAGAAAATCTTGCTGAAATCAATCAATATAAAATTGTTTTTAAGTATTCAGACAACCTAGAAATACATAATTATGATACTGAAGAAGCCTTCATAAAAGCACAAGTAGCCAAAAGAGAAAAAAAAGAATCAGGCTCCGGTGAAGAATTCAAAAAATTATGGTTTGAAAATAGAACAAATAGGTATGAACCTACATTCATAACCGCATTTAATAATTTTATGTTAGAAGATCGCCATGTAACGGTTTCAAAACACTACAGCGAGGCAAAACATATAATGATTATAAAAGTACATTTTATTCATCCTGGTATTGATATCGTGTTATGGCACCAAAAAGCGGAATTAGAAGTAACTTTTGAAATTTATAATGTCAATGATTTGGAGAACCCGCTCTATAGCACTAAACCCTTACAAATACATGGAATAGCTGATGGTGATGAATTTGAAAAGATTACTACAGCCTATGGAGAACTTGGAAGATGGTCAGCAAAATTCTTTTGTAGAAAAACTTAATTTTAGCTTTTAGCATTTTCCTTTTCTAAATCTGTTATGTGTGCTACCGTTTTTACTAAACGTGCATGATTTTTCACAAAAGGATTACTTCTATCCCAAACATACCCTGCTAACACAGCACAAATCTGGCTTTTAATAACCGGATTTTCAGACCCACTAAAAAATATTTTTTGAAGATTTCCAGTATACCACTCCTTCACATAAGTACCAAAAACATTTACACCTTCCAAAATATACTGCGTATAATCTACTTCCCAATCAACGGATTCACCTTTTAATTCCTTAACTATTAACTGAGCCCCTAAATGAGCAGATTCAGTAGCAAATGTTACGCCAGATGAAAAAACAGGATCTAAAAATTCAGCACTATTGCCTGTTAACACGTATCCTTTACCATACAGTTGTTTTACTGATTTAGCGACATTCTTAATCATTCTTGGTTCAAATTCATATGGCAAACCATCAAAACGACCAACATAATAATCCGAAAGCTTCATCATTTCACGGAGCCGTTCTTCTTTAGAACCCTTAAATGATTCCAAATATTCAGTTGGTCCAACATAGCCAATACTTGTAATGCCATTAGAAAAAGGTATTACCCACAACCAAGTAGACTGACTAACAATATCAAAAGTTATTCTATGGCCATCCCAACCCTCTGGTCTATTTACATCTTTTACATGTGTAAAAATTGACGAATGCTTACCAATATCTGAAGGCTTATCTAAATCAAGCAAACGAGGTAACACTCTGCCAAACCCACTTGAATCTACTATATATTTTGCTGTTATTTTTGTTTCCTTTCCATCAACATCCTTAATAGTCGTATGCGAGACATTGTCCACAAATTCAACGTCAATAACTTCTTTCTCAAAATCGATATCAACGCCTCTGCTTTGTAATTCATCAGTCAAAGTCTTATCAAATTCTGCTCTAGGCACCTGATACGTCCAATCCCAACCATCGGTATGTTTTTTACTAAAGTCAAATTCACATACAATTGGGCCTTGCATAAAACGTGCGCCTTTTTTTATTTCGAAATTCTTCTTTTTAATACAATCCAACAATCCTACGGCCTCAAAATGATCCATACAACGCGGAATTAAACTTTCACCAATAACAAATCTTGGAAATTTATTTTTTTCTACTACTTTTATTGAAAATCCCTCATTATGAAGGTATGCTGCCGCAACAGCGCCAGAAGGACCTGCACCAATAATTAAAACGTCGATGTTTTCTGACATATTTATATTTAGAGTATTAGCTTCTTCAATCCGTCAAAAATCTTAAATTTGCCGACTGATTTGCTATATATTTTTTCACGTACTAAGGTATTGCATATACCGCACAGAATCAACCATAGATGCCACAAATTAAAGGAAAGTTAGAAATTACAGATTTTTACAGTATTATTTTTGATGAGGAAGAAATTTCTGTTGATGACAAAGTAATACAAACGGTTCAGGAGAGTTTCGATTTCTTGAAGGAATTTTCAAAAAACAAAGTTATCTACGGCGTTAACACAGGATTTGGGCCCATGGCTCAATACAAGATTAAAGATTCGCAAACTATTCAATTGCAATATAATCTAATTAGAAGTCATGCTTCGGGTACCGGAAATCCTATTGCACCAAAATACGTTAAGGCAGCAATGTTGGCGCGTTTAAACACTCTTAGTCTTGGAAACTCAGGAGTACACCCTTCGGCTATTGAAGTAATGACCTCTTTGATAAATAAAAATATTACACCGTTAATTTACGAACATGGCGGTGTGGGTGCTAGTGGCGATTTAGTACAATTAGCGCATTTAGCACTAGTGCTAATTGGGGAAGGCGAAGTATTCTATAAAGGTGAAAGAAGACCAACTAAAGAGGTTTTTGAAATAGAAAGCATCACTCCAATTGAAGTAAAATTACGCGAAGGTCTTGGATTAATAAACGGAACTTCAGTAATGACAGGGGTAGGCATTGTAAATGCCATATACACGCGTAGATTATTAGAGTGGGTCATTAGCTGCTCTTCTGCAATTAACGAAATTGTACAAGCCTATGACGATCACCTTTCATCTGACTTAAATGAAACAAAAAGACACCATGGCCAACGTGAAATAGCACGCTCCATGCGAAGTCATTTAAAAGATAGTTCATTAACTAGAAAACGTGAGCATCATTTATATACCGACACTAACGGAAACGTTTCTGTTTTCGAAGAAAAAGTACAAGAGTATTATTCACTACGTTGTGTCCCACAAATATTAGGGCCAGTTTTAGACACTTTAAACTCGGTAGAAAACGTATTAATAGAAGAAGTGAATTCTGCAAATGACAACCCTATTGTTAACGTTGAAAAAAAGAATGTTTATCATGGCGGAAATTTCCATGGTGATTATATTTCTCTGGAAATGGATAAACTTAAAATAGTCGTTGCCAAAATGAGCATGCTTGCAGAAAGACAACTAAACTATCTATTAAACTCCAAATTAAATGACATTTTACCTCCTTTTGTTAACTTAGGAACACTAGGTTTAAACTTCGGTATGCAAGGGGTACAATTTACTGCTACATCGACAACCGCGGAAAATCAAATGCTTTCCAACCCAATGTACGTGCACAGTATTCCGAATAACAATGACAATCAAGATATTGTTAGCATGGGAACTAATGCGGCCTTAATAACTAAAAAAGTTATTGAAAACGCCTTTGAAGTGGTTGCGATAGAAATGATAACCGTAGTACAGGCCATAGAATATTTACAAGTGCAAGATGTGGTGTCAACAAAAACCAAAAACATGTATGATGCCGTTCGTAAAATTGTTCCCGCATTTAAAGAAGATACTGTAATGTACCCTTATGTTAACCAAGTGAAGGAATATATCACTAACCATAAGAACAATTAAATTAAAAATTATGAAAACTAAATTTATTTTTATTCTCTGTTTATTTATAGGTATTAGTATTTCTTATGCACAAGACCTCTCCTTAGTTTTTAAAGATAGTAAGGTAGGCTACATAGATACCTCCGGCAATGTTGTTTTACAAACCGAATTTAAAAAAGCTGGTAGTTTTTCAGATGGATTAGCTGCAGCTTTAGAAGGTAAAAAATGGGGCTTTATTGATTTAAATGGCAAATGGGTTATTCAACCAGATTATGATAGAGTAAAAGCATTTAATTCGGGTCTAGCATTGGTGCAAAAGGAAGATAACTGGCATTACATTAATACTTCAGGAGAAGCTCTTAAGGTTGAAGAAACTGAAAAATATTACGATTTTAATGATGGCGTGGCGTTGTTTAAAAAAGGAGAACAAGTAGGATTACTTGGTACAGATGGAAAATTGGTTGTTGAACCTAAATTTGAAACCATAAAAAAGTTTTGGAATGGCCATGCCAAATACAAAGAAGGTGAATTGTGGGGACTCATAAATACCAAAGGAGAAGTAGTAGTGCCTGCGAAGTATGATGCAATTGGCACTTATAATGAAAATGGAATATGGGCAAAAAAAGGCACGGAAATTGGCGTCTTAGCTGATGGTAAGTATATTGCAATTTCTGGAGCAACAAAAATTTGGGATTTTGGTTCCGACTCCAATCTTACCTATGCTAAAAAAGGTGAAAAAATAGGTTTTGTAAATAATAAAGGTGAATGGATTATTGAACCAAATTTCGATAAGGTAAGAGGTTTCTCAAACGGATTGGCACCTGCAATGCAAAATAAAAAATGGGGTTATATTAATGAGAAAGGAGAAAATGTAATTGATTTTCAATTTAAAGACGCCGAAACTTTTTCAGCTGACGGTCTAGCACCTGTTAAAGAAAAGCTTTGGGGTTTCATTGATAAAACTGGCAAATTAGTTATCCCAATGGAATATGATATTTCGGCCGGATTTTCTTTTCTTCAAAAAAACGCTCAAAAAGGTTTTAATAATGGACTTGCCAGAGTAAAAACAAAAAAAGGTTGGGGTTTTATCAATACTAATGGCGAATTATTAGGAGATACGTGGTATAAAAATGCAGAAAATTTTGCACCAGCTAAATAACCTTTTACCTATGAAAGAAAATAAAGCTGAAAAAGAAAAATATGCATTAATTACTGGTGGCTCTAGAGGTATTGGTCGTGCCGTTTGCATTCAATTAGCAAAAGATTTAGACTATAAACTTATTATCAATTACAACAGTAACAAAACTGCTGCTGAAGAAACCTTAAAACTTGTTGAAGAAGCTGGAGGTAGTGGAGAATTAATGCAATTTAATGTTGTTGATGGTGAAGCAGTAAAAAACACGCTCGACTCGTGGTTAGAAAAAAATGAAAATTCCATTATAGAGGTAATCGTCAACAATGCAGGTATTACAAAAGACGGACTATTTATGTGGATGCCTAAAGAAGATTGGTCTAAAGTTATTGACACAAGTCTTAACGGCTTCTTTAATGTGACCAATACTTTAATCCAAAAATTACTTGTAAATAAGTATGGTCGTATAATTAATATGGTTTCAGTATCTGGTCTAAAAGGGACTCCAGGTCAGACCAACTATTCTGCTGCCAAAGGTGCTGTTATTGGCGCTACTAAAGCTCTTGCACAAGAAGTAGCGAAAAGAAACGTTACAGTAAATGCGGTTGCGCCAGGTTTTATTAGTAGCGATATGACCGCAGAGCTTGACGAAAAAGAATTAAAAAAAATGATTCCTGCTAATAGATTTGGCACCGCTGAAGAAGTTGCGCACGTTGTTTCTTTTTTAGCTTCTAACAAATCGGCGTATATTACTGGTGAAGTAATAAACATTAATGGGGGTATTTATTCTTAAAGACTTTTCTTAAATTTAGTTTTAGTTCCACAATCTTAAAAATATAATGAAAAGAGTTGTTATTACAGGCATGGGTATATATTCATGTATAGGTCAAAACCTAGATGAAGTAAAAAATTCTTTATTTGCCGGTAAGTCAGGAATTGTTTTCGACCAAGAACGAGCAGATTTCGGATATCGTTCTCCATTAACAGGCATGGTACCTGAACCAAATTTAAAATCGCTACTATCTAGAAGACAACGAATTAGCATGGGGCAAGAAGCTCAATATGCTTTTATGGCTACTCATGAAGCATTGCAAAATGCTAAAATTGACCAAGAATATTTAGATGCAAACGAAGTAGGCATCCTCTATGGAAATGATAGTACTGCAAAATCTACTGTTGAAGCAATTGACATTATTAAAGAAAAGGGGGACACCACACTCGTGGGTTCTGGTTCCATTTTCAAAGGAATGAATTCAACGGTAACCATGAATCTTGCTACTATTTTTAAACTAAAAGGCGTTAATTTCACTATTAGCGCAGCATGTGCAAGTGGGTCTCACGCTATTGGCATGGCCTATCATTTAATTAAAAGCGGCATGCAAGATTGCATTATTGCCGGTGGAGCACAAGAAATTAATAAGTATGCCATGGGAAGTTTTGATGGCTTAGGGGTTTTCGCCATCAATACTGATAACCCTGAGAAAGCTTCAAGACCATTTGACAAAGACAGAAACGGACTTATACCTAGTGGAGGTGGTGCTACATTAATTTTAGAAAGTTACGAGTCTGCCATAAAAAGAGGAGCTCCAATTCTTGGAGAAGTAGTCGGATATGGATTTTCATCTAATGGTGAACATATCTCAACTCCGAATGTGGAAGGCCCTTCTCGTGCTATGCAAAAAGCACTAGTAGACGCTAATTTAGACGTATCTGCAATCGATTATGTAAACGCCCATGCAACATCTACACCCGTTGGTGATGCTAATGAGGCAAAAGCAATTTACGAAGTATTCGGAAAAAGCAACCCTCCTGTAAGCTCAACAAAATCAATGACCGGACATGAGTGTTGGATGGCTGGTGCTAGTGAAGTAATCTATTCAATGCTAATGATGCAGCATTCTTTTGTAGCACCAAACATTAATCTTGAAAATCCAGATGAAGATTCAATTAAATTAAACCTCGTTCGTAAAACTCTAGAAAAAAAAATTGATGTATTTTTGTCTAATTCGTTTGGGTTTGGTGGTACAAACTCAGCACTTATCATAAAAAAATGCTAGCCTGAAATGACCAAAGAAGTTATTATTGAAAAGATTAACGACTTTCTTGTAGACGAATTTGAAGTTGATGAAGAAGAAATGGCTCCTGAGGCTGATCTTAAAGACACCTTAGAATTAGATAGTCTTGACTTTGTTGATTTAGTAGTTGCAGTTGAAAGTAATTTTGGAGTAAAATTAGTTGGTGAAGATTTTGTCACCGTAAAAACACTGCAAGACTTTTATGATTTGATTGAGCGTAAAGTTGCTTAATTACCAATACCTCGCATAAATGGCTAATGAATGGGAAGGAAAATCTAGAGGAAACCTTTTAGGATATAAAATCTATATTTTTGTTCTTAAAAATTTTGGAGTCAACGGGGCATACACACTATTGCATTTTATTGTTCTCTACTATTTCTTGTTCTCATGGCGAGGTTCAAAAGCTATTTACCAATATTTTAGAAAAAGATTAGGTTATTCTTGGATAAAGAGTATTGGCAGTATTTATAAAAATTACTACAAATTAGGACAGACACTTTCTGATAGAGTGACTGTATCTACAGGCTTTAGAACACTTTTTAAATATACGCACGACGGAATTGAAAAAATAGACAACCTCCTACAAAAAAAGCAAGGGGGTATTTTAATAAGTGGCCATGTAGGTAATTTTGAAATCTCACATTACTTTTTGGAAAATAGATATTCCATTAATAAAATCAGCATGGTTACCACCGAAGCTGAGCAAAAAAATATTCAAGAATATTTAGCCCAAATGAGCATGGACACTGCATTGGAACTCATTTTGGTAAAGGACGACATGTCTCATATTTTTGAAATCCATGCAGCATTGGACAAAGGTGGTTTGGTGGTGATAACAGGAGACCGTTTTTTACCTGGATCAAAATACCTAACTGAAAATTTTATGGGTGCACCAGCAAAGTTTCCTTTAGGCCCTTTTAGATTAGCATCGCGCTTAAATGTGCCTGTGCTTTTTGTTTATGTAATGAAAGGGAAAAAAAGAAACTATCAACTATATGCTAGACAAGCCGAAGCAAAAGGCAGAGATGCCCAAGCACTATTAAAAGAATATACAGAAAGCATGGAATGGGTTCTTAAAAAGTATCCCATTCAATGGTTTAATTATTTCGATTTCTGGGAAGATTATAGCTAATTATGAAAAAAGAAGTACTTGTAATTTACTACACACAATCTGGACAATTGTTCGACATTTTAAAAAATGTCACATCCGCTTTGGAAAATAAAAATACTAATATCACTTATTACAAAATAGAGACGAACCCCGAGTTTGAATTTCCTTGGAAACAAAAAAATTTCTACGATGTATTTCCAGAATCTTTCCTTCAAATTCCTCGCGATATTCACCCACCCAAAGAGGAGGTTTTAAATAGAAAATATGATTTGGTTATTTTCGGCTATCAGGTTTGGTTTTTAACACCATCAATACCTATTAATTCATTTTTAAAGTCGGAATACGCTGAAAAACTATTAAAAGACCAACCCGTAGTAACAGTAGTTGCCTGCAGAAATATGTGGCTACAAGCACAAGAAAAAATAAAACGCCTTTTCAAAAAAGTTAATGCGAATTTAGTAGGTCATATTGCATTAGTAGATAGAAACATCAATCATATTAGTGTTATTACAATTGCCCACTGGATGTTCTCCGGTAAAAAAGATCGCTATTTAGGCATTTTTCCAAAACCCGGTGTTTCAGCAAAAGACATTGCAAATGCTAATAGATTTGGACCACCTATAAAAGAAGCCTTAGAAGCAGGAAACTTTTCCGAACTACAGCGTAAACTTGTAGCTCTAAAAAGTGTGAAGATCAATCCATTTTTAATTCAAACTGACGAACGTGGCAACGCCATTTTTTCAAAATGGGCCAATCATCTTATTAAAAAAGGGGATGCTAATAAACCCCAACGCATTAAATGGACACGAATTTTTGAATTTTATTTGCAATTTGCTGTATGGGTAATTACACCAATAGTTTTTATTGTATTTTTGCTGACTTATTTACCCATGAGCGCCAAGAGAAATAGGGATAAAACCTACTATTCTTCGGTAGAATTAAAGGAAAATTAATGAAGGAAGTATACATAACGAGAATAGCTAAATTTCTACCCAATGACCCTGTTGGAAATGATGAAATGGAAGAAAAGCTCGGTGCTATTAATGGTAAAACATCGAAGGCAAGACGTATTGTATTACGAAACAATCAAATAGCTACTCGCTATTATGCCATTGATGAAAATGGCGAGGTAACTCATAATAATGCACAATTAACCAAAGAAGCTGTTGAACTTTTATGTGATGAAGATTTCAAAACTTCAGATATTGAATTATTATCTTGTGGAACATCTAGTCCCGATCAAATTCTTCCCTCACATGCGGCTATGGTACATGGTTTTTTACAAAATGGAAACATGGAAATCAATTCGCCTTCTGGGGCGTGTTGCTCTGGTATGAATGCGTTAAAATTTGGCTATCTATCTGTAGCAACTGGTCAAAAAAATAATGCAGTTTGCACAGGTTCCGAACGCACTTCATCTTGGATGCGGTCCGATGTGTTTGAAGACGAAGTGGATTATTTAAAAGAATTAGAAGAAAACCCAATATTGGCATTCGAAAAAGAGTTTTTAAGATGGATGCTTTCTGATGGATCGGGAGCCGTACTCTTGGAAAATGAACCTAAAGGAAAATTACCACTTAAAATAGAATGGATGGAAGGCTATTCATACGCCTTTGAAATGGAAACTTGCATGTATGCTGGTGGTGACAAATTAGAAAATGGTCACTTAAAACCGTGGAGTGAATATCCGTCTGATCAATGGGGTAAAAAATCATTATTTGCCATGAAACAAGATGTAAAATTACTTTCAGGTAATATTCTTGTTAAAGGTGTTCATAGTCTTATTGATGCAATGAAAAAGAACAATATCACAACAGATGATATTGATTATTATTTACCACATATTTCTTCGAACTATTTTAAAGAAAGATTATACACAGAATTAAAAGAACAAGGTGTAGAAATTCCTTGGGATAAATGGTTTTTGAACTTGGAACGAGTTGGCAACATTGGTGCAGCATCAATATATGTTATGATTGAAGATTTAATGACATCAGGCAAACTTAAAAAAGGAGACAAAATCTTATGTCACGTTCCTGAAAGTGCTCGTTTTTCATATACATATGCATATCTAACAGTATGCTAAATGAATTTAATTAGCACTCCATTAACTGACAAAAATTTTATTGGGAATTTAATTCCCCAAAAAAAGCCTTTTGTCATGGTAGATTCTTTACACTACTATTCAGAAGATAAAATCATCTCAGGATTTACAGTAGAAGTTGAAAATATATTCGCAAAAAATAATTATTTTCACGAAGCCGGTTTAATTGAAAACATGGCGCAATCAATAGCATTACATAAAGGATATACGTACTATAGAAATAAACTTTCTGCACCAGTTGGTTATATAGGTGCTATTAAAAAAGTAGAAATATTTAAACTCCCCGAAGTAAGTAAATCATTAACAACTACCATTAATATAATGCATGAAATAATGGATGTAACATTAGTTTCTGCACTAATTGAATGTGACGGTATAGTAATTGCAAAAGCAGAAATTAAAACTGCATTAGCCAAGTAAAATGGAGCAACAGCAAGGCAAAATCGATATCAAAAAATTTCTGCCTCATAGGCCTCCTATCCTTTTGGTTTCCAATATGCCTTATATAGACAAAGATTCTGTGGTTACAGAATTTAATATATCAGAAGAATGTTTATTTGTAAAAAATGGATGCTTTTCAGAAACGGGAATTATTGAAAATGCTGCTCAAACATCTTCAGCAATTGTTGGACAAAGCTATTACGATACAGACGACTACGAAGGTGTTAGCAATAATTTAATAGGCTATATAAGTGCCATAAAAAAAGCCACTATACATCAATTACCAAAAGTAGGTGACAAACTTGTAAGCAAAGCAAAACTTGTTTCAAGATATGATAGTGATGATTTAAGCATCTGTACTATTAATTGCTCTTCTTTTAGAAATGACGATTTAATCGTAGATTGTACTTTAAACTTTTTGATTCACGAAGTCAAATGAAAAAAGAAGAAGTACCACAAGACGAAAGTAATTTAGCCTCGGCTAACATAAAAGATATGGTGTACGCCGTAGATGAAAATGGTGAATACACTACTGAACTCAGCACTGGATGGACTCCAAAAACCATTGCTCTCGACAATGCTATTCAAATAATCGAAGAACGAATTAACGACGCTAAAAAACGGGTTCTTGACAATAAAACTAGCCCAATAGAATATTATATGGAAGTCCATAAAATGGATTTGCAAATATTAGCCAGCTACGTAGGTTTTTGGAAATGGAGAGTAAAAAGACATTTTAAGCCCTCCGTTTTTAATAAACTTTCCAATAAAAAACTTCAGAAATATGCAGATGTTTTTGAAATCACTATTGACCAACTAAAAAATATAGATGCCTGAAAATCTGAAAATTGATTTCACACATAAACAAGCTGCACATTGCGAAAATGGCGTAGTATCTAATTTAATGCGACATAATGGTTTCGAAATTAGCGAACCCATGGTCTTCGGTATTGGATCAGGATTATTATTCAGTTATCTACCATTTATAAAAGTAAATTTCGCTCCTGTTTTCACCTATCGGGTTATGCCAGGACTTATCTTCAACCGCTTTGCAAAACGTGTTGGAATGAAAATAAAAAGGGAAAAATTCTCGAACCCAAAAACTGCTAAAGAACGATTAGATAACAACTTAAAAAACAACAACCCAGTAGGAGTGCAAGTTGGTGTGTATCAACTTACTTATTTTCCAGAGGAATATCGATTTCACTTTAATGCCCACAATATGGTAGTTTACGGCAAAGAAAATGACAACTACCTAATTAGCGATCCTGTTATGGCAGATGTAACTACCTTAACAGCAAAAGAACTTGAAAAAGTTCGCTTTGCAAAAGGTGCCTTTGCTCCAAAAGGTCACATTTATTATCCCACAAAATTTCCAGAAAAATTAGAACTTGAAACCGCAATAGTTAAAGGTATAAAACAAACGTGTAGAGATATGACTGCCCCAGTACCCCTAGTTGGTGTTAAGGCAATTAAATGGGTAGCCAAGAATATTCGAAAATGGCCAAAAAAAATAGGGCCTAAAAAAGCAAATCATTACTTAGGCCAAATTGTGCGTATGCAGGAAGAAATTGGCACAGGAGGTGGTGGATTTCGCTATATTTATGGAGCTTTTTTACAAGAAGCCTCTAAAGTTTTAGAAAATCCAGCTCTTTTTGAGCTCTCAAAAGAAATGACACTTATTGGAGATCAATGGCGTGACTTCGCTGTTGATGCATCACGAATATATAAAAATAGAAGTGGACAAGAAGACGGTTATAATAAAATTGCGGATCAACTTGAAGCTATAGCTAATAAAGAAGAAGCATTCTACAAAAAATTAAAGAAAGCCGTTTAATAGGTTTTTGATAATTGATAGCACAAAAGGCAATGATTCAAATCAACAACCTTTCTAAAAAATACAAAGATACTGATTTCTATTCGGTTAAAAAGTTGAATCTCAATATTAATGAAGGCGAAATTTTTGGATTACTAGGCCCAAATGGAGCTGGCAAGACTACATTAATATCCATGCTGAGCTCGCTATTAAAACCAACATCGGGCTCTTTTTCAATTAACAAGCTTACCTATTCAGAAAACCAAAAAGAATTAAAACAACTAATTGGTACTGTTCCACAAGAATATGCATTATATCCGACATTAACGGCTTTAGAAAATTTAATGTATTTCGGGAGTATGTATGGTGTTAAAAAGCCATTGTTAAAAGAAGAAATTTATACACATCTTGAAATACTTGGCTTATCAAAATTCTCGCATCAGAAAATAAAAACTTTTTCAGGCGGAATGAAAAGACGCATCAATCTTATTGCAGGTATCTTACACAAACCTAAAGTGTTGTTCTTAGACGAACCTACTGTCGGTGTAGACGTGCAATCTAGAAATGCAATTATTAAACATCTCGAAAAATTAAATAAAAACGGGACTACCATAATATACACTTCGCATCATTTGAATGAAGCGGAAGAATTTTGTACACGTGTTGCCATTATAGATCATGGAAGTATTGTAGTTAAAGGTGAACCGAAAGAATTGATTAATGATCAGCAAGGAGCGAAACATCTAGAAGATGTATTTCTATCCTTAACTGGTAAAGCACTTCGAGATTATGCCTAAACTTTTAGCAAGTGCATATAAAGAATTATTATTGCTAACCCGTGATATCGGTGGTTTGGCAGTACTATTTTTAATGCCTTTACTATTAGTCATTGTTATTACAACTGTACAAGACGGCTCCTTTAAAACAATTAAGCAGAATAAAATTGACATTCTTTTAGTAGATAAAGATAAGGGTGAAGTCTCTCAAACCATTCATGACAATTTGAGAACATCGGACATGTTTAACATTATTGAACAATCAAACGAAAATGAAGCTCAAAAATTAATTCAAAATGGAAAATATCAATTAGCAATTATTTTACCCGAAAACCTTTCTAACGATCTAAACCTAAAAATTGCTGAAAATGTAGATGGTATTTTGGCAAAATTTGGAGTTGATGAAAGTGAAGATTTACCCGGAACAATACAAATAGAACCCAAAGAAGTTAAATTGTTTTTTGACCCTGCTACACAATTTTCTTTTAGAAACGCCATTAAAAGTGGCATCAATCAAATGGTTTCAAAAATTGAAACTAAATCAATATATAAAGCTTTTCAAGAAGAAATCTCAGAGGATTCCAATGAAGAAATTTTTGACACTGAAAGTTTTATAATCTTTAAAGAGATAATACCGAATTCTGGCAAGGAGGCGATGATACCAAATTCTACGCAACACAATATACCCGCATGGTCGTTGTTCGCAATATTTTTTATTATTCTTCCACTATCAATCAACATGGTAAAAGAAAAAAACCAAGGAACATTTGTTCGTCTACGTACTCATCCAGTTTCTTATGCTACCGTTTTAGGTGGTAAGGCAATAGTTTTTCTCTTAGTTTCATTAATTCAATTTGCATTAATGTTAGTAGTTGGTATTTTCTTATTTCCATTAATTGACTTACCGCAACTTAATATATCCGGACGCTTACCATTACTGTTTGTAGTAGCCCTGTTTGCTGGATTAGCTGCTGTTGGTTTAGGATTACTTTTAGGAACTATTGCAAAAAGCCAAGAACAATCAGCACCTTTTGGAGCAACATTCGTTGTTATATTAGCTGCCATTGGTGGCGTATGGGTACCCGTATTTGCAATGCCTCAATTAATGCAAACACTTTCAAATCTATCACCCATGAATTGGGGACTGAATGCCTTTTATGATGTATTTTTGAGAAATGTAGGATTTATCGAAATTTTACCTGAAATAGGCCTATTAACCCTATTCTTTATCGCAACTACATTTATCGCTATTATTTATTACAAGAGAAAGAATGCCGTCTAAAGTGAGAAAAGAAATTAGTTTTATTAGTGATGTTCGTGTTCGTTTTACAGAATGTGACCCATTGGGCATTGTATGGCATGGAAACTATATTCAATATTTTGAAGATGGAAGAGAAGCTTTTGGTCGACACCATGGCATCTCATACCTGGATCAGAAAGCACATAATTTTAGCACTCCAATTGTGAAATCTTCTTGTGAACACAAATTACCCTTGCGTTATGGAGATGTTGCCAAAATTAAAACTACATACATTGATTCTGCTGCAGCTAAAATGATTTTTAAATATGAGATTATGAATCCAGAAGAACAAATAGTTTGTACTGGTGAAACGGTGCAGGTTTTTGTGGAATTAGACGGAGATTTATCATTGATTATTCCTGACTTTTTTATGGAATGGAAACAAAAAGTTGGCTTGGTTGATGCGTGAAGTATACTTATCATATAACACCATTATATCGTCTTATGGTTTCGATAGCCACTCTGCTATAACACAGATTAGTCAAGAGATTTCAAGTCTAAAATTGATTGATGATCCAAACATACTTCCACACCCTTTTTATTCCTCACAAATAAATAGAAAGACATTAAACAAAAAGTTTCAAAAATTAAACCCAAAAGAGGCATATACTCCGCTTGAAAAAATCCTAATTACTTCACTTGCAAATACTATTAGCAATTCAAAGATTGAGCTAAATAACCGTGTAGGTCTTATAATTTCAACAACCAAAGGTAATATTGATGTTCTCGAAGCGAATAGTGAATTCAAAGATGATAGAGCTTACTTAGCTACATTGGGGAAAAAAATAGTGAAATTTTTCGATTTTAAAAACGAAGCTGTTATTCTCTCCAATGCCTGTGTTTCTGGAGTGTTAGCTACTGCTATGGCCAAAAGTTTTATAAACCAAGGAACCTATGACCATGTATTTATTGCTGCTGGTGATTTGGTAACCGAATTTATTTTAACCGGTTTTCAATCGTTTCAAGCTTTAAGCACAGCACCCTGTCGCCCTTATTGTAAAACAAGATCTGGTATTAATATTGGAGAAATAGGTGCAAGCATTTTGGTTACTAGCGACAAAACAAAACTTAATAAAGAAGCTGTTAAAATAATTGGTGAAGCCTCCTGTAACGACGCAAATCATATCTCGGGTCCATCTAGAACTGGAGAAGGTTTATACAGAAGTATCAACGCTGCTTTAAATCAAGCCAACATAGCGGCATCAAAAATTGATTACATCTCAGCTCATGGCACCGCCACTATTTTTAATGATGAAATGGAAGCTATTGCATTTAATCGTGCTGGATTACAAAACACGCCATTAAATAGTTTAAAGGGATATTTTGGTCACACATTAGGTGCATCAGGATTATTGGAAACCATTATAGGCATGCATTCTTTACACCAAAACACTTTATTCTGCTCACTAGGTTTTCAGGAGTTAGGAGTGTCAAAACCACTAAATATTATTACGAAAACCATGTCGCAAAAACTAAACACTTTTTTAAAAACAGCTTCTGGTTTTGGCGGCTGCAATACTGCGGTGATTTTTGAAAAAGTTAATCCATAAGGGCTTTATAAACTTGTAATTATTGAATTCATTAAATTTGCGACCTTAGTTCGGTATAACCTAAACATCATATGTCAAAAAAAACCATCAGGGCGGTAGATGCCTTGCAAGAAGCACAAAAGATAGCATTCGCCCCATTTGTTTTCCAAACTTCGGTTACACTTAAAAATTTAGGAGTTTTCGATTATATTTTCGAAGCTAAACGCCCGGTATCTCAAATTGAAATTTGTAAAGCTTTACCCATCAGCGAATACGGACTAGGTGTGCTTTTAGAAATAGCTGAGAGTTCAGACATCGTAACCAAAAATGAAGAAAACAAGTACGAACTATCAAAAATTGGTTACTTCTTAAATTACCACAAAATGACTGAAGTTAATCTCAACTTCACACAAGATGTTTGCTATCAAGGACTTTTTCATCTAGAAGACACCATTACTTCAGGCAAACCTAAGGGGCTAAAAGAACTAGGTGATTGGAACACTATTTATGAAGGTCTTTCGCAATTGCCACCACATGTACAGAAATCTTGGTTTGACTTTGACCACTTCTATTCCGATGAAGTCTTTGTTGATGCTCTAAATATTATTTTTAAAAGCAATCCTCAAACCATTTTTGATATTGGTGGTAATACGGGAAAATTTGCCATACAATGTTGCGAGTTTAATTCGGATATTCAAGTAAAAATCTATGATCTTCCGGGTCAATTAAAAAAGGGCTTGGCTAATGCTACTGCTAAAGGTCACGGAAATAGAGTTTCTGGGCAAGAAATTGATTGGCTTTCTGAAAACCCAACCATTCAAGAAGGAGCAGATATAATATGGATGAGCCAATTTTTGGATTGCTTCTCAAAAGACGAAATTCTAAAAATACTGAGCACCAGTGTTAACGCTATGAATGACGAAACCGAATTAATAATTATAGAAACATATACGGATCGTCAGAAATTTGACAATGCTAAATTTATTTTAGAAGCCACTTCATTATACTTTACTGCTTTAGCCAATGGTAATAGTAAAATGTATAAAGCAACTGAGCTTATCGAATTGGCTGATCAAGCAGGCTTATCTATAAAAGAAGATATCAGTTTAGGTGAATACCATACCATGTTTATTTGTAAAAAGAAATAAATCTGAATAAAAACCTACACATACAAGCCTATTGTCATATCCGAAATAGTGAAATACTATTAAACGGTAAATCTATTTTCAATACGGAATCAGAAAATTTTAAGGAATTTATAAAAGCCGCCTACAAATTTTTAGAAATTGACCATTCTAAATTTTTTAAGATGGACAACCTAAGCAAATTGTCATTCATAGGCGCTGAAGTCTTATTAAAAAAAGAATCTGAAAAAGATATTGCATTAATTCTATCAAACCGAGCTTCCAGTATAGACACCGATAGAAAACATCAAAATGCCATTGAAAATGGCTTTGCGAGTCCCGCTGTATTTGTATACACTTTACCAAACATTTGCTTAGGTGAAATAAGTATTCGTCATCAATTATTTTCGGAAAATGCATTTTTCGTTTTTGACAAATTCAATCCAAACTTGTTATTTGACTATAGCGAAAACCTCATTAAAGAAAAAAAAGCTCAAAAAGCACTTTGTGGTTGGGTAGACTTTGATAATGGAAAATATGATGCATTCTTGTACATTGTTGCCAATAGCGGTACTTTTGTGCATTCGATTAGCGAAATAACTAGATTATATTAGACCCAATGAGCGCATTGAAATTAGAATTGAAAGAAAAAATAATAGAGCAATTAAACCTTGAAGACCTTTCTGTAGCAGAAATTTCAGATACCGAACCACTTTTTGGTGAAGGTTTAGGGCTTGACTCTATTGACGCTTTAGAACTTATCGTAATGCTTGATAAAGATTACGGAATTAAATTAGCAGACCCTAAGGAAGGTCGTAAGATTTTCGAATCGATAGACACAATGGCTGCCTATATTGAAGCGAACAAAAGCTAATCGCCAGCCCCATAATTCAAATAAACCGTATTAAAAATATCTCCACAATTAAATTGGGATATTTGTATTTTTACATTGAACTCGTTTCATTTACTTCAAACAGACAATGAGTCAAGGAGTCGCCATCACGGGAATTGGTATAATTTCAGCTATTGGAAACAATGTAGCTGAAAATTATGCATCCCTGATTTCAGGCAAAATAGGTATCTCAAAAATTTCCCAGATTAACACTGTTCATAAGAACGACATTATGGTGGGTGAAATAGCTACTCAAAATGACGAGCTCGAGAAAATATTAAATCTTGATTCTAATGCGTATTCGCGCACACCAATGATAGGTATTATAGCAGCTCAAGAAGCAGTTGCCAATGCTGGAATATCCGATATTAATGCTTGTGCGACAGGATTAATTTCTGGAACTACAGTTGGTGGCATGGATAAAACAGAACAGTATTTCTACGACTATTTTGAGAATGATTCTCATTGGAATCATATTACCGGACTTAGTGCAGGTGATTCCACAAAAAAGATAGCTGAATATCTAAACATAGAAGAGAGTTTCGTAACCACCATTAGCACCGCATGTTCTTCTGCCGCCAATGCTATTATGCTTGGAGCAAGAATGATTAAATCTGGTCAATTAGATCGAGTGATTGTTGGAGGCACGGATGCAATGTCTAAATTTACCATCAATGGGTTTAAAACTTTAATGATTCAATCTGACACCTATAATGCACCTTTCGACAACGACAGAAAAGGCTTAAACCTTGGTGAAGCAGCTGGTTATTTAGTTTTAGAATCCGATAAAATAATAGCACGAGACAACAAAAAAGTTCTTGCGTATGTAAAAGGATATGGTAATGCAAACGATGCCTACCACCAAACTGCATCTTCTGAGCATGGCGATGGCGCCGTCTTAGCTATGGAAAAAGCTTTGAAAGTAGCTGGACTTCCACCTGAGTCCATCGACTATATTAATGCTCATGGCACTGCTACTCCCAATAATGACCTCTCTGAAGGCAGGGCATTATTGCGTATTTTTGGAAAGGCGGTACCAGAATTTAGCTCTACGAAAGCATTTACAGGTCATACATTAGCTGCAGCTGGTGGAATTGAAGCTGTATTCTCTGTACTTGCATTACAAAACAATATTATCTATCCGAATTTGAATTTCCAAACCCCGATGAAAGAATTCGAATTGCAGCCCGAATTAAAACTTAAACAAAAAGAATTGAATACAGTGCTTTCTAATTCTTTTGGATTTGGCGGAAATTGCTCGACCTTAATATTTTCAAAAGAAGCATGAAAAAATCGGTCTACATCAATAGTGTTGGTTCTGTTTCTCCTCAAAACACACTTGACAATTCAACTTTCTTTGAAGACATTGTCAATTATGAAGCTACAATACTAACCGTTATAGCACCAAATTACAAAGATTTTATTCCACCTGCCGCCGCACGAAGAATGGCGAAAGGCATAAAAATGAGTACAGTAAGCGCAAAAACTGCACTGAATGAAGCTCAAATTAAAGAAAGTGAGGTAGATGCTATTATTGTAGGCACTGGACTAGGCTGTATTGGAGATTCAGAAAAATTTATAAAAGATATTATTGACAACGATGAGCAGTACTTGACCCCTACTCGATTTATCCAATCTTCTCACAATACTGTTGCTGGCCAAATAGCATTAGGCATGGGTTGCAAGGGGCATAATTTCACTTATGTTCATTCCACAATTTCATTTGAATCTTCCTTATTAGATGCAAAAATGCAACTGGAAGAAAATGAAGCACAACATATTTTAGTTGGTGGTGTAGACGAGTTAGTTGACCATCACGAAAACACACATCGATTAATTGGCCATATTAAAAAAACTCCAATAAATTCCAACTCCTTATTAAATTCAAATACTTCAGGAGCTGTTTTTGCGGAAGGCGCGAACTTTTTTCTGTTATCTAATAAAAAAACCAATTCTGTTTATTCAGAGTTAATAGCACTTAAGACTTTCAATTCAATTTCTAAAGATCGGATTACCACACTTGTTCTTGAATTTATAACAGAAAATAATTTAGAAGTTGAAGACATTGATTTACTAATAATGGGTAACAATGGCGATGTAGATTACGATGACTATTATACCTTATTATCGGATAACACATTTAAAAATACGCCGCAAGCCTATTACAAACATTTATCCGGAGAATTCGATACTGCTTCTGCCTTTGGATTTTGGTTAGGAAACAAAATTTTAAAAAACCAAAGACTTCCTAAAGCCGTTCAGTTAAATACAGCACAACCAAAAAAACTCGAAACTATTCTACTCTACAATCAATATAGAGGTGAAAATCAAAGCTTTGTATTATTAAAAAGATGCTAAAAAGAAAATACATCAACTTTTTTGTTATTTCGCTTTTAGTCGCTTTAATTGTATTGAATTTTGTGATTGACATCCCATGGTTTATCTACCCTATTATTCTATTTCTATGGTTATTAATCACCCTTTTTGGTTCATTTTTTATTCGATGGAACTATCATTTAACCTCCTTAAGTGATAAAAAAGACATTATTGAGAATAGGGTTTCACTTACTTTTGATGATGGCCCAAATGCTGAGTTTACCCCGAAAATTTTAGAATTACTAGAACAGTACAATGCAAAAGCAACTTTTTTCTTAATTGGAAAATTTGCAGAAAATCATCCTAATATTGTTCAAGATATTCTAAAAAGTGGTCATAGTATTGGTAACCACACGTATTCGCACACCAATGATTTTGGTTTTTTTCGTACTAATAAAGTTATGTCCGAATTAAATACCACTAAAGCAATTATAGAAAAAATAACAGGTTATAAAATGCTTTTATATCGGCCAGCTTTTGGGGTTACTAATCCTAGTATACAAGAGGCCGTGGCAAATCTAAAGGTAAGTTCTATTGGGTGGTCTGTACGTTCATTAGACACAACCAAAAGAAACGAAGATGCTATCCTAAAACGTATTACCGCAAAAGTTTCAAAAGGTGATATTATTCTGTTGCATGACACTTCAAACAAGACTATAGCCGTGTTGGAACGGTTATTGTTATTTTTGCAAGTAAATAATCTTAAGTCGGTTCCTGTGGAACAACTTTTGAATATCAAAGCTTATGAATAAATGGTTTTTGCGCTTGAACAAAACTTTAAGAAGGCTATTTACATATAGTTTTCTACTATTATTTTTCGCATTCGGAAATATCATAGCTCAAACCAAAATGAGCACTTCTGAATCCATTGCTTTACAAGAAAAAGTTAAATCGTTAGCCGAAACCACGAATACCATATCCGCAAATTTTGTTCAATACAAACATCTCGACTTTCTATCCAACGATATAGAATCGAGCGGTAAATTATCTTTTAAAAGTCCTGACATGGTTAAATGGGCTTATAACAAACCGTTTCAATATTCTGTGTTGTTTAAAAATGATATGCTATATATTAACAACGAAGGTGAGAAAAACAATATAGATATTGGCTCTAACAAGCTATTTAAACAATTGAACAAATTAATAAGTTCGAGTATTACAGGTAATATGTTTACCACCGAAGAATTTAATATCAACTATTATAAAAACGAAAAAGGAAGTGTTGTATATTTTTCTCCAAAAGATGAAAAATTTGCTAAGTATATAAAAGAATTTCATATTAACTTTAATCACAATGCTGAAGTGAGTGCGGTTAAAATGATAGAACCCTCAAATGACTATACACTCATACAATTCTCGAATAGAATTACCAATCAAAATATACCTGATGCGGTTTTTGCTCATTAGTCTATTTTTACTCACAGCTAGCTGTGCTTCGTATCCAAAACAACACAATTTTAAAGAAACTAGCACACATAACTTTCAATTAGAAAACCCCTACTTCTCAAACCCTAGCATAGATTATGTGTATAAATCAGACATTAAGGTGTTTAATAAATCCTTCAGTGGGATTTTCATCGTAAAAAAAATGGCCAACCAACACCACCGAATTGTTTTTACAACCGAAATGGGCAATAAATTATTCGATTTTGAATTTTTAAATAAAAACTTCAAAATCAATCATATTTTACCCGAAATGAACAAAAAACCACTAATAAACACCCTAAAACATGATTTTTTCGCCTTAATTGAACAAAAACCTACACCTGTACAATACTATTCAGATGAAAAATCAACAATGATTAAATCTGAACTTTTAAATAAAGATTTCTATTATATTGCTAAAAACAAACAACTCTATAAAATTGCTCGGACTAACAAAGGAAAAGAAAAAGTTACATTTTTATATTCAGGAATTAGTGATAACATTGCAAGCCAGATTAATATTCAACATTCGAATATTAACCTCAACATACATTTGAAAAAATTATGAACGTACTTATTGAAAATTTATACGAAGTAAAATCATTTGAAAACGACAACAATACTGTTATCGCTACGGTTTCCTTAAATAAAGACCATGAAGTTTTTGAAGGCCATTTTCCAGATAAATCAGTAATGCCAGGAGTTTGTATGATTCAAATGATTAAAGAACTGACTGAAAGAGCGACGGATAAAAATTTATTTTTATCAAGTTGTTCTAACATAAAGTTTATGGCTATTATAGACCCTGAAGAGAACAAACTATTAAATTTAAACATCTCCTACACCGAAATTGATGGTGTAATTAAAATTAAAAATACAGTATCTTTTGATGATACTCTGGCACTAAAATTGAATGCTACGTTTAAAATAGTGTAGATTAAATGAAACTACTCGCTCTCTTCTTTTGTATTTTATCATTGCCACTTTTTCCACCAAGTTTGGAAGAATTACGCAAAACATTCCCTCTTGCTAATGATAATGTGGAAATAACAGACAAAATGCACGAGTCACTATCCACTATAACCACAAAAGATAAGGCAATACTTATTGCTTATAAAGGAGCATTTTCAACATTAAAATCTAAACACAGTAAACAAATAAAGGACAAAAAAACGTATTTCAAAGATGGAGTTGCATTGATCGAACTAGCAATAGAAAGAGATGCTAACAACATTGAAATAAGGTGTCTGCGCTTAGGAGTACAAGAAAATACGCCAAAATTTTTAAAATACAAATCTGATATTCCAGCTGATAAGCAGTATATATTGGACCACTTTAAGTCTGAAAATTCACAAGAAATTAAAAATTTTATTAAGGGCTACATCCAACAATCGAAGACCTTTAACGAAGCGGAAAAGCAATTGTTTTAGGCAAGTGAATATGTATCTTTGCCTAATATTTCAGGGTAAGATTGAAACAACCAATAACTTTAGATACAAATTCCACTAAGGAACATATGAGCCAGCTCAAATGCTGTGTTATTGTCCCTACTTATAATAACTCAAAGACTCTAAAAAGAGTTTTAGATGATGTGCTACTGCAAACTTCCGATGTAATTATTGTTAATGATGGCTCCACTGACAACACCAAAGAATTATTAAAAGGTTATTCCCAATTATCACAAATAAATTTAGATAAAAACAAAGGCAAGGGCAATGCCCTTAGAGTGGGATTTAAAAAAGCACTAGATTTAGGTTTTGAATATGCAATTACTATAGATTCTGATGGGCAACATTTTCCCGCAGACATTCCTGTTTTTTTAAACGAATTAAAAGCTAAAGAAGACAAAAACATATTATTGATAGGAAGTAGGAATATGGAACACAAAAGTGTACCCAAAAAAAGCAGCTTCGGCAATAAATTCTCTAACTTTTGGCTCTGGGTTACAACCGGAACTACCTTAACTGATACACAATCTGGTTTTCGGCTTTACCCCATTAAGGCCATGAAAAACATTAACCTTAAAACAAATAAGTTCGAGTTTGAAATTGAGGCAATGGTCAGATCTTCATGGAATGGTATTGCTTTAAAAAATGTGCCTATTCGCGTACTGTATGATGAAACAGAACGAGTTTCACATTATCGTCCTACAAAAGATTTTTTACGCATTTTTGCACTAAATACTATTCTAGTACTTATAGCTTTAATCTATATAAAACCGCGAGATTTATATCGAAAATTTCGTAGAAAAGGTTTTAAACGATTCTTCTATGAAGACTTCTTACAAAGTAATGACCCTCCACTAAAAAAAGCATTATCAATTGCGTTGGGTACTTTTATTGGACTTTCACCCTTATGGGGATTTCACACTTTTTTAGTGATTACTCTTGCAGTTGTACTAAAGCTGAATAAAGTAATCGCATTTGCATTTTCAAATGTGAGTATGGCCCCTTTAATTCCCTTTGTAGTTTATCTAGGCTTACAAACAGGCTCCATTGTTACTGGACAAGAAGTGAGTTTTGCTCTGAGTGATTTTACTGAAGATTTTGGAGCGCTTAAACAGTTTAAAACTTACCTCATAGGCAGTATAGTTCTGGCAATTTTAGCATCAACACTCTTCGGGGCAATAGGATACTTTACATTGCTTTTGTTTAAACGAAAAAACACTTCGGTAAGCAATGGGTAAATTCTTTCGTATTGTTGACGAATGGATAAGTGCCAACAAATGGCAAAGTGCTTTATTATTATTGACTTTTGTCGGCTCCCTAGCCTTTTTGGCTTCAAAAATTGAATTTGAAGAAGACATTTCAAAGTTGATTCCATTTAATGAAGATGCCAAACAACTTCAAAAAGTATTGAAATCGGTCAACTTTGCTGATAAAGTTATTGTTAATATACAGTTGCAAAACAATGGCAATCTAAATGAACTCACTCAATTTGCAAATCAATTTTTAGATAGTTTAAACAACTCATCATCGGCATACATAAAAGAAATACAAGGTAAAATTGACAACGAAGCTGTTTTAAATTCTATGGATTTCGTTTATGAAAATTTACCTTTATTTTTAGATGAAACCGATTATTCCAATATAACAAAAAAACTAAGCCAGGATAGCATCACTGCTATCACCAATGCAAACTACAAAACCCTTATTTCGCCTACTGGAATTATTGCAAAAGAAACCATTCTAAAAGACCCACTTGGACTATCATTTATTGCACTAAAAAAACTACAACAACTAAGTTTTGGTGATGATTTTACATTAAAAAATGGATTTCTATTAAGTAAAGATGAAAAGAACATATTACTTTTTATTAGTCCCAATTTTGAATCGAGCGACACAGCAAACAACGAACCTTTTGTAGACAACCTTTATCACCTTCAAAACCAGTTGAACACTTCATTTAATGGTAAAGTAAAATTAGAATATTTCGGAGGAGCGTTAATAGCCGTTGCAAATGCACAACAAATTAAAAAAGACATTCAGTTTACAGTAGGTATAGCGCTCACCCTTTTACTTTTAATTTTAATACTCTTTTATAAAAAAATCACACTACCATTAATTCTATTTACTCCAACTGCAATTGGAGGGTTATTGGCAATTGCAGTATTATATTTAATACGCACTAAGGTTTCGGCAATTTCCTTAGGTATTGGTTCAATTTTACTTGGCGTTACTCTTGATTATGCACTACATATTCTTACCCACATTCGAAACGGAAATTCTATCAAACGATTATATGAAGAAGTTGCTCCAGCCATAATAATGAGCAGTTTAACTACAGCATCTGCCTTTCTGTGTTTGCTCTTTTTAAAATCACAAGCCCTGCAAGACCTCGGTATATTTGCCGCAATTAGCGTGTTAGGCTCTGCAATTTTTGCACTACTTTTTGTTCCACAGGTTTATAAAACAACGGAAGATAAAATAAAAGGGGAAACATTTTTAGATCGCATTGCAGCATTTAATTTTCATAAAAACAAATGGGCAATTGCCTTTATATCCATAGCTTTAATTATTAGTGCTTTCACTTATTCTAAAGTACTATTCAATAAAGATATCAGTCAACTTAATTACGAACCGCAAGAAATAATTAACGCTCGCAAACAACTAGATGCCCTCACAAATTTAGAATCTAAATCTGTTTATATAGCGACGTATGCTAATTCTATTGAAGACGCATTACAAACCAACGATGGTTTAAACGAGAAGCTAATTGAACTTAAAAAGAGAGGTGCAATTATTGACTATAGTGGAATCGGCGGACTAGTTTCTTCCAAAGCTACACAAACAGAAAAAATAGCATTGTGGAATCAATTCTGGAGTACAGAAAAAAGCAATACTCTAAAACAAAATTTAATTACTAGCGGTAATACACTAAGCTTTAAACCAGATACCTTTAAAGCCTTTTTTCAATTATTAAAGACCGATTTTAAAATTTTAGACCTTAATGATTTTAAGGTTCTTAATGCGATTCCGATTCAAGATTATGTAAGTACTGACATAAATTTTAGCACTGTAAATTCACTAGTAAAACTAGATTCGTCCAAGATAGATATAGTTAACAAAGCATTTAAAAATTCGGCCAATACAGTTGTAATCGACCGACAAGGAGTTAATGAAACCTTTTTAGGAAACTTAAAAAACGACTTCAACCGCCTTATCAGTTATTCTATTTTAGTCGTATTATTAATTCTAGGTTTATACTATCGTAGTTTCTCACTAACCTTAGTAACCGCTTTACCCATTTTCCTAACCTGGTTCGTTACAGTTGGAATTATGGGGCTTTTCGCGATTCAATTTAATATTTTCAACATTATTATCTGCACTTTTATTTTTGGCCTCGGAGTAGATTATAGCATTTTTATCACTAATGGTTTACTAGCAGAATTAAAAACTGGTGAGCGCATTTTACCAACTCATCGCACTTCAATTATCCTTTCAGTTATTACTACTATTTTAGGAGTAGGTGTGTTGATTTTTGCCAAACATCCTGCCCTGCATTCAATTTCTACTGTTTCTTTAATTGGTATATTTTCTGCAGTTGAAATTGCTTTTACACTACAACCTTTACTATTTAAACTATTTATTGGAAGTGCTACAAAAAGACCTATTTCTTTGCGTGTTCTTTTGCATTCAATTATTTCTACCACCTACTACGCTTTAGGTGGAATGTTATTTTCATTTTTAAGTACCATTCTTGTGAAAATTGTTCCGATTAGCAAAAAGCTAAAAATGAAATGGTATCACAAAGCCATGTCTAATCTTTTAAAATCAGTCTTATATAGCAATCCGTTTGTAAAGAAAAAAGTAATTAATGAATCCAGTGAAACTTTTGAAAAACCAGCAATGATAATTGCTAACCATGCTTCTGCATTAGATTCACTTACCATAGGAATGCTGCACCCGAAAATAATATTCTTGGTAAATGATTGGGTGTACAACTCACCCGTATTTCGATTTGCTGCGCGCTTGGCTGAATTTTATCCTGTTTCTGAGGGTATTGAAAAAAGTGTTTCACATTTACAAAAGAAAATTGACCAGGGTTATTCATTAATGGCATTCCCGGAAGGAACTCGTTCCGAAACCAACAAAATTAGACGCTGGCACAAAGGTGCATTTTATCTTGCTGACCAATTAAAATTAGACATTGTTCCGATTCTTATTCATGGCAATTCTGAGGTGCAACCAAAAGGCAGTATTGTAATACGCGATGGAAGCATAAGTGTTAAAATCTTAAAAAGGATAATTTCTTCAGATAATTCTTTTGGAGAAATTGATCGCCAACGCACAAAACAAATAGGTAGTTTTTTTAGAACTGAATTTCAAAATTTTAGAGATGAAGTAGAAGATGAATCCTATTTTCAAAAAGACCTATTAGCTGAATATCGATATAAGGGAAATGACATATATAAGGCTGTAAAAGAAGATTTCATTCTGCATAAAACGAGCTACAAAAAGATAATCGATTTTATTCCTAAAAAAACAACTATAACTAACCTTGCCGATGATTATGGACAATTGTCCATTTTGCTTTCTATGGATTCTGCAGACCGTAAAATAAATAGTTTTCATTCAACAACAGAAGTGAAAAAATTAGTTGAAAATTCATTTACGAGTCAATTTAGAAAAAGAATATCCTCTTCTGATTCTATAGAAGAAATACTCTCGCAAAAGGTCGAAACCTTAATTTTAAACCTAGATAAATGTGATTTAGAAGCAATCGCAGCTAAAATAAGTATTGAAATTGCTACCTTCATTTTAATAAATGAAACCTCTGATATTCAAGATAAGACTATTTTAGATTTAGGTTTTAAACTTGTGTATCAAGAAAAAACGTTGTCGATTTGGCAAAGATAAAATCACATTATGATATTGTAATAATCGGCAGTGGCATGGGTGGTCTAGTGGCAGCAAATATAATGGCACGTGAAGGTAAAAGTGTTTGTGTATTAGAAAAAAACAATCAATTTGGCGGAAACCTTCAAACCTTTGTTAGAGACCGCACTATTTTTGATACCGGTGTACATTACGTTGGGGGTTTAGAAAAAGGGCAAAATTTATATCGCTATTTCGACTACTTGGATATTCTAGAGGGATTAGAGTTAAAGAAATTAGATGAAAATGCTTATGATGTTATCACTTTTGATAATGATGAAACTGAGTATCCACATGGGCAAGGTTATGATAATTTTAAAAGACAATTAGTTGGTTATTTCCCCGATGAGGAAAAAGCTATCGAAGCCTACTGTAATAAGTTACAAGAGATATGTCAAAAATTTCCGCTATATAATTTAGAAGCCGGTAAACCGTATGGTAATGACCCAGAGCTTTTTGAACAATCGGCTAAGGATTATATCGATTCCGTTACAAAAAACAAAAAGCTTGGAGCTGTATTAGCAGGTTCAAATTTATTGTATGCAGGTATTGCCGATAAAACCCCAATCTATGTACACGCCCTTTCGATAAATTCATACATACAAAGCTCATATAGATGTGCAGATGGCGGAAGTCAGATTACCAAATTATTGGTGAAAAGATTTAAAGAAAACGGTGGGGAAGCATACAATCATCAAGAAGTAGTGGATATTAATTGTGTCGACAAAAAAATCACCTCAGTAGTTACTTCAGATGGAAAAGTAGTTACAGGGGATAAATACATCTCTAACATAGAGCCCAAGATAACCCTGAAAATGGTAGGGCCCGAACATTTTAGAAAGTCGTATAATTCTAGAATTCAAAATTTAGAAAGTACAGTTTCGGCATTTAGCATTCACATCGTACTCAAACCTAAATCTTTTAAATACATCAATAAAAACTATTATCATTTTAATAGTTGCGAAAATGTATGGAAGGGTCATGAATACACTCAAAATACTTGGCCAGAAACTTATATGGTTTCCATGGGTGTGCGCAAAAACCAAGATGAATGGGGTGACCAACTTACCGCCATTACCTATATGCGATATGCTGAAGTTGAACAATGGGAAGACACTTTTAATACCGTAGCTCAAAAAGGGGATCGCGGCAAGGCATACGAAAAATTTAAAAATGAAAAGGCCGAAGCTTTTTTATGTGCACTTGAAAAAAAATTTCCAAACATTCGTGAATGTGTGCATTCTCTTCATACTTCTACCCCGCTATCCTATCGTGATTATATTGGCTGTACAAGAGGATCCATGTATGGATATATAAAAGATGTAAAAGACCCATTACTCTCATTTATTTCGCCACGAACAAAAATTGAAAACCTATATTTTACAGGTCAGAGTTTAAATATGCATGGCATCTTAGGAGTAACTATAAGTGGTGTAGTTACGTGTTCAGAAATTTTAGGAGGCGAATACCTCATTGATAAAATTATACAACGAACTAAAAAATGAACGTATCTATTGCCTTAAATTTAATATTTAAAAAAACATTCCTTTTTTGTGGAATTGTACTTTTTTTAAATTCATGTGGGGTAAAGAAATCACTACTCGAATCTCCTGAAGTTTCTGAATACGAAACACCAGTTGCAAAACGGAAAAAAGTTAATGACTCTACCTATGTTCTAGGGTCAGATTTTTTGACAAAAAACAAGCAAGGCCAGTGGGAATTACTTGTACAAGGCAACCCGTATCAACTTGGCTTAAAAACAGGAATCCTAACCAAAGAACTTTTTAATTACCAAGAAGAGATCTTTGTTAATAAAATTGATGAATTAGTTCCATCCTCAGGAAAACAAAATTTTCTTCGAAAATTCTTAGCTTGGTTTAATCGAAAAATGTACTTGAATATAGATGAGAAATTTAAAGCTGAAATATACGGTATTTCTAAAAGCGCGAAGCAAGACTTAGATTATATAGCGAAACCATATCAACGAGTAATGTACTTTCATGGAGCCCATGACATTGGACATGCATTACAAGATTTGGCCCTTGTTGGTTGCTCCTCTTTTGCTGCTTGGGGTGATCACACCCAAGACAGCAAAATGATTATTGGTCGAAATTTCGATTTTTACGTAGGGGAAGAATTTTCTAAAAATAAGATAATAGCTTTTGTTAAACCCGATAACGGATATAATTTTATGTCGGTTACTTGGGGAGGGTTTATAGGTGTACTTTCTGGAATGAATGATCAAGGTTTAACGGTTACCATAAATGCTGGAAAATCTGACTTTCCATTGATTGCTAAAACACCAATCTCATTGGTAACCCGTGAAATATTACAATATGCTTCAACTATTGAAGAAGCTATTGCAATTGCTAAAACTCGAGAAGTATTCGTATCTGAATCTATATTTATCGGCAGTGCAAAAGATAAAAAAGCGGCCATTATTGAAGTATCACCCAAGAATTTTGGTGTTTACGAAGTTGAGAATTCCAATCAGTTAATTTGCGCTAACCACTTTCAAAGTGCCGCTTACGCGAAGGATAAAAACAATCAAGAACATATCCTGGAAAGCCACTCTCAATATCGTTTTGAACGAATGGAAGAATTATTGGACAAGCAACCTAAAATAACACCTAAAATTGCTGTCGACATTTTACGAGACAAAAAAGGTTTGAATGAAAAAGAGCTAGGTTTTGGAAATGAAAAAGCATTAAACCAATTATTGGCACACCACGGAATTGTTTTTAAACCAGAAGATTTAATGGTATGGGTTTCTTCAAACCCATATCAATTGGGAGAATTTGTTGCTTATGATTTAAATGAAATATTTGCAGAAAGAGATCAAAATGAAACACATATTGAATTATCAAATGCAGATTTAAATATAGATGCAGATCCATTTTTATATACTGAAGCATACGCTAGTTATAAAAAGTATCGTGAATTATATGCTGTAGTGAACAAGGCTATATCCACTGAGTCTCATTTAGAGCAATCCACTTTACAAGAATTTGAAGCTAGTAATTCAGAATTTTGGGAAGTACATTTTTTAATTGGTTTGTATTATTATAACCAAGGTTATGACGCACTGGCCTTACAGGCTTTTACAAAAGCCGAAACAAAAGAAATTACTACCGTTCCAGATAAAGAAGAAGTGGAAGATTATATTCGTAAACTAAAGAGAAGATTGAATTGATGATGGAAATTCCTGAAATTGAAAAAGCATCAACCGAAGAAATAAAAAGCTTTCAAGAAGAAAAATTGAAAGAGCTACTACTGTATTTAAATAAAAATTCTAAATACTATAAAAATCTATTCAGCTCCCATAATATCGATATTGCCAATATTCAAACTTTAGAAGATTTAGCTAAAATACCAATCACCACCAAAGAGCATTTACAAGAATTTAATGATGATTTCTTCTGTGTACCTAAAAATGAAATCGTTGATTTCGTAACCACTTCGGGCACTTTAGGAGAACCCGTAACTGTTGGATTAACCGATAAAGATTTAGACCGATTAGCGTACAACGAAGCAATCTCCTTCGCTTGTGCGGGAGTTGGAAAAGATGACATACTTCAACTTACCACCACCATAGACCGACGATTTATGGCCGGTTTAGCGTATTTTTTGGGTGCCAGAAAACTTAAAGCTGGTATTATACGCGTTGGAGCCGGAATTCCTGAACTACAATGGGACACCATTAAAAAGTTCAAGCCCACCTATTTAATTGTTGTGCCCTCATTTTTATTAAAACTTGTGGAATATGCAGAAAAGAATAAAATAGATATTAACGCATCGGGAATTAAAGGTGCTATTTGTATTGGTGAAGCCTTACGCGAACAAGATTTCTCATTAAATACCCTTGGCAAAAAAATAAAAGCAGCTTGGAATATAGAATTATATTCAACCTATGCATCTACAGAAATGAGCACAGCATTTACGGAATGTTGTGAGCAACAAGGAGGTCACCAACACCCTGAACTAATTATCACTGAAATTCTCGATGATGTTGGCAATAAAGTACCTGATGGACAAGAAGGAGAATTAGTAATTACTACATTGGGCGTAGAAGCTATGCCCCTACTTCGCTTTAGAACTGGCGATATTGTTATTGCACATACCGAAAAATGTAAGTGTGGGAGAAATACAACACGCTTGGGGCCTTTAGTTGGTCGTAAAAAACAAATGATTAAATACAAAGGAACTACCATTTATCCACCTGCCATGGATAATTTATTGAATGATTTTTCAGAAGTGGCTAGTCATGTTATCGAAATTTATAAGAACACTATTGGCACCGACGAAATCTTAATTAAGATTGCGGTGCACACACCCTCTGAAGAATTACTGCTTAAAATAAAAGATCGTTTTCGATCTAAACTGCGTGTTTCGCCTAAAATAGAAGTATGTGATTTTAAAGAAATTCAAAATTTAAGCATGGGGAAACTGGGCAGAAAACCAGTTGGAGTTATTGACAAACGAAATCAGTAAAATTAAACTGTAATGAAAAAGCCTTTTATTGTTGACAAAACCTTTAAAAATGAAGATTATTCGAAATTAGCATTAGCGAAGAGTCAATATGAAAATTGCATTTTTGAAGGTTGTAATTTTGAAGGCAGCTATTTAGACAATCAAAATTTTATGGAATGTGAATTTATTGATTGTAATCTAAGTAATGCCAATATCACAAATACCACTTTTAATGAAATTACTTTTTCACATTGTAAAATGATTGGACTTAAATTTGAAGAATGTAATGATTTCTTGATGGCATTTTCATTTTTAGATTGCAACTTGGATTTCTCATCTTTTTACGCACTTAGTTTAAACCGACAGCAATTTATTGATTGCAAAATGTGTCAAGTCGATTTCACAGAAGCTAAACTAATAGAAGCAAATTTTGATAATAGTAATTTAGAAGGAGCTATTTTTCAACAAACAAATATTGAAAAAGCCAATTTTCTATCAACTTTAAATTTTAATATTAACCCTGAAATTAATCGCATTAAAAAAGCAGTTTTTGCTAAAGATGAATTAATTGGTTTGCTTCGCAAATATGATATTGTGGTGAAGTAAAAGTGTCAATTTCAAGAATTTAGAAATAACTTAACCACCACTTATCTCTATTGTTGGTTTTATAAGTATTATACCAAGAACAAATTGGATAAAGACCGATTACTAAGACAATCCAGATTATATACACTACACCCAAATTAAAACCGTACCCTCGTAAACCATTTTGCATAGTAACCCATAAATCAATGTACATATTAGATGCGTCAAACCCAGTTATCACTACTGCAATGAGCGCCAACAAATGAATAACGTAAATATGAATAATGTAAAAGAACATTGGTACTCGACCAATAATAACTAATTTATCATAAAGCCAACCCTTCCATTTTTCTGCAAGAGCAAGCACTATTATTGATGGCCCTAGGGTAATTAATAAAAATAATAATGAAGGTGGATACTTTGAAATATTAAAAAAAGATATTAGTGTATAACTCCAAGAATCTTGCGGTTCCCATTCATATGGATCTCCATACAGATTCATAATTCGAAGTATGAAAAAGGTAACAATAAGACCCATACCACATTGCAACAATATTTTTGACCTTATTTTTCTATTAAATGTTGTTTTATATAATGCTCCAAAATAATACCCCAAAGGCATTACAAACACCCATGGAATAATTGGATAGGCCACAAAAATTTGAATATCGCCATAGGTTAACAATTTAAACTCATGTAGAAAAGTCCAAACTCCAGAATTAAAAATACCTGTTGGCACAAAAGAATCAAAAGCATTATGCCCTACTATCATTAGAACAGAAACTATAATAACCGATTTTTTGGGTAGATGAATTAATCCTGCAAGAATTATCATAGCCAACCCTAAAATCCAAATAACCTGAAGCAAACTATAACCCAAATCAAACTTAAAAAGCCATCCAAATTTAATAATCGTTAGCTCCAAAAATATAAGCCACAAACCTCTTTTTAGCAACCAAACAGACAAAGCTTTCAAACCTCTTCTTTGACCTACAAAAAAAGCAGAAGTACCAGCCAAAAACACAAATACGGGTGCACAATAATGCGTAATAAATCGTGTAAAAAATAAGGCTCCATTTGTTTGTGTTAAATCAGTAGGATCAAATAGATAAGCATCAAAATGAAAATAATCTCGAACATGGTCTAAAGCCATTATTATCATCACTAGGCCACGTAACATATCTATAGATTTAATTCTGCTACTGGATGTATTAACCATAGTACTAACGCTCTAATTTTTTACTCTTTTATAGCTTAGTTAAACAAAAATTAACCATAACTTAAGAATTAAAGTAACCTAAATAAAGAGGAGAAAAACAAATATATTATGCAGTGTCCACAATACTGTATAAGATGCCGATTATCGCTATAAATGGTATTTTTTAAAATAGCAATAATTTGCAAAAAAAGGGATAGGCATTAATTAAAGCCTATCCCTTTTTAATTTATTATTGCTGAAATCTTAGTTAAGAAATTGTCTCGATTCTACCCAGCGGATTTTTTTGTTGTTTTTTAATTGATTGTAGAAAGCAAACTCTCTAGACTCTATTGGCGATTGATTGATAAAAATTTTCATGATGTATAATTAATGATTGATGTGCTATTATATACCGTGATTAGCGGTTAAAGTTTCGGTAAGATGCCCATTGAGCTCTTCTACTATTACTAAAAGTTGAGAAATATTGTCCACTTCTAGATTCTGTTGCTGTTCTTGTGATTGATGCTTTCATGTTTTTTGATTTTAAATTATTGGTCTTTGTTGTTTATAAAATCGTGATTAGCGATTGAAATTTCTGTACTGCGCCCATTGCGCTCTTTTACTATTCCCAAAAGATGAAAAGTATTGTCCTGTTTTTGATTCTGTTGCTGTTCTGCTGCTCGTTGCTTTCATAATTTCTTGTTTTTAATATTGATATTATTTGTTGTTTATAATTTGTTTATACTAGATAGACGAGAGATGTTTCATTTTGTTACAGTACTATGTATAAAAAGGTACTATTTTATAAATTATTTAACATTCAATATTTATTAAAAAGTATCAAACTATATTTAAAATACTGATTTCAAGTGTTTTATGTAATTAACACCTATAGATTGATTAGTAAAATAATTTTTGAAACTATTATTTAATATTAGTTTTGGCTGACAAAAAAAGTAATGGCAATAAAATGAGAGAAGAATACTAGAGACCTCTTTCGCCTAACTATTCTATAATACGAATTAAAACTAAGGCTCTCTAAAACTAATTTAAGGCCATGATTTAGTAGAAGATTAAAATTTTGTACAAATGAAAACTAATTAATAATATCGTATAGAAATTTTGCAATTTTTACTTCAAACTCATCCATATATTTTACAGGAGTATGCCCTGCTCCTTTATAAGTTACAAGCTCATTCTTTATATTATTAGCTTTTAAGCTATCAATTAGTAAAACTGAATTGTCATAAGAAACAGATTGATCTTCGCTTCCATGAACGATAATAGTGGGTGGATCATTTTTATCGACATCTAGTTTACTCCATTTCTCATCAGGGGTTCCCCATAAATTAATAAATCCAATAATTCCTCTAGTATTTTCTTCCTTATTGGTATTATTAAAAACCAAAGGACTTCCGAGAATACCTCCAGCCGAACCTCCACCGATGATAATTTTAGATATATCTACATTTAAAGAATCTCCATTAGCTCTTAGCCAATTGAGGCCTTTATTTGCGTCTTCAATGGCATCTGAAAGTGTGCCAGCCATATCAGTTTTAGGGCTTTTCCGAACTCGATAATCCAAAGACAAACAAACATAACCTTTCTTAGCAAATCGACTAGCCATCTCAACTATATAAGACTGTGATTTATCATTACCATATCTAAAACCACCGCCGTGCAACCAAACTATTACTGGCCGATTTTTAATGTGATCATTTTTAGGCGTATAAATATCAAGAGCCAACGATTGCTTTTCTCCTTGGAAGTTTACCGCCTCACCATAAATTAGGTCCTTTTCAATCTCAATGTGATCAAATACGGTATGCAGATATCTTACATTATTTTTCTGAGCATTCAATTCATAATTTATAGACCAAATTAAAAGGGTAATTAATAAAGTAGAAATAGATTTAATTGAATTCATATTTAAAATTTTGACATTTATTTTGGCACCCTCTCAAAAAAAATCTATTTATTTTTTAGTAAAATAAGGTAAACGACTCAAAGGAACTTCAATCTCAATTGTGCGACCACCTTTAAACATGTTACCATTTTCTGCAACCCATTTACCTTTCGGCAATATAACTTTTCGTTTTCGTTGCCCTTTTTCAATTACTGGTGTAACCAATATAGTATCTCCTAGCATAAATTGGTCTTTTATAGTTTCAAACCCGCCATTTGGATATGCTAAAACCATTGGTTTTACTATTGGCTCACCCGTTTTTGAAGCATTTTTTGCCAATTTCAAAAACAAATTGCCCATTTTTGCGTGTAACATCGCAGCTTCTAAGCACAGTTTATTATTCTCTTTTGACAAAACTCTCCAAGGTGCCACCGAGAATTGCATCATAGGCATTAACGAATGTACCTGGGCAGATCGCACTACCAATTCCTCATCTATAGTAGTATTATTTTCAAATGACTGGTATTCTCCCCCACCAATCATATCAGGACAAGTATATGCATACCCCATAATACTTTGAGACATTAAATCTGGAATAAGTTTTGCAAGGTCATTCCAATTATGATTTTTATCTCGTAATCGTTGTGCTAAGGGCAAGCCAGCCATTTTCCATGATGCTCTATATTCATTTAAAGGAAATTGTAATCCTAATTTCGCGAAATATGTAGTATGATCATTAGGGTTAGTATCAGGAACAAAAGAAACAATATCTCCTGTATAAAAATCAGAATCGCCAGCATCAAATTTAAAACCGTCTACACCATACTCATCCATTAAATACTTAAGTCTTTCTTCAAACCAATTTTGAGCCTTTGGATTGCTCAAATCTAAGCAAGCACTTGCGCCATTCCACCATCGAATAATGGCAGCTTTATTTTTAGTATTCGCCCAAAGTACTTCTTTTGTTTTATCACCATCAAGCAATAACATTCCTTCTTTGGCTAAATATCTAAAATTCTCCGTGTCGGCACTTATAAATGGACAAACCCACAACATAACCTTAAAACCCATATCGTGCAGCCTATTCATCATACCTTTTGGATCTGTAAATCTTCTTGAAGAAAATTCCCATGTGCCATAACTTTCTTGCCAATTATCATCAATCATTAATACTCCTGGAGGGTAACCCTGGTCTATAATTGCTTGCGCATAATTTAAAATATCTACTTCATTTTGATTGTAGGTAAGTTCTATCCAAGTGTTGTACTGTGGCTTTGTAAACAATAAGTCATCTGGTATTTTTCCGTTAGGCGGAAAATAATTTTCAACCGAATAATCGTATGCATCTCTTAAATTCTTACCTGCTGACCCAAATTCTATTTTATCTGCTTTTGTAGTTACCTCTAATTTCCCACTTTCAAAAGAATATTCTATTGGAGATTCACTCCAAACATATCTACCCTTACTTGACAACAATAAGGGTTGTGCCTGATTCCCTTTATTATCACCCCAGAGATTATGACTTACTTTAGTGCTAACGTCGTACGGTGTATTATGACCAATGGCACTGAGACCTCCCCACCAAAATTCACCAGGAAGAACCTCAACCTCTACCTTGTCTTGAGCATAGACTTTTAACATTGTCGTTATAACAAATGTTAGTAAAAATACTTTTCTCATTTTTGGTTTTTGAATTTTAAAAATTAATTGAAAACTAAAAGTAAGCATAGGTAAAACCCCTTACAACTTAAATCCATTAATTTACAATTACCTTTAAAAAAGTGATGATAAAACCCATAAATCCGTGTGCAAACGGATATTTCGTACCTTGTACGTACAAGATTCATAAAATGAAAAATATCTGTATACTCTTCTTTCTTTTTAGCATCTCAATTAACGCACAAAACACGTTATCCTTTAAAGAAGGAGATCAGTCTCCAAATTCAAATCTCTCAGAAATTTCTTGGATAGAAGGACATTGGAAAGGAGAAGCTTTTGGTGGTATTACCGAAGAAATATGGAGCCCGGCCTTAGGTGGTTCTATGATGTTTTCATTTAAATTGGTTGTAGAGGGCAAAGTTCAATTTTACGAATTAGGACATATTCGTGAAGTAGAGAAAACACTAGTTTTTGAATTGAAACATTTTCACGGAAATTTAAAAGGTTGGGAAGAGAAAAATGAAGTACAACAATTTAAATTAATTAAAGTAGCGGATAACAGACTTTATTTTGACGGTTTTACTTTTGAAAAAGTAAATTCAAATGAAATTAATATCTATGGGTTAATACATCAAAAAAATGGAGCAGTTGAAGAAGTAATCTTTAATTACAAAAGAGCTGAGTTTTGAAGAAAAAATGTCTAGAATGTGGTGCAGAACTTATGGGCCGGGTCGATAAGAAATATTGTTCCGATGGATGCAGAAATGCATATCACAATAAATTTAATTCAGATAGTAAAAACCTCATTCGTAATATTAATAATAGACTGCGACGTAATTATAAAATTCTCGATAGTTATACTTTAAAAGATGGTAAAACGAGAACTACGAAAAATAGTTTATTGGATAAGAATTTTGACTTTGATTATTTCACCAACCTATATACTACTAAAAAAGGTACGACCTACTATTTCATTTACAATTTAGGTTATTTACCCCTAGACAACGATTATTATATGATTGTTAAAAGGGAATAAAAAAAGCTCTCATAATTGAAAGCTTTATTACTCTAAAAATTTTCTTTTAATTACTTATAGTTATGCCCACTAAGCTTTAATGCTGCAATAACAATATCTTTTCTAGAAATTTGTCCGACTAACAATCCGTCTTTCATAACCGGTAATCTTCTTCGGTTATGTTTTACAAATACACTCGCAGCATCGAATATGCTCATTTCATGTGGAATGGTCTCCACATTTTTAGTCATATAATTTTCAACACTTTTATCTAAAATTGGCATATTAAAATATCGGCTTTCAGAAATTTGTTTCATACAATCAGCTTCAGAAATAATACCTACCAAAAATCCATTATCATCCAATACTGGTCCACCAGAAATATTGTATTTGGTAAATAACTCCATTACTTCGAGAATAGACTGTTTGGGACTAAAAGAAACTAACTTTTTTGTCATATAATCTGTAACCAAAATAGGGGCATCAAACTCCTTCTTAGTCTCTTTCCGGGCTCCTCTAAAACTCTTTATTCCCATAATTTTAATCTTTTTAAGTAAATATTGGTCGGTTAAGGTTAATCTTAAATATACTCTTTATTGATGATTTTGCCAAAAAAATCGGATGAAACAATCAAAACTTTAAGAATTTCATACTTTTATCGAATATCTCATAAATAAATGAAACCATTTCAAAGCTTTTTAACACTGCTACTAATCGCAATAGCAGTATACTGGTGCTTCGACGCCGAAATGCCAAAATACAACGAAAATGAGCAACCTAATCTATCAGAATTCTCTACAAATAGGGCATTACAACATGTTAAGAACATTTCTCAAAAACCACATGGCGTTGGTTTCGAAGGACATACAGAAGTAAGAGAATATATTATTAAAGAACTGGAAAAATTAGGTCTTGAAACACAACTTCAAGAAGGTTACACAGCTGGTGATTGGGCAAATTATAGCAAAGCTATAAATGTTTTAGCACGAATTAAAGGCGCTGAAAACGGTAAAGCATTACTTCTAATGACTCATTATGATAGTAGTCCCCATTCATCGCTAGGTGCAAGTGATGCCGGGAGTGGTGTTGCAACAATATTAGAGGGTATTCGTGCTTTTTTAGCCAGTGGTAAAACTCCAAAAAATGACATAATCATTTTAATTACGGATGCAGAAGAACTCGGTTTAAATGGTGCAGATTTATATGTAAATAACCACCAATGGGCTAAAGAAACTGGTTTAGTTTTAAATTTTGAAGCACGGGGTAGCGGAGGTGCGAGCTATATGCTTTTAGAGACAAATAAGGGTAATTCCAAACTAATGAAAGAATTTACGCGAGCTAATCCGGATTTTCCGGTTGCAAATTCATTAATGTACAGTATCTATAAAATGCTTCCGAATGATACAGATTTAACCGTTTTTCGTGAAGATGGTGATATCGATGGTTTTAATTTTGCCTTTATCGATGACCATTTTGACTACCATACCGTACGTGATAATTATGATCGGTTGGATAGAAATACTTTGAAACACCAAGGAGCATATTTGATGCCATTGTTAAAACATTTTTCGAGTACAGATCTCAATAACCTTAAAGACGATAGTGACCTAGTCTATTTTAACGTTCCTATTTTTAAAATGGTAACCTACCCTTTTTCATGGATATGGCCGATGTTCGCCCTAGCGGTTTCTATTTTTATCGGTTTACTGATTTATGGTTTAAAAAACAACAAACTAAACGTAAAACAAATCGCAATAGGCTTTATGCCAACGCTTATTTCTTTAATAGTAACCGGAATTGTGGGCTATTTCTCTTGGTCCTTTTTAAAATGGTTGTACCCCGAATATCAAGATATATTACATGGTTTCACCTATAATGGAAAAGCATATATTAATGCCTTCATATTTTTATCCCTCGCCATTTGCTTTTATTCCTATCATCGATTCAAAAAAATAGATCCTAAAAACCTATTAGTAGCCCCACTTTTTATTTGGTTATGTATTTGTGGAGCATTGTCCTATTACCTTAAAGGAGGTGTTTACTTTATTATTCCCGTTTTTGCAGCTTTGGCCGCGTTTATGGTCCTTATCAATCAAAAAAAACCAAATCCGTTTTTATTAGTTTTCTTAGCTATACCTGCACTATGGATATTTTCACCTTTTATCGCATTACTACCTGTTGGTTTAGGACTAAAATTAATGGTAGGAACTACAGTGTTAACAGTACTAAATTTTATTCTTCTAATACCACTTATTGGTTTTTATAAAAAGAAAAATAGGCTGGCTTTAATGAGCACAATACTATTCCTATTTTTTATAACAAAAGCGCATTTTAATTCTGATTTTTCGGAAGAAAATGCAAAACCTACTAGTTTAACCTATATACTAGACGTTGATTCGAATACGGCAAACTGGGCAACATACGAACAAGTGTTAAGCGACTGGACTGCTAACTATATCAATAAAAATAACCCCGTTAAAGAATCAAAGAATACTTTAAGCAGTAAATACAGTACTGGTTTTAGCCATATTTCTGAAGCACCATTAAAAAACATAAAACCTCCCTTAGTTGAAACCTCTTTTGATACCATTATTGGAAATGAACGTATTCTCAATTTGTGTATAACCCCTCAGCGAAAAGTTAATAGATTAGAGGTTTTTACGAATAAAATTGTTTTAAACCAGGTAATAATAAATGGAATAGAACTTAGAGATTCGCAACTTGGCGCTAAAGAAGAAGGTAGATTACTAACCCATTACATAACTAATAATGAATTTACTGAGCTTCAAATAAAAATTCCAAAAGACCAAGCCCTAACCTTAACACTTTATGAAGCTTCAAATGATTTATTAAATCATCCAGATTTTACTGTACCCCCACGCCCAAATAATAATATACCAATGCCGTTTGTATTAAACGATGCTATTCTAACGATTAAAAAGATAACTTTTGAATAAAACTATTGCATTAATTGGTTGTGGTTGGCTCGGACTTCCATTAGCTAAAAACCTTATAGAAAAAGGATATTCCATAAATGGAAGTACTACCTCAGCTGACAAATTACATTCATTAAAAGAAGTTGGAATCAATGCTTTTAAAATAGTCATCACTGAAGAACAATTAGAAGGCGATATAGTTGAATTTCTAAAAGACACCGAAATTGTAGTTATTAATGTTCCTCCAAAATTAAGAGGTATAAAGAAGGAAAACTATGTAAAAAAAATGCAATTGCTCCATCAAGCTATTGCACAATCGTCGGTTCAAAAAATTCTTTTTATTAGCAGTACAGCAGTTTATGGTGCTGTTGAAGGTGAGGTTTCTGAAGAAACAGAACCAGAACCAGCTACAGAATCGGGAAGACAAATGTTAAGTGCTGAAAATATATTTACAGATAATAGGCAATTTCAAACTACAATTCTGCGCTTTGGAGGATTAATTGGTGGCAATAGACACCCTATAAATATGCTCTCTGGTCGGTCAAATTTATCAAATGGTAATCATGCTATAAACCTTATTCATAGAAATGATTGTATTTGTATTATTGCCGAAATAATAAAGAATAATTGGTGGAACGAATTATTTAATGGAGTTTATCCTCATCATCCAAAAAAGAGAGATTATTATCATTCTGAAGCTATTAAAAATAATTTACAACCTCCTGATTATAAACAAGATAATTACAAAAAAGGCAAAATAGTAAACTCAGATAGACTCATTTTTGTTAAAAAATACAAGTTTACTACCACCATATAGTCGATTTTCACAACACAAGGTCCATATTTCACAACAAAAGCAGGTCTGTGACTGTTAATGTATAGTGTATTACATCGATTAACCCCTAACTTTATTGGATAATTATAAAACATATTGCCATGAGAAAATCAAGTTTAAGGACAAAGATTCTCAAAGAAATTGAAAATCTTGTCACAGGAAGCACGAAAGCTAAAGTTAGACGTAAATACGAAAGACTCCATGTTGCAATTTTGAAAAACCATTACAATGCGGCATCTGTTTCGATTGATTACCATCGTAATAGAGTGGAGATGGATATTATTGTGGATGACAATGCTTATGACCCTAGAAAGGTGAATACACAAATTCCGACATTGTATGCTAATATTTTATTTAAAAATTTAAATGAATTTTTAAAATCTTGTTTAGATAACGACTCTAAAAGTTTAGCTATTTATGCTCGATTATTAAAGTCATTTAAAAATAATGAGGCTACTTACACAATTGCTTAGCATTTAATAAATAACCAACTTAATTAGTAAAAGGGATGTCAAAATATGACATCCCTTTTTACTTGCTAATTTTAAAGGTTTTATAACAGATATACCCAGATAATTTTAATAGTTTAGCGCACCAAAAATTTACAAAATGAAAAATTTATTAATTGCCCTTGTATTTCTAGTTGGTTTTGCAAGCTCGGCTCAGACGAATACCGAATTACAAAAGCATTACGAAGCATTTTATAAGGAAATGCGATTACAAGGTGATATGAATGGAGTAATTAATGCACTTACACATCTTAATATATTATCTCCTTCACAAGCTCGTAAAGATACTCTAGCATATATTTATGCTAATGACAATCAACATTTACAGGCTTTAAATACCATTGGTATTGAAAAACAAGATACCGATTCTGATTTAGCAGTGCAGGTAAAGGCCATTTCATTAAAAGCACTTGGGCAACCAAAAAGAGCATTAGAACAATTTGAAGTACTTTTTAAAAGAGTACCTAATGCTTATTTAGCATATGAATTAGCTGATTTAAAAATTCAAACAGGCGATGGTGTGGGTGCATCAAAAAATATCGAATTTGGCCTTTTGAATGTTAAAGACGATCAGAAATATGCATTTTATGAAAGACAACAGCCTTATGAAGTTTCTTTAAAAGCAGCATTTACACATCTAAAGGCGCTGGCCCAATTTAACCAAGACAAAAATATTGATACTGCAATTGCAACTATCGATGAAGCTTTAAAACTAGACCCTAATTTTAATTTGGCTAGTTTAAGCAAACAAGCTCTTGAGTCAAGAAAAAACGAAGCTGAAGCAGCTCCAAAAGAGGAGTAATTACAACATATCCTATTAAAAAAGCGTCAACTTAGGTTGGCGCTTTTTTTATTAACTACAATTTAATTTTAAGGCGATTTTCAATTAGTGTCTCCTTGAATTAAATCAATATCTATTTTACTATTTAAAATTACATTAAACTGATTTCGTAAAGCATTAAATGCATCAATCATTTCTATAACAGGTGGTTCAAAATCTATACGATATTCTAAACTACTTTTTGTTTTTAAAATATACGTTTTAAGCATTAATTGTCTACTTTTTATATGCGGCGTATCAAACTCCAAAGGATAAGTAGATTCGGCCATTGCTTTTTGTTTCTCAATTAAATCTTCAATAATTAAAGACAAATCTTCGGCATTATCAATGTTATAAATACTTGCAAAAGTGCTCTCAAGCTCTTGATATTCGAGCCACTTATTTAAAATATCAGCAGCTTTGGCATTAACATTTAGCTTTTTTGGCCATTCTTCAATATTAAAATTTACTTCTGTCGATTGATTTAAAGACTGGTCTTTCTTATTATTTTTACAAGAAACAAAGAATATAAAAACGAGCGTTAGTATTAGAAATTTATGCATGAAGCTAAGTTACAAATTTTAGATGGTGCCAATTATTGATTTTAAAAAAGACGACGCTATAATCGCACCACTTTTCGCAAAAAAATAAACTTCACTCTTATATGGTAAATTTCAATTTCTTTTCAATTGCCATAATCATAGCATTGGCGATATCTTTACCAGTGGCATTTTCTATGCCTTCTAAACCAGGAGACGAATTTACCTCCAATAACAGTGGCCCTTTATTAGATCGAATTATATCTACACCCGCAACAGCTAAATTCAATACTTTAGCTGCTTTTAAAGCTAATTTTTTCTCCTCCGCTGTTATTTTTATTGTTGAAGCTTTACCTCCTTGGTGAATATTTGCTCGAAATTCACCTTTTTGTGCTTGACGTTGCATGGAAGCAACCACTTTATTATTAACAACAAAACAGCGAATATCTTGACCATTAGCTTCCTTAATAAATTCTTGAACCAAAATATTTGTGTTTACACTCTTGAAGGCATTAATTACACTCTCCGCAGCTTTATTGGTTTCTGCTAGTACAACTCCTTTACCCTGAGTACTCTCCAATAGCTTAATTATTAAAGGAGCTCCATTTACCATTTTTATAAGGTCTTTTGTATCCATTGGAGATTTTGCAAAACCCGTAATTGGTATATGAATATCATTTTTAGAAAACAATTGAGAAGCAAAAAGTTTATCTCGAGATTGGGTAATTGCCTCGGCCGAATTCTGACAATAAGCACCCAGATTATCAAATTGCCTTATTAATGCACAACCATAAAAAGTTACTGAAGGTTTAATACGGGGAATAATTGCATCAAATCCTGCTAAAATATTTCCACCTCGATATCGTATTTCAGGAGCTTGGGCATCTAATTTCATATATGCCAATTCTACATTCAAAAACACAATTTCATGCCCCCGAGCTTCGGCTGCCTCAATTATTCTTTTATTACTGTACAAATTAGGATTACTAGCCAATAAGGCTATTTTTAGTCCAGACTTTTCTTTAAAATAGGATTTGTACTTTCTATTTATTTCTTCATCAGAAAAAGACTGTACTTGATAATTTAAAGCGGGGTTAACAACGAATCGCGCATTAATAGCTTCTCTACCTAATAGCATTCGAAACTCCATTGTATCTCGATTCGCCAAGGTTAATTCAACGTCAAAAGTTTCACCTCCCATTGTTAATGGGGTTTGCACCACTAAACGCTCTTCAGAAATACCAGAGGAACTTTTAACCATTCTACGGTCGACCAAACGCGCCTCACATTCAATAGCTATGCTTCTATTTTCTTGTAACGGACTAACCTCAAACTTCACCCATTCCTCTACCCCTTTACTATAAACCTTAATATTTGTTGCTTGAATTGACGAAGTCTTAGCACCAGAATCTACCCGTGCTTTAATTGCAGGCACGCCTAAATCATCAAAAACACACCACTCTTCTCCACCAATTATCTTTAAATCTTCCACTATTTGTTGTTTTACTGTCTTTTTTAGACAATTCTATTTCTTTCTTAATTCGAAAATATCTTTTCTTCTATCTTTTAAATTTCTTACTGCACCAAACTGATTTAATTCTCGCAACAAATCGATATCTACATCTGCAATTAATATCATTTCCGTATTTGGCGTTGCTTCAGCCTTTATACCATTTGTTGGAAACGAAAAATCACATGGTGTAAAAACCATACTTTGAGCAAACTGAATATCCATGTTCTGCACATTCGGCAGATTCCCTACGCTCCCAGCAATAGCAACATAACATTCATTTTCAATTGCTCGTGCTTGGGCACAATGCCGAACTCGAGAATAGCCATTTTGCGTATCAGTCAAAAAAGGTATAAAGAGTATATCCATACCTTCATCTGCCAATAAACGACTTAATTCTGGAAATTCAGAATCGTAACAAATTAAGATGCCTATTTTTCCACAATCGGTATCAAAAGCCTTCAATTGTGTTCCGCCCTGCATTCCCCAAACTTTGGCCTCGTCTGGTGTAACATGCAACTTTTCATAGCGCTCCATGCTTCCATCTCTACGACAAAGATAACCGACATTATATAATCTACCATCAATCATTTCCGGCATGCTCCCTGTAATAATATTGATATTATAAGAAATAGAAAATTCCGAAAACTTCTGTACTATATCTTGCGTATGTTTTGCTAATTCTCGAATGGCATCTGGTGTAGATAAATGATTATCTTTTGCCATTAAAGGCGCATTAAAAAATTCAGGGAATAGCGCAAAATCAGAACGATATCCAGATACTGCATCAATAAAATACTCGGCTTGTTGCAATAATTCTTCTAAATCTTTGTATGGTCTCATCTGCCATTGTATAAGACCCAAACGAATAATTGTTTTTTTAGAAACGGCCTTTTTCGATGGTTTTTGATAATAAATATTATCCCACTCCATTAAAATGGCAAAATCATTTGAAGCAGCATCTCCCTCCAAATAACCCTTCATTACTTTGGCAGGGTGAAAATCATTACTAATCTGAAAATTTAGAACCGGATCTTGAATCTCTTTTCGTCGCACTTGAGCTATATATTCTTTAGGTGTTAGCTCCTTTGCATATTTATGAAAATTCGGCATTCTACCTCCAAAAACAATACTTTTAAGATTTCTTTTTTCACACAATTCTTTTCGATAGTCGTACAATCTTCGTCCTAATCGTAAACCCCTAAATTGAGGCTTTATAAACACTTCTATTCCATATAAAACATCACCATTGTTATTATGTGTATTGAATGAATAATGGCCGGTAATTTGTTCATATGTATGATTCTCGTCGAAATCTTCATAATCAACAATAATCGAAAGTGCCACCCCTGCTAACTGGCCATTTATTTTTATTACTACTTGGCCTTCAGGAAACTTTTCTATTAAAGATTCTATGTGTTCTTCCTTCCAGTATGCTCCTGGCATATTTGTATAAGCTGAAATCATTGCTGATTTCAATTCTTGGTAATCATTAAGATCTAAAAACTTTAATTCAATATTTTCTATTTCTTCTATTTTCATGATTTGTGACATAAAAAAATGGGATTTTCTAAAAGAAAACCCCGGTTAATTTTATTGTACTTATTAATTCTTTTATTAATCGTTATCCTCATCGTCGACCATATCTTCTGGAGATGGAGCTACAACTGCTTCAGGGTCGTCATCTTCAAAATCATCATAATCGCTTTGTTTATAATTTTCCATCGTATACTCAAGTTTTTCGCTGATTTTCACCAAATACTTAGTGTCCTCAGTTAAAACCTCTACAGCCTCAATACGCTCGCCATGTGCGTTTCTAAATGAAATTATATCTCTATCATCATATCCATCAGGATATCTCTCAACGGTAAGCCTTAATACTTCCGGAGTTAATTTTTTGAAATCAACAATTACTTTTCTAAGGTGTGCATGTTTGTCCATTATTCTATCAAATTACATTTTTAAAAGGTAAGCGAAAATCAAAGGCGCGACGATAGTAGCATCACTCTCAATTATATATTTTGGGGTATTAATATCTAATTTTCCCCAAGTTATTTTCTCATTAGGCACAGCACCAGAATACGAACCGTAACTGGTGGTACTGTCACTAATTTGACAAAAATAGCTCCAAAAAGGAGTGTCGGTTCGTTCCATGTCTTGATACAACATTGGCACCACACAAATAGGAAAATCGCCAGCAATACCCCCACCTATTTGAAAGAATCCAATGCCTTTCGCAGAGTTTTCCGTATACCAATCGGCCAAGAATGTCATATATTCTATACC
>NZ_JBDVFA010000028.1:0-50311 GCF_039941195.1 Aurantibacter sp. | reverse complement strand
CTTTTAGGGTGCAAACCAGAAGAAGTTATACATGCTAGTGGTAAAACCGGTTTTGGAGTTGGTGATATTTTAGAAGCTGTAATTAATCGTATTCCTGCTCCTGAGGGCAATATTGATGAACCATTACAGGCATTAGTTTTTGATTCTGTTTACAATCCGTTTAGAGGAGTAGAAACTTATTTTAGAGTTATTAATGGTGAAATTAAAAAAGGACAAAAAATAAAATTCGTAGCAACTGACAAAAGTTATTTTGCTGATGAAATTGGCACTTTAAAATTAAATCAGATAGTAAAACAAAGCGTAAAGGCGGGTGATGTTGGTTATTTAATAACGGGCATTAAAGATGCACGCGAAGTAAAGGTTGGTGATACCATTACCGATTCTGCCAACCCTACTAAAAATGCCATTGAAGGTTTTGAAGATGTAAAGCCCATGGTTTTTGCTGGAATTTATCCCGTAGACACCGATGAATTTGAAGATTTGCGTTCTTCCATGGAGAAGTTGCAATTAAATGACGCATCTTTAGTTTTTGCCCCAGAAAGTAGTGCGGCTCTTGGTTTTGGTTTCCGTTGTGGATTCTTAGGAATGTTACATATGGAGATTATTCAAGAACGTTTGGAACGAGAGTTTAATATGACTGTAATAACTACCGTGCCTAATGTTAGCTATCACGCATTTACTCGTAAAGATCCAGAAACGGCAGTTATTGTCAATAATCCTACAGACCTTCCTGACCCATCTAGTATTGACCGTGTAGAAGAACCGTATATCAAAGCGACCATTATTACTAAATCAGATTTTGTAGGTAATGTTATGTCGTTATGTATAGAAAAGAGGGGGCAAATAACGAATCAGACCTATCTCACTACCGAACGTGTAGAGCTTAGTTTTGATATGCCATTGGCTGAAATTGTTTTCGATTTTTATGATCGACTTAAAACTGTTTCCAAAGGATATGCATCTTTTGATTATGCGCCAATTGGCATGCGCGTTTCCAAATTGGTTCGTGTAGATATTTTATTAAATGCACAACCTGTTGATGCCTTATCTGCTTTAATTCACGCAGATAATGCTGTACATATAGGTAAAAAAATGTGCGAAAAATTAAAGGAATTAATACCAAGACAACAGTTTGATATTCCTATTCAGGCCGCTATTGGTGCCAAAATAATCTCTAGAGAAACCACCAAAGCATTACGAAAAGATGTAACTGCCAAATGTTATGGTGGTGATATTTCTAGAAAACGAAAGCTTTTAGAAAAGCAGAAAAAGGGTAAAAAACGTATGCGTCAAGTTGGTAATGTTGAAGTTCCACAAGAAGCTTTTATGGCTGTTTTAAAATTAAATGATTAACTAAAATAACGAAATTTTACAATTCGTTTATTTTGTTGTAAAAATTTTCCTACTTTTTGTATAGTTCATACAATTTTTTTGAACCAACATAGTTAATATAAAAAAGTACTCCCAGAATGACCACCTACATTGCCCAATTCGTTGCTAAACATCGCATCATTCAGATTGAACAAAATTCTATTTTTACATGGCGGCAAGAAAGTGGAGATATTGACGAATCCCTTTTAGCAGATAAAATTAGAAGAGAATCTGCCATTCATTTTTATAGGTTAGTTGCAGGGTCTAATTATGAAATACATACCGAGGATATTTCTATAAGTGTTTGGAAAACAATGGTCTTTTAAATTACTTCATTTTTAGTACCTTCATTGATAAAATCAATTCAAAATGAAGGCTCTCTTAACTTCTATTTTTCTATTACTATATTCTTTCTTTTTATCGGCGCAATCTACCGGAAATATTCCACAGTGGAATACCCTTGAAATAACCTTATCGGCAAAAGAGACATATAAAAATCCTTATACAGATGTAGACGTTTGGGCCATTTTTATCAATGAAGAAAATGATGAATTTAAGAGGCCAGCTTTTTGGGATGGAGGAAACAAGTGGAAAGTACGGTTCGCTCCAAATGACAGCAAAGGATCATGGACTTGGAAATCTTATGCTTCGAATTCAAGAGACAAAGGTCTAAATAATCAAAAGGGAAGCTTTCGTTCAATTGAAAATACTAGCTCCAATAAACTGATAAAAAAAGGACTTCTAAAAATGTCAAAAGGCCATAGAAACATTGTTCATAATTCAAATGAACCTTTTTTAATGGTAGGTGATACTCCTTGGGCAATACCTTTTCGCGCCACATTAGAGCAAGTGGAATACTATGCTAAAGAAAGACAAGCAAAAGGCTACAACACTGTTTTATTAATGACATTACAACCAGATATGAAAGCTGAAGGACCCAATAAACGCAATACAGAATTAGGATTTAAAAGAGCTTTTGAAGATTTGTCCAATGGACATTTAAATGAAATTAATATAGATTATTTTAAATACTATGATGGAATCATTGAAACACTAATTGCACATGAAATTGTTCCAGTACATCAACCCGTATTTCATGGTTTTGGGTGGAAAGGTCTTGAAGTTTTAGGAAAAACAATTGCACCAGATGAGTACGAGCGTTATTGTAAATATTTATTGGCTAGATATGGTAGTAGTCCAGCAATTTGGTTATTAGGGGGCGATCACAATGGAAAAGATCCAGGCGTTCTAGAAAGTGGAGAAATGATAGAGGAATGGGACTGTTATGCACAACCCACGGGCATCCATTACAATCCCTGTGATGATTATTTAGCTGATTGGGCAAATGGTGAGCGTGAACATTGTTTCCACAATAATAAAACATATCATGATAAAGAATGGTTAGACTTTCAATGGGCTCAAACTGGACATGATGGTGCACACCTCTATCATAAAGTAGAACGTATGTACAACTATTTACCCATTAAAGGAGCTGCAAATGGAGAGCCTACCTATGAGGGAATGCGAGATGGTAAAAAAGGCTTAGGATGGTGGCAAGGTGAAGAAGCATGGATGCAACTAATGCATGGTGGAACAATGGGCGTAGTTTATGGAGCAGCAACCCTTTGGCAATGGAAAATTTCAGCGACAGAAAAGGGCTGGGAATCTTGGACAGACCAAGCAACTTCTTGGAAAGAAGCTATGGAATTAGAAGGGTCCATTTATGTAGGCATGGTTGGTAAAATTTTAAGTGACTATAACTTAACTGATATTCAAAAACGCTGGGATTTATCCAATAATAAACCCCTTTTAGCCAAAGAAGGAGAATTATATATTTCTTATTTGAACAATGGTGGTGCTATTGAAATTAAAAATATACCGTTAGTATTAAATTATCAATGGGTAGACCCTAAAACGGGGAAGACATTGCCTTTGTCGAAAGTTTCGAAATCAATGTTTACTGCTCCAAATCACAATCCGTGGGTTTTAATAATCAGTAAATAATGCCATTTATGCCTTTTCAGAAGCCTCAACTGTAGTATCAACATCTAACATTTTGCCCAAATAAACTAATTGGTATCCTTCTTCAATATCATCAAACTCTTTACTAAAGGATGAAATTATTTTTAATTCCCCTTCTTTTGTTTTTAAGAACATTGGTACGATATTTCCATCGGCCTTTGTAATTTCTATAAGCCCATCATAATGTTCTTGGTCTTTAATTTCAATTTCATGAATAGCAGGATAGCTTCGTGCTGTTTCAGTTAGCCTCACAAAATCATCTGTATGCGAAAACAGGCCTTCTTTCGGATTGTTTTCAGGGTCAATCATTTCATCCGCATTCACCAATCTAAAAGAACCATTTTCACCAAATTGATTTCCAAACTTATTTACCGCGTACTTATTTATATCTGAGTTCCCTGTTAATGCCATTAAATATCCTACATCATTAAGTTCTATATTATCAGCCAAAGAATCGGAATAAATATTTGCAGAAAAAGCTTCAAGACCTAACTTCTTTGCTTTATTTATGTTGGTTTGGTTATTATCAATCAGTACAACATGCCGATCATTATTTTTCAAATACTCCCCAATTAATCGAGATACTTTAGACGCACCAATAATTACAATACCTTCCGACTTATTTAAGAAAACTCCAACCATTTTAGCAAATAACCGTGCAGTAGTAGCATTTAATAAAACGGTCCCTAAAACAATCATAAAAACAAGGGGTGTAATATATTCTGCACCTGTTTCGCCTCTAGCTATCAATTTAGATCCAAAAAGGGAAGCAATACCAGCAGCTACAATACCACGTGGGCCAACCCAGCCTATAAAAAGTTTCTCATTAAATTTAAGATTAGACCCAGCTGCACTTAAAAATACTCCCAAAGGCCTAATGAAAAACACAATAACACAGAAAAGCAAAGCGGTTTTCCAGTTGTAGATAAGTTCAAGATCGGCAATATTAATATTTGCAGATAGTAAAATGAAAAGTATTGAAATCAATAATACACTTAGCGATTCTTTAAAATATAAAAGTTCCTTTAAATTCGGCAAATCCATATTACCAAGTACCATTCCCATTACTACTACTGCTAATAAACCAGATTCATGTGCGAATAAATCTGATTGCACAAAAACCAATAATACTACTGAAAGTGAAACCACATTTAATAAATAATGAGGAATAAAGTTTTTCTTAATTGCAAAAGCAAGAGCATGCGCAAAGGTAAATCCGAATGTAAATCCGAAAAGTAAGATTTTACCAAACTCAATAATAGCGGTTAAGGTATACGCTTGACCTTCCCCTACACTAATAAACTCATAAACTAATACTGCAGCCAAAGCTCCAATAGGGTCTATTAATATTCCTTCCCACTTCAAAACTGCCGAAATATCATTCTTTAAAGGAATATTCCTGAGAATTGGGGTAATAACTGTTGGACCAGTAACAATTATTAATGCTGAAAATAAAAATGAAATTTGCCAACTAAGACCAAATATAAAATGGGTTGCCACTCCAGCACAAATAAAAGTAACCAAACTACCAAGCGTAATAAGTTTTGTAATAACCGGACCTACGTTTCGTATTTCTGAGCGCTTAAGTGTAAGGCCACCTTCAAACAGAATTATACTTATAGCAAGCGAAACAAAATAATATAATCCTTCACCTGGGAAAAGTCCTTTATCTCCATTCCAAATGGGTTCAATAATTTTTTGGCCTCCTTCGGTATATAACGTAGAAATAGGGCCAACAAACAGACCTATTAAAATAAGCGGCAAAATAGCAGGCAATTTAAATCGCCAAGCCACCCATTGGGCAATAATTCCTAAAATTATTATTCCGGCTAATTCTACCATTTACTTATTTTTTTGAAAAATACCTTTTATTTTGCATTTGACAATTGCTTATTTCAAGAATTTCTATCAATTGTAATATCTTCTTCTGAGCTGAAGTCGTAAATTAATGCTTGAAAAATAAAACATATTTAAATTGAATTTTTTCTCTAAGTCTTAACTGTACTAATGAAGTCATCTTTTATCTGATTTTCATTTTTTAATACAAATTCAATATTACTTCTAGTTAACCCTAGTCATTTTTGAAATAGACCTAAATCAAATAACCATTTACCAACCATAGCTAATTTTAATTACCAATACATTACAGTGTGTTTCTAAAATCGAATTTCTATTTTTACAAAATGCAATTATATAGTATAGAGGCTGGTAATTTTAAATTAGATGGTGGAGCCATGTTCGGCGTTGTTCCTAAAACAATTTGGAACAGGACGAATCCTGCTGATTCTAATAATATGATTAATATTGCCACCAGATGTTTATTAATAGAAGATGGTAACAAGCTAATTCTAATTGATAATGGATTGGGGTCGAAACAATCTGACAAATTTTTCAAATATTATTACCAATGGGGTGATTATTCCTTAGAAACTTCTTTAAAAGAAAAAGGGTTCCATCGTAATGATATTACCGATGTTTTTATGACCCACTTACATTTTGATCATTGTGGCGGTAGTATTCAATGGAACAGCAACAAAACAGGATATGAACCTGCATTTAAAAATGCAACTTTTTGGACCGATAAAAGTCATTGGCAATGGGCTACACAACCCAATCCTCGAGAAAAAGCTTCTTTTTTAAAAGAAAACCTTTTACCTATGGAAGAAAGTGGTCAACTTAAATTCATTAACAGAGGTGAAACAATGTTCTTGCAAAATTCAGAATTAGGCTTTGATATTTTGTTTGCAGATGGCCATACAGAAAAACAAATGCTCCCACATATTAATTACAAAGGCAAGACTTTAGTTTTTGCTGCCGATTTGGTCCCAACTGTCGGTCATATTCCTGTTCCTTATTTAACCAGTTATGATACGCGTCCATTACTGACCATGCCAGAAAAAGAACAATTTCTCAATCTGGCAATAAAAGACAACTACTATCTATTTTTCGAACACGATGCTCATAATGAAATTTGTACCTTGCAGGCTACTGAAAAAGGACCTAGGCTTGATAAAATATTTACATTCCATGAGCTTTTTAATTAAAATACCATTTGGTTTGTTGTCTTTATGTTTTATAATTTCATGTAAAGCGCAAAACATTAAAAGTAACCATTTTACTACCGAATTTTCATTTACTAAAGGTATTGAAGGTCCTGCGGTAAATGCCAAGGGTGAGCTCTTTGCGGTTAATTTTAAAGAAGAAGGCACCATTGGAATCGTTGATTCTAATGGTATTGGTAGTGTTTATGTACATCTACCAGAAGGTAGTATTGGTAATGGAATACGATTCGACCAAAATGACAATATGTTCATCGCTGACTATAAAGGACATAATGTGTTATATGTAGAAAATGGCACTAAAGAAGTTACAATATGGGCACATAATAATGATATGAGTCAGCCAAATGATTTAGCCATAGCCCCTAATGGCACTATTTACCTCAGCGACCCGAACTGGGCAGAAAGCACTGGTAAAGTATGGATGGTAAATAAATCAAAAGAAATAGTTTTATTGGCACAGAACTTAGGCACAGTTAACGGCATTGAAGTAAGTCCAGATGGTAAAAAACTTTATATCAACGAATCTATTCAACGCAATATCTGGGAATACAATATCAATGATGATGGCACAATTAGCAATAAAGAAAAATTTCTGTCTTTTACTGATTTTGGGATGGATGGAATGCGATGTGATGCCGAAGGAAATTTATATATAACACGTTACGATAAGGGAAAAGTCATCATAGTCTCTCCTGCTAAAAAAATCTTAAAAGAAGTACAATTGAAAGGAAAGAAGCCTTCAAACATTACCTTTGGAGGTCCTGATGGAAAAACTTGTTATGTAACAATGGCCGATAGAGGTTGTTTTGAAACATTTCAAGCCCTTAATCCTGGAGCATATTATAAAAAAATACACTAACAAAAACATCATTTAATGACAAGTACTATTTACAAATCTGCCCTTGGGCTTTTTGTAGCAACTCTTTTTTATGGTTGCGGCGCAACAACATTGATTACTACTCCTATTGAGAGTATTGATAAAACTCCAATGAAAATTTCTGATCTAACAGATTCCGAGAAAAAAAATTGGGGTCATTTAGATTTAGTTAGCGATACTATTCCGGGTATGAGTGTAGATAAGGCTTACAATGAAATTATAGGTAATAAAAAAGGGCAAAAAGTAATTGTTGCAGTTTTAGATTCTGGAATGGATTTAAAACATGAAGATTTAGACGATGTACTTTGGACCAACAAGGGCGAACGCGCTGGCGATGGTATAGACAATGACAAAAACGGCTATATAGATGACATTCATGGTTATAACTTTTTAGGTGAGTCATATAATGAGCAACTTGAAGCAACGAGAATAGTTAAGCTAAAAATTGGCGATGCAGCAATGCAAGCTAAAGCAAAAGCTGAAGTTGAAGCGAAATATGCTAAAGCCATAGAAAGCAAACAACAATATGAACAATTTTTACAAGCCGTTAAAAATGCTGATGAAGCTGTAAAAAAAGAGCTTGGAAAAAGTGAATACACTAAAAAGGAAATGTCTGCGATTGAAGCTAAAGATGAAGCAATGCAACAGAACAAAGCTATCCTCACTCAAGCATACTCACATGCCGATAGTCCTGCTGGCTTTATGAAACTAGTCGAGGAAGCGATAATCCATTTTACGGATCAAGCGAATTACAATTACAATGTAGATTTTGATGGAAGAACAGTTGTAGGTGATAATCCATACGACATTACTGATACCAACTATGGAAATGGAAATCCTCAAAACAAATCAAAAGATGAAAGTCATGGAACCCATGTGGCTGGTATTATTGGTGCAGAACGAAACAACGGTAAAGGGGCCAATGGAGTTGCAAATAATGTTGAAATAATGAGCATTCGTGCCGTACCAAATGGAGATGAATATGATAAAGATATTGCTTTAGGAATTCGTTATGCAGTTGATAATGGTGCTAAAATTATTAATGGTAGTTTTGGAAAAGGCTTCTCACCAAATGCTCAATGGGTGTATGATGCTATTAAATATGCTGCTTCTAAAGATGTTCTTTTTGTTCATGCAGCAGGAAATGATGGTGTAAATTTAGACGACCCTAATGAGCCTAACTTTCCAAATGACGCTGTTAACAATGGTCCAGAAATTTCTGATAATGTAATAACTGTAGGTGCATTAGCTCCTAAGTACGGTTCGGAAATGTTAGCTACTTTTTCTAACTATGGCTCAATTAATGTTGATGTTTTCGCTCCTGGCGATCAAATTTATTCTACAATGCCCAATAACGAATATGATTTCCAAGGGGGTACTTCTATGGCTTCGCCAGCGGTTGCAGGTGTAGCCGCATTAATTCGTTCTCAATATCCTAAATTAAGTGCTTCTGAAGTAAAACAAATTATCCTAGAATCTGGACTTGCCCCAGAGACAAATTTAATCCTTGGCGGAGACACTTCTAAGACGGGTAAAATGAATGAAGTGTCAAAATCAGGTAAAATGGTAAATGCTTACAACGCTTTAATAATGGCGAAAGGAGTTTCAGAAGGAAAAATAAGAATATAAAAAAACATGCAGTATAATAAATTAAAATTTTCAGTACTTTCTATCATTTCATTTGCTTTTTGCATTGGCGGATATGCCCAAAATAATAGCTATTGGCAACAAGAGGTAGACTATGTAATGGATGTAGATATAGATGTTAAGAACTATCAATACACAGGAACTCAAAAATTGGTTTACACCAACAATTCTAATGATGAATTAACTCGTGTGTATTATCATTTGTTTTTCAATGCTTTTCAACCTGGTAGCGAGATGGACATGCGTCTTCAAAACATCGCTGATCCTGATGGAAGAATGGTAACGGAAGATAAAAAGAGTAGAATAGCTACCTTAACGGAAAATGAAATTGGTTATTTACACGTGCAGTCCTTAACACAAGATGGGGTTAAAGTTTCTTTTAATGAAGAGGAAACCATTCTTGTTGTTGAATTGGCTAAACCTATACCTCCTGGAGGGAAAACAACATTTGATATGACTTTTAATGGTCAAATTCCAGTTCAAATTCGAAGAGCAGGCCGCAACAACAAAGATGGTGTTGCCTTATCAATGAGTCAATGGTATCCTAAATTAGCAGAATACGATTTTGAAGGTTGGCATGCTGATCCATACATCGCTAGAGAATTTCATGGAGTTTGGGGTGATTTTGATGTAAAACTTACGTTAGATAAAACTTATACTGTAGGCGGAACAGGATATTTACAAAATCCTCAAGAAATAGGTCATGGATATGAAACTCCGGGTAGTAAAATAAAAAAACAAAAGGGTAAGACATTAACATGGCATTTTAAAGCGCCTAAGGTGCATGACTTTATGTGGGCAGCAGATCCTGAATACGTTCATGACACAGTGCAAATGAATGATGGGCCCACATTGCATTTTCTCTACAAGGATGATGAAAAATTCCAAAAAACATGGAAAGCTGTTCAGCCACTTACTGAAAAGGCAATGAATTTCTTTAGTAAAAACATTGGCAAATATCCCTATGACCAATACTCCGTTATACAAGGTGGTGATGGAGGTATGGAATATGCTATGGCTACACTAATCACTGGAGGTGATAAACCAGGTAGTGTAATTGGTACTATGATTCATGAACTTGCACATTCATGGTTTCAGCATGTTTTAGCAACAAATGAATCCAAGTACGAATGGATGGATGAAGGTTTTACCACTTTTATATCATCATTATGTAGCAATGAAATAAGGGAGCAGAATAAAGACAATCCTTTTGAAAGCTCTTATAAAGGGTATTACTATTTAATAAAAACTGGAAAAGAACAACCTCAAACTACACATTCCGATCGCTACAATGAAAACATGCCGTATAGCATAGCAGCCTACAGTAAAGGATCTATTTTTCTATCACAATTAGGTTATATTATTGGTCAAGATAAATTAATGAAGTCCATTCAAAAATATTTTGAAGACTTTAAGTTTAAACATCCAATACCTAATGACATTAAAAGATCGGCAGAAAAAGTTTCTGGAATTGAATTAGATTGGTACTTAACCGATTGGACACAGACCACAAACACAATTGATTATGCTATTAGTGATGTACTTGCAGATGGAGCAAAAACCAAAGTAAATATGTCCAGAATTGGCCAAATGCCAATGCCCATTGATGTTTTAGTGGTTTATAAAGATGGTTCGCAAGAAACTTTCTATGCACCCCTACGAATGATGCGAGGAGAAAAAACCAATCCGTATCCACAGTTTGAGCGTACGGTGCTACCCGATTGGCCTTGGGCAAACCCATCGTATTCTTTTGAAATTAACAAACCTCAAACGGATATTAAGGCAATTGTAATCGACCCATCACAGCTAATGGCCGATATAAATGCAGAAAATAATGTTTGGCAATCAGAATAATTAACACGATTTGTAAATGGATGCTTCTGAAACTTCTGCATCTTTAGAACAATCAGAAAAGAAAAATTTTTCTTTTCCTAGAAAAGAGAAGCTAAAGAGCCGTAAGTTAATTGACCAGTTATTTTTAGAAGGTAAATCTGTTAAAATAAAAAGCGTCAAGCTTATATTTTTACAAACAGACCATATTGAAGACATTCGTTTTCAAGTAGGGTTTACGGTTCCAAAAAAGAACTTTAAAAGTGCAGTTAAGCGAAATAGAATTAAAAGATTACTTCGAGAAGGCTATCGACTTAACAAACCTCATCTTTTTAACAATAGTAAGGGCAACTTTGCGTTCCTGTTTTTATACCTTGGGAAAGAAATGCCTGATTATCATGTTGTAGAACAAAATATTCAAGCAATCCTTCTAAAATTTATTAAGCAAACTACGGATGAATAAGTTGGTCAAAAAAAGAGTATTTATACCACTAATTGCACTTTCTTTTCTAGTGATGGGGAGTGGGTTCATTAAAAGCGACTTTTTTGAAATAGCGAAGCAAATTGAAATATTTACGACGCTATTTAAAGAGCTTAATATGAACTATGTTGATGAAACCAACCCTGGCGAGTTGATGGATACAGCAATTAAAAACATGTTGAACGATTTAGATCCTTATACTAAGTTTTTAAATGAACAAGATGTCGAAACTTACCGAATTAATAATACTGGAGAGTATTCTGGAATTGGCGCTGTAGTTCGTTCGTTTGATGATCGTCTATTGATTATTGAGCCTTATAGAGATTCACCTGCCGACAAGGCAGGACTAAAAGCAGGTGATGAAGTTATAAAAATAGGCGATATTGAAGTTTCAGACTTTGATGATAATGCAAGTGAACTATTAAAAGGTGCCAACAATACTACAGTTGATGTAACTTATAAAAGACAAGGTAAAACACAAACTACTACAGTAACTAGGGGTTCAATTGAAATTGATGCTGTTCCCTATTATAAAATGGCCGATGAGAAAACTGGCTATATTGTTTTATCAAAATTTAATTCAAAAGCATCTTCTCAAACAAAAGCTGCGTTGTTAGATTTAAAAGGACAAGGTGCCGAAAAAATTATTTTAGATTTAAGAGGTAACCCAGGTGGGTTATTATCCGAGGCAATTAATGTTACCAATCTTTTTGTTCCAAAAGGTGAATTAATAGTAACTACTAAGTCAAAAGTTAAAAAGTTCAATCAACAATACAAGACAAAAAATAAAGCAATAGATACTGAAATTCCAGTTGTTGTGCTAATCGATGGCAGTAGCGCTTCAGCTAGTGAAATAGTATCAGGAAGTTTACAAGATTTGGATAGAGCAGTAGTTTTAGGTGCGCGCAGTTTTGGTAAAGGGCTAGTTCAACGGCCTATGAAACTAACTTATGGCACACAGCTTAAAGTGACTATCTCACGCTATTATACGCCGTCTGGAAGATGCATTCAATCTTTGGATTATTGGAATCGTGATGAAGAAGGCCATGCTGTAAAGAATACTACTTTCAAAAATTTCAAAACCAAAAATGGTCGAAACGTACAAGATGGTGGTGGTGTTTTGCCTGATTTAGAGATTGAAGCTGTTAAGGCAAATGATATGACAAAAGCGCTTATGCACAATTTGGTCGTATTCGATTATGCTACTAAATATTATTATGAAAATCAGCTTGAAGATGTTGCTAATTTTAAGTTTTCAGATACAGATTATACGGGTTTTAAAAATTTTGTAAATGCCAGTAGTTTCTCTTTTGAAACCGATACCGAAAAAACTTTAAAAGAAGCTTTGGCCAAGGATGAAGCCATATTTGGCAACTCATTAAAAGATGATTACAGTAAACTTTTAGCTCAAATACAGCAGGGAAAAATAACTGCTCTTGGTGCGCATAAAAAAGAGATACAGAAAAAGCTTGAAGATGAAATTGTAAAGCGATACTTCTACAGAGATGGACTTTATGATTATTATCTGCAAAATGATCAAGCAATATTAGTAGCCACTTCACTTTTAGCAGACCATACAAAGTATCAAGGTATTTTAAAATAATTCTTTCTTTTATTATGACTGAGCTATTTAATAAAATCAGCACGTCTTTAGAATTAAATCCACATTATGGATTATTAATAGCTGCAGCTCTTTTTGGATTATGTCTTATTGGTTTTATAAAGAATTGGAATTGGGTTATGGAGCCCGGTGGTGGCTGGATAAATATTGTCTGGTGGGAAAATAAAGTAGGAAACAAAACCGTTCACTGGTTTATGGGCATTCATTGTTTTATAGCAATGTTAGCATGCCTACATAACTTTTACCAAGCCGAATTTTAAAATCTAATTTTTAAACAGAAAGACTTTTCTTATAATATTTCACTTCACAGACAATTAGTTGCAAAGCCGAAATAACCTAAACTGGAATACTCCTTATTTTCAACTACCACTTATATAAGTAGAAACAAAAAATCCGTAACTTCCTACTTCAACTTATATTGAGTTTTAATGGCAGAAGTTTTATCACAAAAAGCAAATTTACTTTTCGATTTTAAATCTATTTTAGGCGAAGGACCGGTATGGGATTATCAAAATCAACTACTCTATTGGGTAGACATTGAAGGGTATAAACTCCATCAATTTAATCCATCAACAAAAAAAACATACCATTGGGTGTTTGATGAAATGATTGGTGCTGCTGTACCACAAAAAAGCGGTCTACTTCTTTTGGCTATGGAAAAAGGATTGGCCTCATTTAATACAACAACTGAAGAATTAACAAAACATGACATTCTCGAAAATTCGAATTCGAATATGCGTTTTAATGATGGTAAAGTTGGCCCTAATGGTAACTTTTGGCTGGGCACTATGGATAAAAACTGTGGGGCAAAAGCTGGTAATTTTTATCGTGTTTCATCAAATTTTGAATCTGATATACAAATTCCAAATACTTCTGTTTCCAATGGATTGGCATGGACAAGTAATAAGAAAACGTTTTATTATATCGATAGCCCAACATTCAAGGTTCAGGCTTTTAATTTCATTTCGAAAAATAGTACTATTTCTAATCAAAGAATTGTTATTAATGTTCCAGAAGAGTTTGGTAGTCCAGACGGCATGTGTATTGATGAAGAGGATATGCTTTGGGTAGCGCATTGGGGAGGAAATTATGTTCGCCGATGGAATCCAAAAACTGGAAAGGTTCTAGAAAAAATAGAAGTAGACGCGCCACATGTAACCTCCTGTTGTTTTGGAGGAGAAAACTTAAAAACCCTATATATTACAACTGCTCGAAGTGGTTTAAGCGAAAAAGAGTTGCAAGAATACCCACATAGTGGTGGCCTTTTCATTCATAAAACTAAAGTTAAGGGCACTACAATAAATTACTTTTAATGCAATACACTGGAATAAAAAATAAGGTCGCAATTATTACAGGTGCCGGTGAAGGAATAGGCTATGCCATCGTGGAGCTATTACTTAAAGCAGGTGCAAGTGTAGTTTTAAACGATTTGGATGAACATAAGGCCAAATCGGCTACTGAAAAGTTAAACGTTTTATATAACGACAATTGTCACTATTTTTCTGGTGACTCTGGTAATCTTACCAATATCAATAAAATGGTTGATTTTACTATAGAAAAATTGGGAAGAATCGATTTTGTAATACCTAACGCTGCCATTACTATTTTTGGAAGTTTTTTAGAAACAAGTCCCGAAGATTTTCAAAAATCACTTCAATTAAATTTACACGGAGCCTATTTTTTAGTTCAACGTGCAGCACAAGAAATGATTAAACAAGGAACTGGTGGTAAAGTTGTTCTTATTTCATCGCAAGTAGGTATTAGGGCGTATAAGAACTTAACACCATATGCGATGACTAAAGCCGCATTACGAATGATGGCCGTAAATTTGGCCTACGAATTGGGTGAGCATCATATAAATTTAAATGTGGTAGCCCCAGGAGCAACCTTAACAGAGCGTACAGCCAATGAGCAACCCGATTATCCAGGAATGTGGGGGAAATTAAACCCTAATGGCAGGGTCGGAACCCCTGAAGATATAGCGAAAACATGCTTGTTTTTACTTTCAGATGAGGCATCTCATATTAATGGACAAACCATACCTGTAGATGGTGGATGGACGACAGCAGGCAAATATCCGGAGGATTTATAAATTAATTATGTTGTTAAATAAAATTCATCACATTGCCATTATATGTTCAGATTACAACAAGTCGAAAAAATTCTATACTAAAATTTTAGGCTTTACCATATCCAATGAAGTCTACCGCGAAGAACGAAATTCTTATAAATTAGATCTTACTCTAAATGGTAAATATTGCATAGAGTTGTTCTCCTTTCCAAATCCTCCAAAACGAGTGTCAAGGCCTGAAGCAAGGGGTTTGCGGCATTTAGCCTTTGAAGTTGATAATATTGAAAAGGCAATACAAGAAATTGAAAACAAAGGGGTAATTACTGAAGAAATACGTATAGATGAAATAACGAATAAGCGCTTCACTTTTTTTGAAGATCCAGACGGACTTCCTTTAGAACTCTATGAAATGTAGATTCTTATCTTGGATGGTTTTTCAAAACCATCTAATAAGTGCAGCTTTTTTTATCCGACTTCACATAATACGCTTTAAAATTCTTTGCTTTAGGATCCTTGCAGCCTTTAAGGTTTTTAATTTTAATATTTTTAAAATCTATGGGCTGAGACTCACTTTGTAAAGCAATAAAACCTTCTGATAACAATTTGCCATCAATTTTAATTGCTGGGTCATATCGATTAGCTACCCCACCTCCTATTTGCGGTTGTGTATAGCTTAAAACCTCGTGACCATTTATAATATGTTTCACTAAAGAGTCGCCATAAACTATCAATTCTGCTTTTACCCATTGATCACCAAAATAAGTTTTAGAATTAGATGGGACACAATGTCTTTCATCAATTTTTCCTTCATAAACTATATCCGTTCCAGGAGAACACATATTCCCTGTTGGGCGTTCTTTTCCTTCTTCGACACCCGCTAAAAATTGCATTTCTACAGAAATGGGCCAATCTTGTTCTTTAAGCATCGTTCTAGGATCTTGCGAATGAAACATTAGACCGCTATTTTTAATTGTATAACTTGCAGATCCTGGATGTAATTCACCTACAATTCTATATTCAAGCGACAAATGAAAATACGAATAAGGCTGGTCGAAATATAAATGACCATAACGATCGTTAAAATCTCCTTCATACTTATCATAACGTACTTTAATCATGTTTTCTTCAGCCCGAAAAGTATCTCCATAATTATCTCCTACCTCGTAATGTTGAATTTTTGTGGTCCATCCATCAAGGTTTTCTCCATTAAACATAGAAACCCATTCTCCTTCGTTAATTTGATTTTTTTGAGAAAAAGCTTTAATACTAGTAAATAAAATTACGAGAATGACAATTTTAAAATAAGAAATGAATCGATTTTTCATAAAATGGCTATAAGCTAATTAACACCCTAATATACTTAATTGTGTCGAAATAATGTAGTGCTAAAAATTACTTTGTCCTTCGTATAAATAACTGTACTTTTCAGTAATAAATTAAAGATTATATATGAAAATTTTCCGCTTCAGCCTTTTTATTTTTTTTCTTTCCATTGTATACAACAACGCCTATGCATCGGTCGATTGTCTTCCTGAAAACAGCAGGTATTCAATAACCGATTTTGGTGCTATCGGCGATGGTAAAACTCTAAATACAAAATTTATACAAAAAGCCATTGATGCTTGTGTTTCTAATGGAGGCGGTACAGTCATAATTCCCTCAGGAATTTTTAAATCTGGGACCATCCTTTTAAAAAGTAATGTTGAGCTACATTTTGAACATAATGCGGTATTATTATCGAGTACTAATGTTGCGGACTTTCCATTACAACCAATGCCAAAATACCGTTCGCATAAAGATCAATTAGGAGGGTTTAATGCACTAATTTATGCAGAAGGCCAAGAAAATATAGCTTTAACAGGGAATGGGACTATTGATGGTCAAGGTCCATTGCATACACCTATGCCAAACCCTTATGCAGGTGATGTTGATGGAAGGCCTAGAAATATTCTTTTAATCTCTTGCAAAAATATAAAGATTGATGGTTTACGCATGTTAAATGCTGCTATTTGGAATCAACACTATTTAGATTGTGAAGATCTATTTATTACAAACACATATGTCTACAGCCATGGTAGTCGAAACAATGATGGTATCGATATTGATGGGTGTCGCCGTGTTGTGCTGTCAAACAGTATAATTGATTCTGATGATGATGGTATTGTTTTAAAAAGTACAGGAGCCGCTGCTTGCGAAGATATTGTTATTACAAACTGTGTTGTAAGTAGTTTTTGTAATGCTATAAAAGCAGGAACCGAAACCACTGGTGGATTTAAAAATGTAACCATAAGTAATTGCGTAGTTAAACCTTCAAAAGAAATAGGCAAGCCAATTTGGGATACCCCTAGAATTGGTGTTTCTGGTCTTTCATTAATGATCGTTGATGGCGGAACATTGGAAGGGTTTACCGTAAATAATTTAACTATTCAAGGTACGGAATCCCCTATCTATATTCGTTTAGGAAATAGAGCAAGACCGCATACGCCAGGAGCAGTTGTCAACAATATTGGGGAAGTAAAAAACATTTCTATTAGCAATGTAGTTGCCTATGACGCAGGTACTTGGGGGTCATCAATTACTGGGTTAGAAGGCTATCCTATCAAGAACGTTTCATTAAATAATATTCAGCTTTTCTCAAAGGGAGGACTTCAAATGGGCGATTTTAGTAGAACCGTTGAAGAAGATGAAAAAGGATATCCACATGCTATTACCTATGGTAATTTGCCTAGTAATGCTTTTTTTATTAGACATGCAGAAGGTATTTCCATCGACAATCTAACTATTGGCACCGAAAACCCAGATTCCCGATTTCCTATAATTGTTGATGACGTCAAGGGTTTACAGGTTAAAAATGTGATGTGGAAAGATGCAGATGGCACAAAACCAATGGTAAAAGGAAAAGCAATAAGTAATCATTCTATAACAGCCCCTTTAGGTTGGTCAGAAGGTGAATACTTACAACTTCTTGATGAATAGTTAACTTTAAATTAATTCTGTCTTTTGAAATTATTTAATAATTTTAATTAACAGAACAAAATTGGAATGGGTCTACTTACTCAAGAACAAAAAGCTTTTTTCAAAACTGAAGGATACTTAGTTGTTCAAAGTTTAATTACTGCAACTGAAGTTGAATATTACAGTAGTCTATACAACTCTTTTCTAGACAATAGTATTAATGCGTCACAGTATCGTTCCGATCTTTCGGGAAGCAGTGGTGAAAAAGAGAAGATTACTCAGATTATGGTACCTAGTAAATTAGTGCCCGAATTAAAAGAAAAAGCGCTTCATTTAAAGTCACTCGCTATTGCTCAAGAATTAATGGGTGATGATATAGAGTTAGATTTTGACATGCTAATTAATAAAGCTCCATTTACTGATACCATTACCCCATGGCATCAAGATGCCGCATATTGGATTGATATGCCAGATAAAAGAGCTGCTAGTTGTTGGGTGGCTATAGATCCGGCTTATAAAGAAAATGGATGCATGTGGTACACACCAAAATCGCATTTGTCTGATATTTTACCGCATCGGCAAACAGGAAACAAAGGTGCTTTACAGTGTGATGGTGATGAAGAAAATTCTGTTTTTATTGAATTAAATCCTGGTTCATGTGTTTTTCACCAAGGTGGTACTTTACATTATAGTCGTGGGAACACTACAGCAGATAATCGCCGTGCGTTGATTACAAATTTCAGGCCTAAGGCTATGATCGAATTAGAGCGTAAAAAAGGTGTTGATCATACAGGTGATCGTGAAATTCGAAAGTGAAAATGTCATTAATTTACACGCTTTGGATCAGCCTTTTTTTTGATTACTTTTAAAAGGTAATCTTCAAAATTAAAAATGTCTTTAAAAGCTTTTCGATTCCATTATTTTGGTTTTTTACTTTGTTGTTGTTTTTTATTATCCTGTGAATCATCTCAAAAAAAAGAGGAAAACGAAAAAGCGTATACAACTTGGTCCAATTATTTAGGCGACTCAGGGCGTAGTCATTATTCTACCCTTTCTCAAATTAATAAAGAAAATGTAAAGGATTTGAAAGTCGCTTGGTCATATAAAGCCAAAGATTGGGGTCAAATGCAAATGAATCCACTTGTAGTTGATAGTATTTTATATGGAGTTACAGCTGCACTAAGGGTCGTAGCTTTAAATGCAGAAACGGGTTCAGAAATTTGGCAATTTGGAGATTCTGTACAGGTATGGCATTCTACCTCTCGTGGACTTTCGTATTGGGAAAAAGAAAATGACAAACGTATTTTTTGTACCCGTGGCCCACATCTTTTTGCCTTAAATGCTCTTACAGGTAACCCTATTACTAGTTTTGGAAACAATGGTAAAATAGATTTACGTTCTGGAATGTCGGAATCCTCAAAAGACAAATTTGTTATATCGAATACTCCAGGAACTATTTATAAAGATCTAATTGTAATGCCATTACGAGTATCAGAAGATGTTGGTGCACCACCTGGAAATATTATGGCATTTAATGTTATTTCTGGCAATGTTGAATGGGTGTTTAAAACAATTCCTGATGCTGGAGAAAAAGGTTCAGAAACTTGGGAGTTTAAAAGCGAAGTTGAACGGGAGATGACGGGCGCCGCAAACAACTGGTCTGGTATGGCTGTTGACGAAAAATCGGGAATTATTTATGTGCCAACTGGTTCAGCTGCTCCTGATTTTTATGGCGGGATTAGAAAAGGCAGTAATTTATATTCTAATTCTCTATTGGCCTTAAAGGCTGAAACTGGAGAATATATATGGCATTTTCAATTCACGCATCACGATTTATGGGATCGAGACCCTCCTGCCCCACCGAACCTTTTAATGATAGAACGCGATGGAGAAAAAATTCCTGCAGTAGCACAAGTTACCAAACAAGGTTTTGTTTATTTATTTAATAGAGCAAACGGCGAGCCCTTATTTGATATTAAGGAAATACCAATGCCTGCTTCTACATTAAATGGTGAAAGCGCTTGGCCAACACAACCATTTCCAGTAAAACCAAAGCCTTTTGCTCGGCAGTCAACTGAAATCACTGAAAATGATATTAGTCCGTTTGCTAAAAATAAAGATTCGTTGCTACAGATTTTAAAAAAATCGGATGCTCGTATCAATGCTCCGCCAGCATTAGATCCAGTTTTTTTATTACCCGGATACGATGGTGCTGCTGAATGGGGTGGTACTGCTGCAGACCCAAATGATGGGATTATCTACGTGAATTCCAATGAAATGGCATGGGTTTTACAAATGAATAAAAACGACAGTATTGCTCCTGACCGTCCTTTGGGTGAACGTACCTATTTTAAATATTGTGTTACCTGTCATCAAGAAAATCGCGAAGGTTTAGCTGCAAGTGGCTTTCCGTCTTTAATTGGGATAAAAAACCGATTGAAAAAAGATGAAATATCAACAATTATTGCTCAAGGCAAAGGCATGATGACGGGTTTTCCTCAAATAAAAAAGGATGAAAAAGATGCCTTGCTAAAGTTTTTATTTAATGAAGCCGACAAACAAGAAGTAGCTGCAACCGACTATCCGCCAACATCGCATGCTTTACCTTATAAACATGCAGGGTATAATAAGTTTTTAGATAGCAACGGGTTACCTGCAATTTCACCACCTTGGGGTACTTTACATGCTATTGATTTAAACTCAGGCGAGTATATTTGGTCTAAACCTTTTGGCAATACTCCAGAATTGGAAGGGCAAGGTATTGGCACTGGAACAGAAAATTATGGGGGACCCGTAGTTACTGAAAATGGATTGTTATTTATTGGCGCCACTAGAGATGGTTTTTTTAGGGTTTTCGATAAACATAGTGGTGCTGTTCTTTGGGAATACAAACTTCCTGCAGCTGCGTTTGCAACTCCTGCTATGTACGAAGTTAAAGGCAAACAATATATAGCCATTGCGTGTGGCGGTGAAAAGTTAGGAACAGAAAAAGGAAACCAAATTATTGCTTTTTCTTTAGATACTAATTAGCCTACAAACAAGGGGATTCTTTAAATTTTCCGCTTTTGTTTTTAAGCATTTTATATGCCTTTAAACGTTCTTCAAGATTAAAATTATAATATTGATAATCTGGGGTATATAGAACCTTATCCCAGTAATCTGTTTGTGGTTCTTTAGCACGTAAATCATTTGTTTCTATCATCCAATCTTGAAGCGAATTTCTCATAGTTTCTAAAACATTTTTATATGCTTCATTTTTCGCTTCATTTTTTAAATTATAGGGGTCCTTGGCTAAAACATATAATTCTTCGGAAGGTCTTTTATTAAATGCCAATTTAAAATAATCCTTATCCGTTGGTTTTCCTTCCATATTAAGAATTATATATTTTGAAATAGAATTATCAACATCACCATATTGCCCAACTGAAACGTGCGTGTCTGGGTCGCCACCTGGCCATCGATTTGGTTCAAAATTTTTAATATAGAGATAATCCTTAGTTCTAACAGCACGCACTGGGTAACTTAAATCTCCTTTTCGGACATTGGCGTGTCTTTCACGCTCTAAAAAAACCGTACTTCGGTCAAATTTTTTTGAGTTAGAAGAAAACAGTTCAAGTAAACTACTTCCTTGAAATTCCTTAGGAACATCAACTGAAGCTGCTTCTAAAAAGGTAGGTCCAAAATCAATAAAATTAACAAAATCAGAGATTCGTTTCCCTCCTTCAATATGCCCTTTCCAATAAATTGCCAAAGGCATTCTTGTACCGTAATCATACAAATTGGCTTTGGCTCTAGGAAAGGGCATACCATTATCACTAGTCATTATAATAATAGTATTCTCCAGCTGCCCTTCCTTTTTTAATCTATTAATAATTCCACCAGACTCACGGTCAAAGCGCTCCACTTCAAAATAGTAATCCATCATATCATTGCGAACACAATCTACATCTGGTAGAAATCCAGGTACTTTCACAGTATTTATATCCATTCCTGTTTTAACTCCAGCATTAGTTTCATATTTACGGTGAGGATCAGTACTACCGAACCAATAAACAAATGGTTGCCCATTCTTTTTTTCATTTAAAAATGAATCGAAATCTGCATATTCTTTTCCTGCAGGATTATTTTCATAGCCTCCAGCTTTAAAATCTCCAGGAGCCCAACCTTTTCTACTTCTTCCTGTGTGATAACCAACATTTTTCAACATTGAAACCCAGTTAGGAAATTTATTAGGAATAATAGACCATAGGTTCCCTGCGCTTTCCATTTGATGTGGATATTTACTGAGTAAAATACTTGCTCTTGAAGGAGCACAAGAAGGAGCTGCACAATACGCATTTTCAAATAATGCTCCATCATTTGCCAACTTGTCAAAAGTGGGTGTTCGAACAGTTTCATCCCCGTAAATTCCGGCATGTGGAAAAGACCAATCGTCGGCAATCATAAAAACAATGTTTGGTCTTTTAACTTGCGTTGAAATAACATTGCTATTTTCTATTTTCTTTCCTGATAAAAAAAGCACACTAAATGCTAGAACTGCTATTAAGCTAACAAACTTCAGAATTCCGGTTGGTGTTATCGATTTCATTGATTAATTTTCAAGTATGAATGTGCTTATAAATTTAGTTAAATTGTATGAGCTAAATTGAATTATTGAAAAGTAACTTAAAATGGAAAAATTGAAGGTTTTAGTGGTAGGTTGTGGTAATATGGGTACTTCTCATGCACGTGCTTACCATCAATTAAAAGGGTTTGAAATAGTAGGTTTGGTAAGCAGAAAACCAGAAAGTCGAGGTAATCTTTCTCAAGAACTCGGAGGTTATCCAACATTTTCTGATTACAAAAAAGCACTCCAAGAAACTAAACCTGACGCTGTTTCAATTAACACCTATCCAGACACCCATGCGGAATATATAAAGGAGGCTCTCAATGCCAACGCTCATGTTTTTGTAGAAAAACCACTGGCACTAACTGTTGAAGATGCCCAAAATTTAGTCGATTTAGCATTAGCCAAAAACAAAAAAATGGTGGTTGGCTATATTTTAAGAGTACACCCTGCTTGGGCAAAATTTGTAGAAATAGCTCAAACTTTAGGCAAACCTTTAGTAATGCGAATGAATCTAAACCAACAAGCATCGGGTGATATGTGGTATACCCACAAACAATTGATGAATAGCATGTCTCCTATCGTTGATTGTGGCGTACATTATGTAGATGTAATGTGTTTAATGACGCAATCGGTTCCAATAAGTGTAAGTGCTATTGGAGCGAGACTATCAGACGAAATTGATTCAAAAATGTACAATTATGGTCAGTTACAAGTACGTTTTAAAGATGGTTCTGTAGGATGGTACGAGGCTGGCTGGGGACCAATGATGAGCGAAACAGCATTTTTTATAAAAGATGTTATCGGTCCGAAAGGTAGTGTTTCCATTTCTGATGATGCCAAGGGAGATTCAGACAATGTGGAAGATCACACGAAAACTGGAGGTTTATTGTTACATCATGCAGAATTAGATAGTGATGGAAATTTTACAAAATCAGACGAAATTGTAAATACTTCTGATGAACCTGATCATGATGGTCTTTGTTTATTAGAACAAGAATACTTTTTGAAGGCTATTGTTGAAAATTTAGATGTAAGCAGCCATTTGCAAGATGCGGTAAACAGTTTGCGGATAGTATTAGCTGCGGATGAATCCTTTAAAACCGGGAAAACCGTTGAATTGTAAATAGGTTCCTAGATTAGGATTTTTATCAATTTTTAAATAAAGGGGTCTGTGTTAAATTAATTAGCGCATCATCTTCTTCTTTTAAAATTCTTTTTGTTCTTAAATATCTGTTTCTGTTCCATTCATCAAAATTATCGGCATTAGAATCCATGCTACTTATTCGCACCATATTTGATGAATGTATAAACTCGTTATTACCTATCCACATGCCCACATGTACAACTTTTTCAGCTGTAGAATCTGTAGCTTTTCTTCCAAAGAACAATAAATCCCCTTCTCTTAGATTTTCAAAATTTTGAACAGAGTCTATTGATTTTCCGGTGTGTACTTGTTGTGAAGCATCTCTAGGTATCACCATACCGTTTAAAAAGTAGATTGTTTTAGTGAATCCACTACAATCAACACCTTTTGTTGATGTCCCTCCCCATAAATACGGTACCCCCATCAAGGTTTTTGATGTTGTTACTAAATTTTCGGGGGTTGGATTCAAATCGTTTATCCAACCAAAATAGTTTTCGGCTTCATTCAATCGTACCATAGCAATACGTCCATCCGGATAAGAAGCTACAAAATGCTCCTCAGAAAGTTTAACAAATTCTAAAACGTCTCCTGCTACTAAGTCCGAAACAAGGTCATTCTCGTTCACATCAACATATGAATTTCCATACGTTTTTGTATAAATTATTTTATCTCTTTGTTTCCAGTTTTCAAAACGTGTTGAATCCATCAAAGTAATACCTCCATCATCAACCCATGATAGATATTTGTCTGGCGTCTGAATTAAATACCAACCACCTTCTTTTTTTAAAACTTTTACTGGTGTTCCTAAAGTTGCTTGAGTAGCCAATTCCGCTGAATGTTTTGGATTACTACGTAAGTTAGCTACCGAAATATTTATTACAGCTTGGGTTTGCCCATTTAAGTTTTCCGCTGGTAATATTTGAATGCTATCAATAAATTTAATGTTTTTAGAAGCAAATTCTTCCTTTAAAGAAGCCACGGCATTTGGCAAATTACTTTCACCCTTTAAAATGTATTCATTATTATTTCTACCTACTTCAACATTAAAAAGTGCAACTCTTTTATCCGGAGCTACTTCCGCTTTTATTTTTGCTATTTCCTTTTCAAAAGCTGTTTCTGCTTCTTTTTTTAGGTTTGTACACGCCATAAAAGAGCATACAATAAATAGCAACCCAATAATTTTAACCGATACATTCATTAGCGATGTTTTATAGCATAAAAGTACATAAAACAAAATACTAGAATTGCTAAAAAAAGGATATGTTACACTTCATGAAATAATACAAATTAAAACTCCGTTCTAATTTCCTAATTTTGCATATCATGAAAAAACTGAAAGTCTTAGAGCTTTTTGCTGGTGTTGGCGGTTTTCGTTTAGGCCTAGAAAGTACAAAGGGCTATAAGATAGTTTGGAGTAATCAATGGGAACCGGCTACAAAAACTCAACATGCCTCTAAGGTATACGAGGCTCGTTTTGGAAGCAAGAACCATAGTAATCATGATATTTCAGAAGTTCCAACATCTGATATTCCGGATGCCGATATTTTAGTAGGTGGTTTTCCATGCCAAGATTATTCCGTAGCTACTTCACTACAAAATTCAAAAGGACTTATTGGTAAAAAGGGTGTTTTATGGTGGAGTATTCATCGTATTCTTTCAGAGAAAAAAAATCCGCCTAAATATCTTTTTTTAGAGAATGTAGATCGTTTATTAAAGTCCCCATCAACACAGCGTGGTCGTGATTTTGCAATAATGCTGAAGAGTTTAGATGAAATTGGATATGCTGTGGAGTGGCGGGTAATTAATGCTGCTGAATATGGAATGCCACAAAGAAGAAGGCGAATCTTTTTCTTAGCATATCATAAATCAACCCGCTTATTTGATTTGCTAAATGAATCGAATAAAACGGACTGGATATTAAAATCGGGAGTTATCGCAAAATCATTTTCGGTTAAAAAAGACATAAAAACACCAAAAATGATTGAAATTGAACCCGATTTGGTCGAAATATCAAATAATTTCAATATAAATGGCAATAATTCCCCTTTTGAAAATTCGGGTGTTTTTATTAATGGAAAAGCTTATACCACTAAAACTTATCCGAAATATAAAGGTGAACATATGACTTTAGGTGATGTATTACAAGGTGGAGAAATAGAAGATGAATTTTATATACCTCATGAAGACTATTCTAAATGGGAGTATCATAAAAGTGCTAAAAAAGAGGTGCGGACTTCAAAAAGTGGTTATCAATATACGTATAGCGAAGGGTCTATGAAATTCCCAGATTTATTGGATAAAGCTTCGCGTACTATTATTACTGGTGAAGGCGGTAAAAGTCCCTCTCGATTTAAGCATGTTATAAACACATCAAAAGGTTTACGCAGACTTACTCCATTAGAACTTGAACGCTTAAACATGTTCCCAGATAATCATACGAAACTGGAGAACATTTCTGTCGCCAAACGAGCTTTTTTTATGGGTAATGCTTTAGTTGTTGGTGTCGTAGAAAAAATAGGAAAAACACTTTATGATAAAATACATGAAACTTAAAATTACTTTATATCAACTTTTAGGTGGTCTTGCTTTTTTATTATTCATCAATTGCGAAGAAAAGAAAAAAAGTGAGCTTGTTTGGCAAAAAGAATTTTATCATATCGGTTCACAATCTTCGCCAAGGGCCATAGACCTCAACAAAGATGGTGTTCTAGATATTATAATGGGAGCTGCAAAAGGAGAAAACAAAACTACTGACCAAGGTGTTTTGGCTATGGATGGAAACACAGGCGATTTACTTTGGCAACAAAAAGCTAATGATCAAGTTTTTGGTTCAGCCACCTTTCATGATATAAATAATGATAGTGTTCCTGACGTCTTTATAAACGGAAGATCTAGAGTGCTGATGGCTTTGAATGGAGTCACTGGCGAAAAGATATGGGAGTATAACTATCAATATGAAAACGATTCTATTTTAAGATATGCGAAATTTAACTTCTATAATACAGTCCTAATTCCCGATCAAAATAACAATGGTTTTCCTGAATTATTAACTGTGAATGGTGGTAATGTGCGAGCAGCACCAAATTCAGAAAAAAATAGATTTCCAGGTGTTTTAATGCTTTTCGATACAAAATCTGGTGAAATATTAGCTGCTAGCTTAATGCCAGATAGCAAAGAATCATATATGTCTCCGGTGTACTTTGAGCAACCTATAACAAAGGAGGGATTTATAGTTTTTGGCAGTGGTGGAGAGACCATTTCGGGCAATTTATATTTAGTTTCAATTGCTGATTTTATAAACGATAAATTATCTAAAGCTGAGATTGTAGCATCCGAAATACAACATGGTTTTATTGCACCACCTTCAATTGCTGATATAAATAATGATGGGTTTTACGATATTATAGCCATTAGCCACGCTAGTAAAGCTATAGCTATAGATGGCAAAACTCAAAAGGAGCTTTGGAAATTGAAAATACCCGATACTGAATCAAGTAATGGTTTTGCCGTAGGTAATTTTACAAATGATAATATCCCGGATTTTTTCACATTTGTAAGTAAGGGTATTTGGCCTAATAATACAGGGTCAAAACAGATTATGATTGATGGTGCTACTGGTAAATTAGCTTATGAAAATTCTTTAGGCTGTACAGGGTTTTCATCTCCAGTAGTTTACGATTTAAATAATGATGACATTGATGAAGCCATTATTAGCATTAATGAATTTGATTGTGAAAGAGGGTATGATAACAATAATAAACTGACTATTGAGAATAAACTTGTAGCAATTGATTTTAAATCAAAAACGGCAAACAAAATTGATGGCGCTTTTAGTTTTAAAAATATTTTTTCTACGCCATTGCTTAGCGATATAAATAAAGATGGATACTTAGACATTGTACATGTACAAAATTATAGTTCTAACGGCGATTTATTAAGCTTTTTAGGAATGCAGATAAAGCGAATAAGCACTAATGTTCCTATTCAAAAATCACCCCTTTGGGGAAGTTATATGGGGACACTAGGAAATGGTATCCATCCAATTAACAAAAAATAGTTGTTAAAAAAGCGGACATTTTATAAATGTCCGCCTTCTATTAATCATATTTAATTTGTTTAGTCTACATCCCACCAAACTTTACCTACATGCGTATTTGGTGAAGTACCACCAGATTGAAGGTTTTCATTATTGGTAGCAACTTCTTTCGAAGGGTATACCAATCTTGTTGGAATTTGACCGCCAGTAATATTCCCTGGGTAATTAACAGGAGTAAGTACAGGATACCCTGATTGTCTCCAATAATTCCAAGCATCCCACCAGTTTAACAATTCACTAATCCATACCTGTTGCCCAATCATTTCTAAACCAGCAGTTCCACCAGCATAAGGGTATAGTGCTAAGTAACTCGTTACTGCTGCATCTGAAACTACAAAGCTAGCATCATAAGGTTCAAACATTTGCATTGCAGCTTTAACTCCAGCATTATAATGCTCTTCAGCGGTTCCACCTACATTACCGATGTTTCTTTCTTTAGCATCAGCTTGTAAAAATTCCACTTCTGCATAGTTCATCAACTTATATGGACTATCCGTTTTAAAGAACAAGTTATTTAATCTAGAATAAATAGCATTTGGATCAGTCCCTACCGTTCCGGTATATACATCAAGCGTACCGGCATCTAAACCATTGGGCATGCCTTCTTGCAATAATGGGTCAACACTGCCATTTGCACCATCAGAGTATATCATCAAACGAGGGTCGTCATCCGCAACACTTCCAGGATCGTCACCTTTTAAAACATCAATTAGTGTTTTACTCATAACTCTAGACTGTCCGCCATCACCACCTATAAAGGCTCTAGATAATCCATTTTGGTTAACCCATTGGCTTGGTCCATCAGCATGTGGAATCCATGGAATATCATCATTACTAGAAAATACACCTACGCCAGATAAAGCTAAGTTTACTTTTTCTGCTGCTAACCCTGGGTTTACTTTAGAAATACGCATTGCCATTCGTAAAGTTATAGAATTAGCCCACTTTTTCCATTTTGTAATATCGCCCTGGTAAATCATATCTGCAGCTGCAAATCCATCATCAGCATTGGCAGTACTTATTGCTGCACCTGCCTCTAATAATTCTTGAAAAAGAGCGGTATAAATAGATTCTTGAGTGTCATAAGTAGGAAAGAAAATCCCTTCGATACCTTGGCCGCCTTCTGTATATGGAATATTCCCGTAAAAGTCTGTCAATCTTAAATAAACAAAAGCTCTTACAATTCTGGCAGCTTGCCTTGTGTTTGGACGTCTACCTTCTTCAAAACCACCTGGACCAGTTTGTTTGATTACCTCAGCCAAATTTTTCAACTGATCACTGTATCCATAGTCCCAAGGGGCATCATCTGCCTCAACATTCACAAAGTACTTATCACCAGCTTGATTTAAGCTATTTCCTAAGGTTGCTAAATGTTGCATCCAATAACCTGCATAGCCTACATTCGTACGCCAATTTAAATACCGGTTACTAGCAGCATTCCCATCGGCCAAACTCAATTCAGCATTTGAAAACAGGAAATTCATATTTATCTCGTTAACCGCTTGTGGGTTAATATTTAGATCGTGTAATTCTTCTGTGTCGCAAGCGGAGAATGTCAAAATTGCACCGACAAGAAGCCATATTATTCTTTTATATTTCATCTTTCTTTTTTTTAACATTTTTAAAATCCTACTTTAAAGTTAAATCCATAACTGCGTGTTGGAGGCATTGCAAAATATTCTAAACCTTGTGCTCCTGCATTCGTAGAATATGCAGATTCTGGGTCAACATTATCAATATGCTTGTCGATTACCCATAGGTTTCTACCAACAAGAGAAACACTTAGGTTTTGTATAAATGTTTTTTCCAAGAATTTTCTAGGAAAACTATAGCCTAAAGTCAACTGTCTTAACTTGATAAAAGAAGCGTCGTAAATAAACATATCAGAAATCGCAGTACTTTCACCGCCAACTCTATTCCAATATATTTGAGCTTCTTCCGGAGTTAAATCCCTGTCTACCGGAGTATAAACTGGAGCATCTTCAGTGCCGGTATTTGTAACACCCGTAATGTGTAAAGGAGCCTCACCTGCACGACCTATTAAAGATTGTTGGTGATACCCTTGTTGCGTTAATCGGTTATTTGTACCTGAGAAAATCTCACCTCCCGATCTAAAATCAACCAAAAAGTCAAGGTTAAAGCCTTTATAATTGAAAGTATTATTTACACCTCCTGTAAAATCAGGTACCCCATTACCAATTGGCACATAATCTGCACTTGCTAGTGGAGTTCCGTCTTCGTTAAAAATTGGAATTCCATCAGGAGTAGTTTGTTGTACTCTACCTGTAATGACTCCAAAAGGCTGGCCAACAATGTGTTTGATTCGAACATTTCTTGTTCTAGGCTCTTCAGCTACCAATTCTTCGCTTCCTTCAATTAATGATACAACTTCATTATTGTTTTTTGCAAAATTTAAAGCCACATCCCAAGTGAATTCTCCTTGAATAGGTGTTGCAGTTAACAAGAATTCTATACCATCATTTTGCATCTCACCAACATTAACACTAGACGATCCAAAACCTGATGCGTTTGAAATAGTAGCATTAAGAATATCGTCTGTTGTTGTTTGTTGGTAATACGTAAAATCAAGGCCTAAACGATTATTAAAGAATCTTAAATCGATACCTGCTTCAACTTCTGTTGACAAAGCTGGTTGTAAAGCTGGGTTCGGAATATTTCCTGCGGTTCCTCCTGCCGAAGAAAAGGCTGCACGTGTATATCCTAAATGATCATCGCCTCCCAAAGAATATGTTAAGTTAGTATCATATGGGTTAAGGTTTACAATACCTGATTGCGCCCAAGAAGCTCTGAACTTACCAAAACTTAACCAAGATGGCTTCGTTCCAAAAGTGTCCGAGAATATCCAACTTCCCCCAACTGACGGGTAAAATATACTATTAAACTCAGGGTTTAGTACAGAAAACCAATCGTTACGAGCAGTTGCTGTTAGATATAGAATTCCATTATATCCAAATTCTGCTGAACCATACATAGAATTTATACCTTGCTCACTAAAACCATATCCAAAGCTTTTTTGAGCAGAGTTGTTTATAGCGTCAAAAAACTGAACATTAAAGCCAGTACCATTTGCATCAATACGCTCATACTTACGTCTCATTTGGTTGGCACCAACAAAGGCATTCACATTAAATTTTCCAAATTCTTTATCAACACCTAACATCCAATCAATATTAACTTCTCTAACCTGAGTAGATCCTTCTTGCCTACTACCGCCTAGATTGTAACCTATTCCCTCTGGTGTTAGCTGCGTATTTCTTCGTGTATAAAAATCCATACCAATTCTTCCAGAAGCATATAGCCAGTCTGTTAAATCATATCGTAAAGATCCTGAAGTAATTATACGATCTCTAACATCACTTCTTTCTGATTGGTACGTAGCGAAATAAGGGTTTTGCCCCCAGTTGTTTGCGGCAGGAAGTAATTCTTGTCCTGGAAATTTTGAATCTCCTCCTTGACCATAAACAGCAAGTAAAGCATCACTTGTTCCTGCAGGTATAGCACCTAATTTGTCAGGGTCACCTCTGTACGAATTTACATCAACATTTGCTGGTATTCTCCAAATTGCTTGTATTGCGTTATTTGGTGAATCCGAAAGTGAAGGTCTATTCTTTGCTTCTTCATGCGAATAAAGCACTTTCGCACTCAAGGTTAATTTTTCTCCAAACTTAGCATTAGTCGTCATTGATAAATTTGTTTTATCAAAACCTGAGTTAGGAACAACACTAGTGCTTCTTAAGTCTGATACTGAAAAACGAAATGTTTGGTTCTCACCACCACCGCTTAAAGAAAGACTATTTGTATAGGAATGGCCAGTTTCAAAGAATTTTCTAAAGTTATTACCCGTATAAGAATATGGTCTTTCAACACCATCAAATTGTATAACTTGGCTACCATCTAATTCAGGTCCCCAACCAATATTTCCCCATTGAAAAGCTTGTTGTGCTGTAGATGGTTTAGTTGCAACCCCTGTTACATATGCGCCCGAACCATATTTGGTTTGTAGATCACTTTGATCATATAAGGCATCAAAAACAACATTAGCAGAATAAGATACTCCAATTCCTTTGCGCTTAGTCCCTCTTTTGGTTGTGATATTCACAACTCCGTTACCACCTCTAGATCCATAAAGTGCAGAAGCATTTGCTCCTTTCAATATGCTTATTGATTCTATATCGTCTGGGTTAATACTTGTTAGTCCATCTCCTTGATCTGCTCCACCCCATAAACCAGCTTGACCAAATCCTGAGTTATCCATTGGAACACCATCTACAACATAAAGTGGTTGTCCTTGTCCGCCAATAGATTTATTACCACGAATTACAATTCGTGTAGAACCTGCTGGACCAGATGAAGGTTTTGTAACACTAACCCCGGCAACGCGCCCTACAAGTGAATTACCCAAGTTGTTTTCACGGGCTTCTGTTAGTTTATCCCCTCCTACTTCAGAAACGGAATATTGCAAAGCCTTGGTTTCTCTTCTAATACCAAGTGCCGTTACAACTACTTCATCAAGTTGACTTACGTCTTCCTGCATTGTAACATTAATAGTTCTATTTCCGTTTACAGGCAAACTTTGCTCCAAGTAACCTATATAAGAAAAATCTAAAGTAGCATCATCAGGTGTTTCTATACTATAATTTCCATCGAAGTCTGAAACGGCTCCAGTTCCCGTTCCTGCAACGACGACATTTACCCCGGGCAACGGCAAGCCGTCCGAGTCAATGATTTGTCCAGTTACAGTATTCTGAGACCAAGCAAAGCTGGCACAGAATACCGCACATAATACTGTCAGTATTCGTGTTTTCATTTTAATGTGTTTAGTTAATAATTGAGTTGTTGATTTCTTAAAAAATTAAGATTTTGAGAAATGAAGTTAAATATTTTGTGAATATGAGCAAACATTTCTTAAAAAAAGTATAATTTTTTGCAAGATCAATACTAGCCCTAAAATGATTAAAACGCCAATAAACTAGGCACAACTACAAGGTTTTCGCTAACTTAAAAACATTAATAAAAATTTAAGATTTATTTGTGAAAAATGGAAAGTTTGTACATTTAGAAAGATTTTTACGCTAAATGAATAAACTTCTTAAAAATTTTCTTTGCTTTATTTTGATTGTATTTCTTCAAGAAAATACGCTTTTGTCACAAGAGCAAAACACCCTATTTACATTACTTGATAGTAACCAAACAAATGTCGATTTTCAAAATTCAATTGTTGATACTAAAAAAGCTAATATTCTAATTTATTCCAATTTTTATGGAGGTGCCGGAGTTGGTGTTGGCGATGTGAATAATGATGGTTTACAAGACATTTTTTTTACCGGCAATCAAGTTGCTGATAAATTATATTTAAATAAGGGAAATTTAAAGTTTGAAGATGTAACTAGGAGTTCAGGAATTAAAAATAATGGAGGATGGTCTTCTGGTGTGGCCATGGCAGACATAAATAATGATGGCTTAATTGATATTTATATTTGTAGAGAGTTATATGACAATAATCCTGAACTTAGGAAAAACAAATTATACATAAATAGTGGTGTCGATAAAAATGGTGTTCCCATTTTTAAAGAAAGTGCTGATAAATATGGCCTTTCCGACAATCAACGTACGCGGCACGCGTCATTTTTAGATTATGACAAAGACGGAGACTTGGATCTATTTGTTTTAAATCAGCCTCCAAATCCAGGAAATTTTTCCGACTTATACGGAACTAAACCTGGTCCAGAATTTTCACCACGTCTATATCAAAACAATGGAGATACTTTTTTAGATGTAACAATACAGGCCGGTTTATTAAAAGGAGGCTACCCAAATAGTCTTTCAGTTACTGATTTAAATAATGATGGGTGGCCTGATATTTTTATCGCTAACGATTTTGAAGCGCCAGACTTTTTGTATTTGAATAATGGTGATGGCACCTTTTCTGATATCTTGAAAAATTCTATGCGACATACTTCCTTTTTTAGTATGGGTGTAGATGCTGCAGATATTAATAATGATGGGTGGCAAGATTTGATGGTTTTAGACATGGTGGCTGAAGACAATTTTCGTCTAAAAGCCAATATGAGCGGTATGAATCCCAAAGATTTTTGGGATGTGGTAGACAATGGAGGGCATTATCAATATATGTATAATGCGTTACATCTAAATCAAAGCAAAAAAAACGGCACCATTTTTTTTAGCGATATCGCCCAATTAAGTGGTGTTTCAAGTACGGATTGGAGTTGGTCAAATTTAATAGCAGATTTTGATAATGATGGTTTAAAAGACATTCATGTAACCAATGGTTTACTTCGAGATATTCGAAATACCGATGCTGATTCTAAATTTTCTAAATACATTGAAGAAGTTTCCTATAAATATGTTCAAGACCACCCAAATGCTGGAGAAATAAGCATTTGGGATATCTTAGACCTTGAAGATGCCCTTAAAATTGTGCCTTCGCAAAAGCTTCCAAATTATGCTTTTAAAAATAACGGAAATCTAGGTTTTAGCAAAATAGCCGATGAGTGGGGACTAAATCAACCGACTTTTTCTAATGGTTCTGCTTATGCAGATTTAGATAATGATGGAGATCTTGATTTAGTTATCAATAATGTTAATGAAAAAGCTTTTATCTACCGAAACGACAGCAATGAAATCAATAACACAAATTATTTAAGAGTTAAATTGACCGATAAAGTTAGCCATCGTCCAATGTTTGGAACAAAAGTAAAAATTGTGGTTAAAGATTCTCCACAATGGTACGAGCATACAAATGTTAGAGGTATGTATTCTACTAGTGAAAATGTTGCGCATTTTGGCTTAGGCCATGTAAATACAGTGGACAAACTAACCGTTTTTTGGCCAAACGGACGAACCACTGAAATGACCAATCTAATTTCCAATCAAGAACTAACGTTAGATTACACCGAGGCTAAAAAGAACTCTATTGCCAAGGAAAAGAAAAAATCAATATTTGAAAAAAGTAACTTAATTAAATTGTCTCATACTGAGAACGAATTTGATGATTTTTCGAAACAGATACTTCTACCACATAAAATGTCTCAATTTGGTCCTGCCCTTACTGTAGCAGATGTAAATGATGATGGTTTAGAGGATTTTTATTACGGTGGTTCTTCTGGTTATCCAGGCCAACTTATAATTCAAAAACCATCTGGTATATTTAATGCACAAATAAATGATGTATTCAATAAAGACAAGGTTTTTGAAGACATAGATGCTGCTTTTTTCGATTTTGAAGACGATGGTGATCAAGATTTATATGTAGTAAGTGGTGGGAATAAATGGAATGAGAAATCTAAAGAATATAACGACCGTTTATATTTAAATGATGGTAAAGGAAAGTTTTCGAAATTAGAAAAATTAACAGAAGTAAATGAAAGTGGTTCCTGTGTTCGGCCTTTCGATTTCGATAATGATGGCGATACAGATCTATTCATTGGCGGAAGACACACCCCTTGGCAATATCCTGAAGCCACAAACAGCAGAATTCTAGAGAACAAAAACGGTTCTTTTAAAGATGTGACCAAAACCATCGCAAAAGACCTACTTAATATTGGTATGGTAACAGATGCAACATGGGCCGACATAGATAATGACAATAATATTGATTTAATTTTAGTTGGCGAGTGGATGCCAATAACAATAATTAAATTCGATGGTAAAAATTTTCAAAAAGTAAACAAAGAAGAGGGCATTGATAATTCAGAAGGCTGGTGGTATAGTATTGCTTCAAATGACATAGACAACGACGGCGATATTGATTTAGTAGCTGGAAATTTAGGCCTAAATTATAAATACAAAACAGATATAAATGAGCCTTTTGAAGTTTTTTATAAAGATTTTGATGGTAACGGAAACAAAGACATTGTTTTGAGTTATTATAATTTCGGTGAACGCTTTCCTTTACGTGGAAGATCCTGTTCAGCACAACAAATCCCTGAGATTAAAAGCACTTTTCCGTCGTATACACAATTTGCCGCAGCGAACTTAACTGAAGTTTATGGTGTTGAAAATTTAAATCCAGCTTTACATTATCAAGCAAATACTTTTGCAAGCGTTTTTATAGAAAACCTCGGTAATGGGAAGTTTAAAATGAAACCACTACCTAATGAAGCACAAATATCATCTATAAACGATATTCTAATAGATGATTTTAATAAAGATGGGATTAAGGATATTCTTGTCGCTGGAAATATGTACGTTTCTGAAATTGAAACCACGAGAAATGATGCCGGTGTAGGCTTGCTACTATCAGGAAATGGCAAAAATGAATTTACGGCAGTTGCTCCTCGAGAGAGTGGGTTTTATATACCTTATGATGTTAAAAAATTATCGAAAATTACAACAAAAACAGAAACACATTATATCGGTGGAGTTAATAATGGTAGCGTTCAATCTTTTAAATTAATCGAATAAATATGAGTGATTCTGTAAAAATAAACCGCCGGTCATTTGTAAAAAAAACTAGTCTTGCGGCTGGGGGCATTTTAGTTTCTCCTAAAGTTTCCGTTTTAAAATCCAACATTTTAAAGAATCCCTTACCTCGATGGAGAGGCTTCAATTTTCTAAATTTCTTTTCTCCAGACCCTAGTAAAGGTCGTGCTTTTCATGAAGACTATTTCAAATGGATGGCAGATTGGGGTTTTGATTTTGTCCGCTTACCAATGGCTTATCCATATTATTTAAAATTTGACAGAAGTAGAGATATTACGCCTAATAAAATAAGAAAGATAGACCGTAAAGCAACAGATCGAATTGAAAACGTTGTGTATTTAGCACATAAGCATGGACTTCATGTCAGCCTAAATTTGCATCGCGCGCCTGGTTTTTGCGTAAATGCCGGATTTAATGAACCCTATAATTTATGGGAAGATCAACAAGCACTTGATGATTTCTGTCTTCATTGGAAATTTTGGGCCAAACGTTTTAAAAATGTTTCCGAGGGTAAAATTAGTTTTGATTTACTTAATGAACCCTGCACTCGAGAAGATATGAACGACCAATTTTCTAAACGAGCGGCTATTCCGGGTGAATTATATCGAAAAATGGCTATTGCGGCTTCAGAAACTATAAGAAATCCAAATCATTTAATAATTGCAGATGGTAATAATATTGGTAGCGAAGTGATTCCAGAGATTACCGATTTAAATATTGGTCAAAGCTGTAGAGGCTATAATCCAGGTATTATTTCTCATTATAAAGCTCCTTGGGTTTTTAAAGATTCTAAAAATCTGCCAATACCAAAATGGCCAGGTCAAGTAGGTGATCAATATTTAAGTGTTGCAATGTTAGAAGATATGTACAAACCTTGGATTGACTTAATAAAGCAAGGAGTTGGTGTACACTGTGGAGAATGTGGTTGTTATAATAAAACTCCACATGATGTCTTTCTAGCGTGGTTTGAGGATTTGATGAGTATTCTTAAAATCAATAACATTGGATATGCTTTATGGGAATTCGACGGTACATTTGGAATTCTTAATTCCGGTAGATCTGATGTTAATTATGAAGATTGGTACGGACATAAACTAGATCGAAAATTATTAAACCTATTAATGAAGTATTAAAAATAAGCTAGGAAAATTATAAAGCGTGACACTAAAAAGCACTTTTGTGTCAGATGTTGAAAAAGAACGCTGTCTTGCTGTGTTGTTAGATAAGTATTATCATAAACATTTGAGAAACTACAATTTTACTAGAATTAGAGGTCTAAAGAATCAACTTAAAGGAGTTGATTTAATATTAACCAATAAGTTTAGCGGCAAAAAGTATTTTGTTGATGAAAAAGCGCAATTAGATTATACCAATGAAGAGTTGCCAACATTTGCCTTTGAATTGCGCTATTTTAAAAATTCAATAGTAAAAAAAGGCTGGTTATTTGACTCGAAAAAAAAGACTGATTTTTACTCTTTAATTACAGCAATTTATAGTGATGAGCCGAACAAATTTACATCATGTAAAATCACATTTGTAAATCGCCTTAAGCTAATTCAGTTTTTAAAAACACGTAATATTTCAGAAAAAATATTAGAAAAACGCATAAATCAACAGAAAAATAAAGTTCCCAAAATACATTTAAAGCAATTGCATCCTCGTGAAGAAGGATATCTATATTTTTCGGAAAAAAACAAAGCAGAAAAACCAGTTAACTTAATTTTAAAACTCAATTTTTTAATTTCTCAAGGTCTTGCCAAGCGATTTGTTTAATGCATTTACAAACCGATAAGTCTGTTTTATTTCCTTGTTTACTTAAGAACTACAGCTCACCTACATTTCATAGACAAATCGATTCATTCATCACTTTTTTCCAAAATTGTAGTTCTTTAAAGAAAATAAAATAGACTAAACAGTTTGTTACCTTGATAGCTCCATTAAAAGACTCAAATAGTTTTATTTTATTATTTAGGTGAAATTCCCCACCTTATAAAACTGATTTTTTGCATGATTCCAATATTAATTTTTTCCACTTCGTGTAAAAATGACAAATCACCATCCGTAGACGCAATAATTAAAGGGAAGTCTCAACCGTAATTTTCTATCCTACAATCTTTTTAAATTTACACATTAATTTTTGTGGCTCTCTGTTATTAAAGATTATTTCAAACGGCTACGTTTTAATGCGCCTAGATTTTTATAATGCCGAAGGCTCGATTTTTTTTTCGAAATAAGGCCTTTTTAGAATCTATCTTAGATCGCTTAGATAATTGGGATACCCATGAAACTTCACCCATATATATTGGTGAAGTTGATACAGGTGCTCCTAGTTTTGAAAATAACAAAGGAGGAATGAATTTTGTTTAAGATATGATTACCCTAATTCAGGAAAAAAACATCCATTTCACCTATTTTGATTACCATGTCGATAATTTTGGACTTTACAATAGGCCGGATCAATTACCTAGTACAAATAATTCAAAACAAACTCTTATTGATTGGTTTACAAACAATATTGAGTAAAATAAAAAGCTTCTTTACAATTTAACAAGTAATAGCACACTATCTTAAAAACCTGTTAATCAACAATTAAAGTTTGGATTTCTAATGCCTTTTCTTATTTTATATAAATGACTAAAACAGAAAAGAAAGAAAATCAAACAATTATTAAAAATTCTATCAATCACCTAGAAGCTACTGGGTTTGAAAACATTAAAGCAGACCTTGAGGGTTATGATACTCCCAAGTCCTATTTAAGAAAAGGCACCAAAATGAAAATCACACCCGATATCGTTGCTGAGAAAAATGGTAGAAAATATTTTTTTGATATTAGCCTTAAATCACAAAAAACGAGTCTTTTAAAAACAAAATGGTTGTTTTTAGATACTATAAGTAGATTAAAATCACATCGTTTTCAAATTATAACAACTAGAGGTCATTACAAGTTTACAGATAATTTATTAAAAGATTTAAACTTAACAAGTAGGAACACCATAAGAATATGATTTTGCACATTAACTAAAAAAGCCGCTAGTGCGGCTTTTTTTAATTTTTAATCATTGCAATATGTGGAATTCCATCCTCTAAATACTCCTCACCTACTTGATTAAAACCCAGCGATTCGTAAAATTTTTTTAAATATAATTGAGCAGAAATATGAATGTCTTTTTGATTAAAATTGTTTTGAATAGCCTTAATTGAGGCTTTCATAATTTTTTGACCATAACCATATTTTCTATCACATTTTTTAACTAGAACTCTACCAATACTAGCTTCAGTAAAATAATCGCCTGGTTTAAATATTCTAGAATAGGCCGCGAAGCGGCCGTTTTTTTTTGCGAAAACGTGTAACGCTTTCTGGTCTTTACCATCTAAGTCTTGATAAACACAATCTTGTTCTACAACAAAAACCTCAGACCTAAGCTGTAAAATTTCATATAATTCTTGTTTTGTAAGCTCTTCGAAAGTTTTTACTAAAATCTCCATTAATCTTGAACTATAATTTGTTTACTATCACATTTACCAAATTCTGGTTGAATATTTATGTGATTTATTCCATGATGATGAAATAATTCCTCTTCTATTTCATCTAAAATAACATCAAATTCAGAAAGTTTTATATCAACATTAAAATCGATGTGTGCTTCAAGATGAACTTCGTCTTCATTTAATTGCCAAATATGCACATGATGCACATTTTTTACTTTATCAATTTTCATTATTTCATCTACAATATTCTGAACTATTATGGAGTCTGGTGTAAATAGCATTAATACTTTAGTAGAATCTCTTAATAAATTCCAGCCCATAAAAATCAGATAAAATGCTATCGCTAATGTTAATAAAGAGTCTACCCAAAACCATTGAAAATATTTCATTAATATACCACCAATTAAAACAGCAACAGAAGCCATCATATCTGTTAAAAGATGTAAGTAGGCAGATTTCATATTCATATTTCCTTTGGAGTGTTTTTTCAACAACAAAACACTAAATCCATTAGCAACAATACCTAATAACGAAAGCCAAATAACTAAACTAGATTCTACTTCTTGTGGGCTTAAAAAGCGTTCAATAGCCTCTATTATTAATATAATAGCCACAACTATTAAGGCAGTAGAGTTAACAAAAGCAGCTATTATTTCTGCTCTTTTAAAACCAAATGTTTTATTAGAAGAAGCTTTCCTTTTGGAAAGTATAGTTGCAACATAACTAACAATTAATGAAAGTACATCGCTAAAATTATGTAATGCATCTGATAATAATGATAAACTTCCAGAAATTAGTCCACCAATAACTTGCGATGCGGTTATCAAAATATTTAAAAGAATAGCTATAAATAAGCTTCGTCCTTTTAAATCTGGATGTGCATGATTATGGGAATGATTATGGTGAGAATGCCCCATCGTTTTATACTTTTCAATGAAGTAAATTTACGATTATAAAACAAAGAGAAATGTGAAACGAAGTTTCGCGATTTTTTTTAATAAATAAGCGTATAATTAACTACAAGCAATTTTCTCTATTCTTCGTTCGTGTCTTCCACCTTCAAATTTTGTATTAAAAAAAGTTTGTACCATTTCTAATGCCTGAGGTATTGCAATAAAACGAGCAGGCAAACTTAATATATTAGCATCATTATGCTCTCTTGCTAATTTTACAATTTCTTTTGTCCAACATAATGCAGATCTTACTTTCTGATGTTTATTAGCTGTCATAGATGCACCGTTTCCACTACCACAAACAATAATTCCAAAATCAACTTTATTATTTTCGACATCATTAGCTACTGGATGAACAAAATCTGGATAATCAACACTATCAGTTCCATCAGTACCATGATTAATTACTTCTATATCCATTGATTTTAATAAACCAATTATAGCTAATTTATATTCTGTGCCGGCGTGATCGTTTCCTATTGCAACTTTCATTATTATATATATTGTTTTGTTAAACAAAGGTACAAATAGATGCGCTACACCACAAAATTCGGTACTTTCACAACAAAAAATTGAAATTACACCACAAGCGTTGTTAATTTGTTTGTAATAAGTACTTTTAAAATTGTTGAAAACATCCACATAAAAAATAACTTCTAAGTTTTGTGGTTACCAAATTTTAATGTCTACAAAAATTATCGATCGACAAAAAAATTAGTTCTACTTTTTTAACCATCATTTATTCAGTAAATTTTCAATTAAACTAACATTATTAACAAGTTATCTTATCAAGAAAAGTTGTTAATATAAGTTATTAATATAGGTTAATAAGAAATATAACAATTTGATAATGAAGGAAGGTACATTCTGAAAAATTGTAGATAAAGTTCAATAATAATGCAAAACAACTATAATAACATAAAGTTATTGTAGCTATTAACACCACATCATCATCACCATTTTTTTAAATTTATTAAAAGAAAAAATAGAATACTTATAATAAGTGTTGATAACACGATACGAAAAGCAATTTGGATTTTTAAATTGTTATTTTCGTACAAACAAAACCATTAATGTCAAAGAAAAAAAAGAAAGCTAGTAAACATAGAAATAACGAAATAACTAAAGGCATATTCACAGTTCTTGAGAAAGAACCTTCGAAAAGCTTTAATTATAAACAAATAGCTTCAAAATTAGATTTAAGTAATACTCAAGATAGAAATCAACTAATTAAAAGATTAGGTCAGTTAAAAGAGAAAAAAAGAATAGAAGAAACCGAACGAGGTAAGTATAAAGCAATTGCATCTTCTAAAACCGTACATACTGGTATAGTTGATATGACTAGTAGAGGAAATGCATATGTAGTAGTTGAAGAATTAGACGACGACGTTTTTATTTCTGCCAATAGAGTAAATAGAGCTTTTCATAAGGATACCGTTGAAGTACATATTTTTAATAATAGAAACAGTAAAAAAATAGAAGGTGAAATCACAAAAATAGTAGAACGTAAGAAATCAACGTTTGTAGGTATTTTAGAAATGCAAAAAACATTTGCGTTTGTGCGTCCTACAGATTCTAGAATGTATACCGATTTTTTTATTCCAAAGGATAATATTGGAAAAGCACAAGATGGTGAAAAAGTTATTGTTGAAATTGAAAATTGGCCAGAAGATGCTGACTCTCCTATAGCTAAAGTTTTAGAAGTTTTAGGGAAACCAGGGGAACATAATACGGAAATTCATGCAATTTTAGCGGAATATGGTTTACCCTATGAATTTCCTGTAGAGGTTGAACAGTTTGCTAACAATATAGATACAAGTATAGTTGCTGAAGAAATAGCAAAAAGACGTGATATGCGTGAAACCTTGACTTTCACCATAGATCCAAAAGATGCAAAAGATTTTGATGATGCATTGTCATTTAAGGTTTTAGAAAATGGTAATTATGAAATTGGTATTCATATTGCAGATGTTTCACATTATTTAAAAGAAGATACTATTTTAGATGATGAAGCCTATGAACGAGCAACTTCAGTTTATTTAGTAGATCGCGTGGTACCAATGCTTCCCGAAGTTTTATCTAATAATGCCTGTTCATTAAGACCTAATGAAGAAAAATATACATTCTCAGCTGTTTTTGAAATGGATGATAAAAACCAATTAAAAAATCAGTGGTTTGGAAGAACGGTAACGAATTCTGATGAGCGCTTTGCATATGAAGAAGCACAACATATTATAGAAACTGGTAAAAATGAAATACCTAAAGAAATATCAATTAGAGGAAAAGAGTATACTGTTTCAAATGAAATTGTTGAAGCAACTTTAACTTTAGATCGTTTAGCAAAACAAATGCGTTCTAAAAGAATGCAACATGGAGCTATTTCTTTTGATAAAGTAGAAGTTCGTTTTAATTTAGATGAAAACAACGAACCTGAAGGTGTTTATTTTAAAGAATCAAAAGATGCAAATAAACTTATAGAAGAGTTTATGTTATTAGCCAATAGAAAGGTTGCTGAGTTTATTGGTAAACAAAAACCTAAAAAGACTTTTATTTATCGAATTCATGACGTTCCAAATGAAGATAAATTAATAGCATTAAATGGAATTGTCTCTCGTTTTGGTCATAAGATTGATTTAAAAGATAGAAAATCTGTAAGTTCTTCCTTAAATAAACTTCTTGAAGATGTAAAAGGTAAGAAAGAACAAAATTTAGTCGATACTTTGGCAATAAGAAGTATGAGTAAAGCTATTTATACTACTGATAATATTGGACATTATGGATTAGCATTTGATTATTATTCTCATTTTACTTCACCTATTCGTCGCTACCCGGATGTAATGGTGCATAGATTATTACAACATTATTTAGATGGTGGTAAAAGTGCTAATGCAGAGCTCTATGAAAAAAGATGTAAACATTCTTCTGATATGGAATATTTAGCAACAAGTGCTGAAAGAGATTCTACTAAGTATATGCAGATTAAATTTATGCAAGACAACAAGGATAAAGAGTTTGTTGGTGTTATTAGTGGAGTAACGGAATGGGGTATTTACGTTGAAATTATAGAGAATAAATGTGAAGGAATGGTGAGAATTCGTGATATCAAAGGGGATTATTATATCTTTGATGAAAGACAATATGCACTTGTCGGTGAGCGTTCTAAAAATACCTATCAATTAGGTGATGAAGTAGTAGTAATGGTAAAAGACACGGACTTGGTCAAACGCCATTTAGATTTTGCATTACTTGGTAAATATATAACTGAGTAATTTTTGGAACATGTTTTGTATAGTGATATGCAAAATGTAATGTTTCCAACATATAAAAATTACAAAATCAATAAATGAAGCCTATTTTACTTTTTTTAACCCTTTTGATGTCAGCTAATATTGGCATGGGTCAAGAGAAAAAGACTTTTGATCAAATAGGAGCGTTTACTGAAATTAAAACCTACGATGGTTTATCAGTAAATTTAATTAAGTCAGATACTAACAAAGCTGTAGTTACTGGTGAAAACCTAAACAAGGTTGCTATATCCAATAGTGATGGTGTTCTAAAAGTACGCATGCAATTAACCAAAATATTTAGTGGTTATAGAACATTTATTGATATCTATTATACTGAAGAATTGGTCACAATTGATGTTAATGAAGATGCACGCTTAACTTCAGGAGATAATATTCAACAAGATTTATTGGAATTAAAAGCGCAGGAAGGTGGTGAAATTTCAATTATAGCCAATGTTGAACAATTATTAGTTAAGGTTGTTACTGGTGGTACGGTTCAAACTTTTGGATCTTCTGATTTACAGGATATTGCTATTAACACTGGAGGTGTATATGAAGGTAAAGAGTTTAAGACAAAATTTTCTACCATAAATGTTAATGCTGGTTCGAGAGCAGAAATATTTGCTATAGACTATGTAAAAGCTACAGTTAAAGCTGGCGGTGAAGTACTTGTTCATGGAAATCCGGCTAAGATGGAAGAAAAAACAATTTTTGGAGGTAAAATAACAAGAATGTAACCATGTGGGATGATATTCAGGCTGCTATACCCTTAGGTTTTTTTCTAAGTTTTATGATTGGTCCTGTGTTCTTCGTTCTTTTAGAAACTAGTGCAATTAAGGGTTTTAGAGCAGCGTTAGCCTTTGACTTAGGCGTGATTTTAGCTGATATTCTCTTTTTATTTGTAGCCTATTTTAGTAGTTTTCAATTGCTTGAAAATCTTAGCAATCAACCTGGTCTTTATGTTTTTGGTGGTGTAATTTTACTAGTGTATGGTGCAACTATACTTAAAAAAAAGACCACTAAAAAAGATACTACAAATATAGAAACGAAAAATACCAATAATTATATTGGTTTATTTGTTAAAGGTTTTTTACTCAACTTTATTAATATTGGCGTCTTAGTGTTTTGGTTAGGGGTGATTATTATCGTTGGTCCTAGTTTAGATAATGACCCTAATCGAATTTTTATATTTTTTGCTACAATGCTTGGGGCTTATTTGCTTACCGATATAATAAAAATTCTTCTTGCGAAAAGGTTAAAGAAAAAGCTTACTAAAGAACGTATTATAGTAATTAAGAAAAGTATTGCTATTATTTTAATGATATGTGGATTGGTTTTAATTACCAAAGGATTTCTTCCAAAAGACCAGTTTAATATTGAAAAGGGTATTGAAAAAATAGAACATATTCGTGAAGAGTAATATGTTATTGTCCTTGGATTGTTAAATAAAATGTATCCTTATAAGAGATTTATAATGAAATATTTATATCAAAATAGCTATATAATATTCGGTTTTGTATTAAAGATATTGCCCATCACGGTACTTTAAAAGAACTACAGTTTTTAATTAATTATACAAAATACAAAAGACCTCATATTGCTATGAAGTCTTTTTGTTGAGGCATCGAGCGGATTCGAACCGCTGTACAAGCTTTTGCAGAGCTGTGCCTAGCCACTCGGCCACGATGCCAAATTCAGGTGCAAATATAGCGCCTTATTTAAGTAATTGAAAAAAGATTTAACTTCTTTTTGCGCTTAATGAAATTGTAACTTTTTCAACATCACCACCAATGGGAGGGTTAATTTTAGAGACGAATACTTCAACAAAATCAACCATTTGAATTTCATTTATTATTCTATCAACTATTCTTTTAGCCACATGTTCAAGTAGTTTTGAGGCAGTTTGCATTTCAATTTTAACTATATGATTTATTTGAACGTAGTCTACGGTATCGGATAAATCATCTGTAATTGAAGGTTTGGTTAAATCTGTATCTACATGTACATCAACGGTGTATTCACTTCCAACTATACTTTCTTCGTTTAAACAACCATGATGTGCAAATACACGAATGTTGCTTACTATTACTTTGCCCATTATAAATTATATGAATGCAAATTTAATTGAATCTTATCAGAATAGATAATAAGTGCAAATTAGACTAGTAATTTATTTATGAGAAAATTATTAGTATGTACACCTACAATTACTAAGTCCTTGGAATAAGTCAATACCTAAAGTAATAACATGTGTACCTGTACTATATCCAAGTATTTCGTTAAGTATTATTTGGTACGAATAACCAAAGTAGAAGTTACTCTTTTTTAAACCTATAATTGGTGCCACATATAAAGGATCTCCAATCTGATCATTTAAGAAACGGTAGGTAACACCTGCATAATAGTAGTCTTCAAAGTCGTACCAACGAAATTTAACATTTAAATCTGTTACCGAACGTCCATCACTTTCAAAATATTGAAAGAATAAAGAAGGCTCTATTTCTAAACGACTATTTTTATTTTTTGTATATCTATAACCAGTATAAGCATAATAGTTTCTCAATGTATTTGGCTCATATACAGGGTTGAAGTTTGCTAGATTTTTATTAATAATATTTGAAGCATTTAAACTAAAATAGAATTTATCTTTTCTATATAATGCTCCCACATCAAAATTATGATTTGTAGTTGCTCTATCATCAGTAACACTTGGGTCTAAGGCATCAAAATTTTCAATATCTATTCGAAATTGATTATAATTATATGATAAGCCAAAGGATAAAAATTCATCATCATAACGATCTAATGTTAAATGATGTGCAAATGAAACACGCGCTCCTTGTTGTTTTGTTTCGCCATTACTATCATTATATAGTATCATGCCTAAACCAGATTTTTCTCCAACACGCATATCTGCTGCTAATGATTGTGTATCAGGTGCGTCTTTTATGCCGACCCATTGTGTAAGTCCGTTAATACGAATTTTTACGTGATCACCAATACCAGCGTATGATGGTGACATAACAAAAGGGTTATCAGCTAAATATTGCGATAGCTGCGGTAATGTTAACTCTTGTCCGCTTAGTCCACAAACGGCTAAGAAGACTGTAATTAAGGTTAGTAATTTGGTGCGCATAATATTAGGTTAAGTCTGTGTTATCTGTAAAGGGTGAAATGTCCAACAAATTCTCGGTCGTCTGTTTCTCCGTTGAGTTGAATTACGTACCAATAGTCGCCTGAAGGTAATTCAGACTGGTTGTATTTACCATCCCATCCGTTGCGATCAATGACATTGTCTTCAACCACTCTACCATAACGATCATAAATTTTAATTAGTATTTCAGGATACTGTTCAATATTTTGAGGCATCCATCTATCATTTAAACCATCGCCATCTGGGGTAAAGAAATTCGGTAGTTCAATGTCTATAAACTCTATAAATACGTTGGCAATAACTTCACATCCATTTTCATCAATTACACTAACTACGTAAGTATCAGTTCTATTAACGTAGAAAGTATTGTCATCTCCGTTATCCTTTCCATCAAAAATATAAGTGTAGTTTGGTAAACCACCTTCGGCTATTGCGGTAATTTCATTGATATTATTTTGTTCTAATGTCAATGTTAAAGGATCAAATGCAGTAATTTCAAAATCAACTGTAACGATACAACCATTGGCATGTGAAATTGCTATATAATGAGTACCTGGAGATATGTCCCTGAAATCTGGATTTAACTGCATATCATTCGCATCCATAGAGTCAAGTGCATAAAGCACATCACCTAAAACTGTTTCATCTTCTAAGGTTACGTTTACATAATTGTTTGGAACATCACCCGAACATTCATAAACAGGTTCTACTGTAGCATTTAAATTAACGCCTTGGTCAACAGTTATTACGATATTGGTTTCACAACCCATAGCATCTCGTACATAAACAATATAACTACCTGACGCTAGATTAGTAAAATCAAATTGATCTTGAATAAAGTTGTTATTATCACCAAAGCTTGTACTATATGGAGCAGTACCTCCAGTAATTACTACGTTTGCAGAACCGTCTTCGTTACCAACACATATTTCGGGTAAGGTTGTCCCAGTCATTTCAAGAATTACAGGCTCTGTTAGGGTGTATTCTAATTCTATAAAACAACCATTTTGATCTTGGGCGATAATTGTATAATCACCAGGTTCAAGTTCATCGAAAACATTTTCATCGTCAAACTGATTTAAATTTGGCGAAATCGAATACTGATAACCACCTGATCCACCTGAAAGTGTAACGGTTATACTTGCATCATTTTCACCAAAACAAGAAACATTAAGCACTTCTTCAGTATAAGTTAGTACCGTTGGTTCTGTAATAATAACTTCTTGAGGAGCAGTTGTACAGTCTTCACTAGTTACATTTACCCAGTAAGTACCAGCAGATAATCCAGTAAACTCACCTAAAGCTTGTGGACCTTCAATTAGATTGCTTGCATCAACACTGTTTTCATAAAGTTCGTATAAATAATTACCTAATCCACCTTCTGCATCAGCATAGATAACTGCAGTAGATTCACCAAAACAGTTAATATTTGCCGACGTAGTATCTATAGTTAACACAAGTGGGTCAATTTCGTCTTCAGTAATTTCATTAGAACGTATGGCTTCACAAGTATTTATAGCATCTCTTACGAAATAACTATAAGTGCCTGCAGCTAATACACCAGCTTGTGGAAGGTTGATAGAATTACCAGTCATTGGGAAGAATGTAATATTATCTTCACTGTATTCATATGTTCCACTACCACCTGTTGCAGAAAGTTCAAATTCTACCCCAGTAGTACAAGTTAATGGGCTTGTACGAATTAATTGTGCTGTTACTTCTACTGGATTTTCAATTTCTACAATAGTAGTTTCCACAGTACATCCCACATCATCAGTCACTGTTATGCTGTAGAAGCCAGCAGCAAGATTTGGAAATATATTGCTTCCTTGAGCAACAGAAGTTATTGGCGTATTTGTTCCAGATAAATCATCATATGTATTTAATTGATATGAGTAAATAGGGGTAACATTTCTAGCTCCTACTGTAGCGGTTACACTAGCATTGTTATCATCATAACATGCTAAGGCTGTAGCAGCGATAGTTGCAACTATTGGGTCAGGTCGTATTAAAGTAATAACATCAGTATAAATACATGAGAAATCATCTGAAATTTCAATTGTGTAATCTCCAGCTGCTAATGCAGTAAAAATAAATGCTTCTACATTTGTTTCAGTATAACTATCCGATGTAGTAGTATTAGTTAAAACAATAGTATATGGACCTTCACCACCTTCAGGATCTACTAACAAACTACCTTGATCATTTGAACAGCTTACACTAGTTTCTTGATTTACAGTAGCAGTAATTGGAGCATCTGGGGCCAAGATAGTAATGGCATTAGAATTTTGTACACAGAAAGGAGCTGCAGTTTGGGTAATTTGAACATAATACCCACCACCTATTAAATTTGAAATAATTAAAGGTGTTCCAGTATTACCAGTTCCAGAGAATCCAGCAATAGCATTGTCATCTAGGTCAAATACTTGATACGAATAAGTACCAGCATAATCGTTTATGGTAACACTAAAACTTCCATCATCAACACCATTGTTAAGACATTCTTCATCAGTTAACTTGGTGATAACGACATCCATAATATTTGGATCAGCTATAGTGTGGGTCGTTTCTATATAACAATTAGTATCTAAATTAGTAACACGAATAATATAGCTACCAATTCCAAGTCCAGTGAATAATCCAGTACCGTTCGTAGCTGTATAAGCATTGTCGGTACCATTAGCTTCATATTCTAAATTAGGCGTTGCAGTTGCTGGAGTTATAGTAACATCTACTTGAATTTCAGAATCGTCTCCAGGGTTACAAGTAACATCTGCAGTTGTGGTAATGGTTGCATTTGTAATTTCTACATAAGGTAATATCACAGCAGTAGTACTCCCTAAACAACCCATGTCATCATATGCATTAATGGTATAGTTACCACCGTCATAATTCGTTTCAATATAAACAGGGTTTGAACCATCTTGCACTGTTGTTGCAGTTGTGGTGTTAATAAACTCGTAACGTGTATAGTTATTGGAACCGCCAGTAATGGCAGATTCATCTATAGTAATGGTAGCGTTGTTGGAGTTATTACCGTTAGTACAAGCAAATTCCACCACAGTAGCATTAACATTGTCAATGATTTCTGGTTGAAGGATAACTTGTGTGATATCTACAAAACAATCGTTAGCACCAGTAGCTCTAATAGTATAGGTAATCCCAGGAGTTACAAGACC
>NZ_JBDVFA010000027.1:0-88821 GCF_039941195.1 Aurantibacter sp. | reverse complement strand
CCCCTATTGTCGGCAGTGAAATCAACTATACTCCGGCAACAGGAGTTTTAAATGACATCATTAGTTCAGGTAAACTTAATATCATTTTAAATAAAAATTTACGACAAAACTTGGCCTATTTTGATAGTTCATTGGATTTTATAAACAATCAATTAAATGATGTAGAATTCACAGATAAAAAATTACGTACTATTCTTTATGAAAAGGGAAGTATACGAAAAATAGTGATGGATATAGGATTTATGGATTTTGAGCACGTGTCGATTTCCGAAAAGCTAGATAACAAGCAGATGTTCGAATCTGTTGAATTTGAAAATTACCTATTGGGTTATCAATTGTTAGCTAAGGCTACAAATGGACCGCTGTTTTTTGGTCGTATAAAAACGGAAATAGAAACCATACTTACGGAGATTGAGCAAGAACTAGCGAAATAATGTAGGTACTGCAATGGATATAACCAAATAAGATAAATTGTACTTAATTAAAAGCTTGCGCGTATTTTAAAAGTCCGCCAACATTTATATTCCGAAGCCTCGGGAGGCGTTTCAAAATCAAATAAAGATAGCTTGCTTTTGCATAAAAAAAAACACACAAAAGTCAATTACACCTACTGTTAAATTCTCCAAAAAATAGTTTTATATTGCAATTGCATTTATAATGCACATTCCCCCTACATTTTAGTAACAAAACAGCTATACGTACGAAGTACGCTATGCATTGCTATTGCAAAATAGTGGTAATAGATAAATATAGTCCTTGTTGACCGTACTAAAAAAAGCCAACCAACTAAGTAAGGATTAATGACAATTTTAAAGAAAATAGGTAAGTGGTTTCTGATTTTATTAGGAGCACTTATTGGGTTTGTATTCGTTGTATTAATAATCATCAGAATCAATAGTTTTGGAGAAGAAGAACCTTTTTTAGATGAGAAGGGTAATGTGCTTCCGAATAGTATTGCTATGCACGAGGATATGACCATAAATGGAGTACCCCAACGAATTACTATTCGAGGAAAAGACAAAAACAACCCTGTGTTGTTAATAGTTCACGGCGGACCAGGGGCACCCATTTTACCTGTAATTTATAAACTATCAGGAATTGATTTAGAAGATTTATTTACGGTTTGTTATTGGGATCAAAGAGGCTCCGGACTAGCCTATAATGACAGCATTCCTGATTCGTCCATTACCTTAAAACAAATTGTAAATGATGGTTTAGAACTATCGAATCACTTAAAACAGACTTTCAAAAAAGATAAGATTTACATCGAAGGTTTATCATGGGGAACAGCGGTAGCAGCATATATGGTTCAAAAGCAGCCAGAATTATATCACGCCTATATTGGTAGTGGGCTGATGGCGAATCTATCACTTTCAGAAGAATTATCTTATGAATTTGCCATGTCTGAATCTCAAAAGCACAATGACACCATTGCAATCAATCAATTAAAACAAATTGGAAAACCGCCTTATGTTGAAAACTCAAAAAATACAGTATTCGAAGCCTTTGAAATAGAACGGCAGATTGTAATGAAGTATGCACCGATAAAATTAGATACCGATTTTAATTTTATTAAAAGTATGTTTTTAGATAATGGGTTAACGTTTAGCGAAAAATTTACAGATATGATCAATAGTCCGGAAACTTACTATCCTGCTGCTAAGATTTTACAACCTACTACTATCGATATGAATCTAATGCGTGATATTCCCGAATTGAAAGTGCCCGTTTACATACTGCATGGAGACAATGACCATTTTACTGAAACGTCTGTAGCAAAGATGTATTTTGATTCAATTATTGCGCCCACTAAAAAATGGTTTTTATTTGAAAATGGAACGCCCGGTGTACAGGTTGAATATCCAGAAAAATATCGTTCAATATATCTCAATGAAATACTGAGAAAATAAGTAGTATAGCATGTATAGTCAAAATACCGCTGATAAAACAGTTTTGCCCAGTATTAAAGGATTGCTTCAAAATCGCTTACTAGTCAGCTATATACTTCATTATAACCAACTATTAACCAAATGATTAAATTCTTCAGACGAAAAAGGAAAAATCTACTTTCAGAGAGAAAGATTGGAGAATATTTTAAATATGCAATTGGCGAAATTGTGCTTGTTGTTATTGGTATTTTAATAGCCCTACAATTAAACAACCTCAATGATGAACGGAAAACTGAAAATGTAAGGCAGGTTTATTATAAACAATTATTACAAGATTTTAAGAACGACAAAACATATATAGAGAATACATCTTTAGCCATAGATTCTAATATGGTAAAATTTAAAGCCTACAAAGAAATTTATAATCAACCAAACTTGCCAATATTCCAAATAATTTCTCAAGCTAACAATTTAGATTGGCGATTATTTAATGTTCAATTCAAATCTAACACCATACATACATTACAAATTACGGGTGACATCAAATTAATACCACCAACCATTAGAGAACAATTAATCCGTTTAGATAAATATAAAGAAGAAACAGAAAACTTTTCTAAATACAATAATGATGAAGCTGCTAAAGCGGGTTCAACGGCTGCTAACAGATATGGGAGCGTAGAATTTGCATTTAAAAACATACAAAATCAACCCAAACTATTGGAATATGTATTTGATGAAAAAAACTTAATCGAGCTTCTTATTATGGTAGAAAGGCATCAATTTATGAAGATTGAATCGGAAAAAGGAAGCCTTATAAGATTTAAGAAAATTCTATCTGATATGGAAGAAATTAAAATTCTTATTAATAAAGAAATGAAAAAATAACGAACGTACGACCCCAGCTATGATTTATTGTTTCCATCTAATTAAAGCAAAACAATTAACATTAAATAATCTAATTTTTAAGTGGCAAGTACTCAGGTCCATTCCACAACAAAATTATAGCAAAACCGTTGAGCACCGCTATAACCAAACCACTCACCAAATGATAAAATTCTTTAGCGTATCAAAACATGATTTTGCAAAGCAAAATCGAATATCCGTAAGACATTTGGTAGCGTTAGCCGCTTGCGGAAGATTTAAAACCCTTAAACATGATTAAGTTCTTTAGACACATAAGACAACGACTACTCTCAGAAAATAAGTTCAGCAAATACCTACTTTATGCAATTGGAGAAATTGTGCTTGTTATTATTGGTATTCTTATCGCGCTTCAAATAAATAATAAAAACGAACAGCGAAAAACCGAAAATAAAATTGTTTCTATTTTAAAAGAAATACAAAATGATTTAGGACTGGATATTCAAAAATCGGACGAACTAATTGCCTATTATAAAACAAAAGATTCAATCATCAACTTAATACAAACAGATAAACTAACCTTTGATGATTATAAAAATGAAAATCGAAATGCTTTAAGATATGCTATTATGAACGCTTTTCATATGAAAATTCATGCTAATGGATATACTAACCTCATAGAAAATATTGATAATGTACCAAAAAAACTGAAAGCAGTTATTGAGCCATTACACGAGATATATATTTATAACAAATACGAAATAGACAAGTTCGATAATCGAATGGACTTTATTACAGATAGAGTGAGGGACGAGTTAGCCAAAAGTAAAGATTGGTATTACAGATTAGATCGGCCTCAATTAGAAGATGAGATGATTAATTTTTTCCTGAATGACCCTTATTATAAAAATGATGTATATCTATACCAAAATGCTGGCTGGGTACACTTGGCATATAATGTTACACTATTTAGAGAAAATGCAATTAATGCATACAAACAAATTAATGCCCTTATTGAAAGTGATGAAACGCTTCCCGATTTTATACCACATAATTTAGTGCATCTAACCACAGCACAACTACATGAATATGTGGGTGATTTTAAAGTTGTAAAGTTCGAGGGGTACAATGGTCCAATTCCAGATTTAAACTATAAAATTCAGATAAAAGACAATGGTTTAGTAGGCGTAACGAATGGAGATCTTGAAGATATGGATTATTTCTATTTTGAAACAACAGATAAGATATTTGGTCAGACTGATATTTACCTTAAAGGAGAGTTTGTAAGAGATAGTTTAAATGAAATTACATCTTTATTTATTATGAAAAATGGAATGGTAGCTCACTTAAATAAATTTGAAACGAATTAGAAGAAATTAAAGTTAAGCCCTGTATATTTAATGGCCTTGGCTAGTTTTTAATTGGTAAATTCCGTCGGTAGTTTTTCTGATTAATATTTGTTTTAAAAGATGAAAATGTTCCGATTCCACTAACTAAACGCGACAAAATGAACATTTAAAGAAATTTAAATAACTAAATACAGGATAATTATGAAAGAAATACTTGAAGAATACGCTTTAATTGCTGAAATCATATCTGCTATAGCTGTCGTTATTTCGCTGGTTTTTGTAGGATTACAAATTAAGGCCAATACAAAAGCTACACAAGCATCGACGTTTCATGAGATTGCTGCTTTAGATATTAATATACTTTTAAGTTTAGGTGCTACCCAAGAATCATCAAGAATAATTTCAACTTTTAGAGAGAATCCAGATGCCTTATCGGAAGATGAACATAATCATGGTTTTCACTTATTTGCTGCGGAAATTCGGCATGTTGAGAATTTATTTTTGCAGAACGAAAACAAAATGTTAAGTAAAAAAAATTGGGAATCCAGAAAGTCATTGGTAAATGGAATGATCCTATCACCAGGTTTTGGGGCGTTGTTAAAAAGTCCAAACAAACAATTTTTCGATGGCGCTTTTATTGAATATGGAGAAAATTTAAGAAAGCGTTTCGAAAAAAAAGAGTAAGTGTTTTAGTTAAAAGTACTAGTGCTATACCGAATAAAAATAATTACTTGGTGCTATTAAGTTGGCTTTTACTATTCTTCCATAAAAAATGACGAATTGCCCATAGCGCTGCGTTGTGCTTCATTAGATTAACCACTAACCACTAACCAATGATAAAATTCTTTAGAAAAATTAGGCAAAACTTACTTTCGGAAGGAAAACCTGGAAAGTATTTGTAATACGCTATTGGTGAAATTGTACTTCAGATTAATAATTGGAACGATGAACGTAAAAACGATATTAAGGAATACAACTTATTAACTGAAATGCTTGGCAATCTCAAAACGGATTCCATTGATATGTCTGGAAATGTTGCACGTAATACAAGAGCTCTTAAATCTGCAGAAGCTATTCAAAAACAACTTGAAAACAGAATACCTTGGAGTGATACTATGGCTACACATTAAAGTCGTTTAAGTTCATTTTTCTTTTTCCTTTAATAATAGGCTGATATGTGCTAAATTTAAATTCCAATACAGATTATAATTTTCTATTTCGTCCCCCCGTAATTAAAAGTTAGCATGGATGAATATAAATTCTATTAACATAACACAAATAGTAAACGAAAAAACTACTAAGGTTAGCAATGATGATTTTGCTGTTTGCTGGATAAAAGATCAGGTAAGTAGCATTGAAATAGATAATGAATTTTACGAAAATGTATCAAATTCTATTTTTTTTCTTGATTCTAAGTACCATTGGAACATTCATAGGGAAAAATCGAACTTCTCATCGGGTTATGTTCTACACTTGACTAACGAAGTTTTAAATAATCCTATTTTAAGTAATCTTCATATTAACAAAGTACGACTATTCAATTCAGGCGAAATCCCCTTATTTAAATTAAGTCCGGGTATTGAAAAAAGAACGCAAGCTATTCTTGAGATGATTGACGAACTTATAGGGTCGGAGCTAAATCATAAAGAGGAAGCAATATTATCTTTATTGAATACATTTTTTGTGTACTGCGACGGACAATGCAATATTAAATCTATCGCTTCGAAAAATAATTCTAAATCGAATATGGTCTACAAGTTTAAAAAGTTAGTGGACCAACATGTAACGGAATATCATGAAGTAGCTGAGTATGCCAATTTATTGAACATTACACCTAAATACTTAAACGAATGTGTTCAAGAAGTCCTTTACGTAGGTTCTAAAAGTATTATTATTGAGCAATTACTTATGCGGTCGCGCCATGATTTAAAATTTTCAGACAAAACCATAAAAGAAATAAGTTTTGATTTAGGATTTTCAACTCCAGATTATTTCAGTTACTTTTTCAAAACCCATACAGGTTATACGCCTTCAGCATTACGTAAAAACTAAAAACTTCTATTATCGCAGTTTTTACCGAGTTTTTCACATTGTAGCCCGACCGTTATCCATTTAAATTGCAGTAAAATTTAATCATGGATAGAAAACAATTTATCAAAACATCGGGATTAGGAATAGGCATAACACTATTTCCAACGTTAGCAAAATGTCAATCATCTAATGAAAACACTGAAATTGTTAGCACCAATGACCCAAAAATAATCACCAATGCTGAAGGCAATGTTTTAAATGTAATTGGCGACATACAAACGCACAAACTTGTAGGGTCAGACACGGACAATCAAATATTAGAATGGGTTTCTAATGTTGAACCCGGAGTTGGTATTCCACCACACATTCATACAAAGGAAGACGAAATATTCCGAGTTATTAAGGGTCAGGTTGAAATTATGGTCGACGGGATAGCAACAGTTTTAAAAGCAGGAGATATGGCATTTGCTCCTAAGAACATACCACATGCTTGGACAGTGGTTGGAACCGAAAATGCCCAAATGATGTGCTCTGCTTTTCCATCTGGAATTGAAGTTATGTTTGGTGAGTTAGCTGAACTACCTGCCGGTCCACCAGATTTTGAAAAGGTAGCTGAAATTTGCGCAAATCACGGTATTAGTTTTGTATAGATAGCATTGCCAGACGTATACTTCCACTAAGGTTTTTGAAACAAGAATAATAGCAGCGTAATATTACGTATATCAATTAAAAGCGTGTTAAATATCGCTATGGAAAAGAGTGCAATTGGCTATCTTTAGAATCGGCTAAATTATTCTTCATAAAATATATGACAACAAATCATAATTCAGCCGTTATTCTATACCATGAAAAACCTCACTATTTCTATAGTTATAGCGCTTATAACTAACGCATTTTGTTACGGCCAAGAAAAGTATAGTTATTCGCAACCTAGCGACCTTAACGATGGATGGAAGACCAACAGCTTATTAGCAAAACACGTTGATACTACATTAATTCATACTTTATTTAATAAAGCCCTAAATAAAGACAACAAACTCCACAGCGTTTTATTAATTAAAAATGGGGAGCTAATTATTGAAGAGTATTTTAACGGAGCAGCAACGAACCTACCACATGATCTTCGTTCTACAACAAAAAGTATACGATCAATTCTAATGGGCATTGCAATAGACAAAGGGTTTATTGAAAATGTAAACGACCCCATTTTTAAATATTTAAAAAGTCCTACTCCACTTAAAAATTTAGATAACAGAAAATCTGAAATCACAATTAAGCAACTATTGACAATGTCCAGCGGACTCGATTGCAACGATTGGAACAAAAGCTCAAAAGGACAAGAAGATAAGGTGTACAAGAAAAAAGATTGGCTGCAATATACGCTAGACTTACCGGTAATTAATGAACCAGGATCTGTATCAAATTATTGTTCCATGGGTGCCATTTTAATTGCCGAAATAATTAGTCAGGCTTCCGGAATTACTATAGCTGAATTCGCCCAAAAGTATTTGTTTAACCCTTTACAAATCACCAATATCAATTGGGGGCATACGACCAACAAAAAAATTATTTCTTCTGGTAAACGGTTGTATATGACTTCGCGAGACATGGCAAAAATTGGTCAATTAATACTGAACAAAGGAAGTTGGAAAGGCAATCAGATTATTTCGGAAAATTGGGTTGAGGAAGCCACTACCCCAAAAACTAAAATAACGGGTATTGATTATGGTTATTTTTGGTGGAATATCCCTTTTAAAGTAAAGAATAACCATATCATTTCAAAAGTAGCCACTGGAAATGGCGGTCAATATATTATGATTTTCCCAGAACTAGAATTGGTAGCTGTTTTTACGGGAAGTGTCTACAATTCGCAAGAAGACAAAGTTCCATTTGCTATTATGCAGGATATATTTTTACCATCTTTAGCACAAAGTAAGTAATGATTCACGAGTTACTATTAAAACATATAAATAAAAACGCCAAATTCTCTAAAAGTGAACAAGAAGAATTCTGCAAATTCTTCCATACCAAGGCTATTTCAAAAAAGGAATTTTTATTAGAACAAGGGCAAATCTGTAAATTTGAGGGCTTTGTTACAAAAGGCTGTTTTAGGATTTTTACTATTGATAAAAAAGGCAATGAAAACACACTATATTTTGCAGCTAAAGATTGGTGGTTAATGGACATTGATAGTTTTATGAACCACAAACCATCAGAATTAAACATGCAGGCTTTGGAAGATAGTGAGGTTCTTATAATTACTCAAAAAAATAAGTTAAGCTTATACAATACAATTCCGAATGCCGAAAAACTGTTTCGAATTATGTTTCAAAAATCTATTGTTGCATGGCAGCGTAGAATTATAAGAAATCATAGTTTAACTGCAAAAGAACGTTATGTTCACTTTATTACAAACTACCCGGAAATTGCTTCCAAACTCACAGACCGACAAACATCGAGCTACTTAGGTATTACACACGAGTTTTTGAGTAAAATAAAAAAGCTATCCTAAAAATGTATTGAAGTTGAACTTGTTCAACTATTTTCTCGATGTAGTTTATAATTTTTGCAATATCAAACTATAAAAGAGATTTATGGAATTACAAGCACAGATAAAAAATAGGCTTGCGTTACTTACACTAATGTTAATGGCTTATACTGCAAATGCCCAATTAACCAATGACATAACGCACAATGAAGCATTTACCGCACTTTTAGCCGCCAAGAAAAACGCAGAAACCACAAATGTTTTAGTAAACATTGCCGTAGTAGATGCTGGAGCCAATCTTAAGGCATTTATACGGATGGATGAATCGTATTTAGGAAGCATTGATGTTGCTATCAAAAAAGCCAAAACAGCGCGATATTTTAATATGGATACTGGGGAATTGGGCGAACTAACCCAACCGGGAGGTATTATTTATAATATTGAGCATTCCAACAACGGTCTAATTACTTTTCCCGGTGGAGTTCCTATCAAAAATAAAGAGGGTAAGATTATAGGTGCAATTGGTGTTAGCGGTGGAACCATAGAACAAGACCGCGCAATTGCCATTGTTGGAGCAGAATCAATTATAAAATCTTAAGAACATGAACAGGATAAAAGCTAATCTTCTAACATTTATTTTCTTTCTATCTGGTATTTGTATGGCTCAAGTTTCGGATGATTTAATGCTGTACAGAAAAGGTTTTAAGAACATATCTGGAGATAATACAGTTTCGGTTACTAGCTATGAAAAAAATGGCGCTCATTATGTTTATGCTGGAGGCGTAGGAAATATTGATGCATATAGTTTGGACAAAGATGGTATTCTTACACCCATTAGCAATCATGAATTACACATGCAAAAAGGACCCGCCAGAGGTATGGTTGCTGACAACATTAATGGTACAGATTTTCTCTTTGTAGCTAATAAATATGGTAACGTAATTGAAACTTTCAAGATTTTAAATACCGGCAGTCTTGAACGGGTTTCTTTAGTAGAAGACACCGATACAACCCATCTTGGCACCGCAATTACCTTACAAGTAATTCATATGAAAAACTCCTCCTATTTATTTGTGGGAGGTTTAGAAGAGACTCCAGGTTTAAGTTGTTTTAAAATACAGAGCGATGGAAAGTTAACTCATGTACAATCTATGAAGGATGATGACAATATACATACTGATGGAATCATAGGCATGTATACTACAAAAATAAATGGTAAAACATTTTTATACACAGGCGGATTTCAAGATAATGGTGTTAGTAGTTTTAGGGTTTATGATAATGGAAAGTTCAAAAACATTAATAATATAAGTGATAATGATACGGATAGTTATTTAACAGGAGCTTATCCCGTTACCGGAGTAACTTTTGGTGACACAAACTATGTAATTGTTGGCCACCGCCATCATAAATATTATGACCCTACTACCAATTTCATAAAAAGAAAAAACTTCACATATCATGGTGACGGTGTAAGTGTATTTAAAGTGAATAAGAAAGGAGCATTGATTCCACACTTTGTTTTAAAAGATAATGATGACACCAAACTCGCTGGTCAAACGCGAATAGAAGTAGTATCTGCAAGCGACACGCAAGCTGTTTTAGCAGTTGGCACACGAGACCACGCCAGCATACAGCTACTAAATATTAACAAAGAAGGCATGCTGAAACCTACAAGCTATTTAGAAACAGGATATTCTATTTACTACGGATTAAAATCTCATAAAATTGATGAAAAGAACTTTTTAATAGCAGGTTCCAATCAGTTTGATTTAAAAAAGATTGTATCCTATGAAGTTTCCCCTAAAATTAATCGAAATGGAAAAGTACTTCGGCACATTGTCAATTTAAGATACAAAGCCGATGCTACAAAACAACAAATTAAAGAAGCAGAAGAAGCCTTTGTTAACCTAAAAAATGAAATCCCTGAAATAACTTATATTGAATGGGGAATAAATGATAGCGAAGAAGGTGCTAGTAAAGACTTTACACATACCTTTACCTTAACTTTTGATGACGAACACGGTAGGGAAATTTACCTTTTCCATAAAGCACACTTAGACCTAGTAAGCAAAGTAGGTCCGATAATAGCAGATGTATTTGTTATGGATTATTGGACCACAACCAATTAAAAATTAAAACAAATGAGCCCATTAAAAAATAAAAAAGCAATTATAACTGGTGGCGGTAGAGGATTAGGAAAAGCAACGGCATTAGCATTTGCTAAAGAAGGCATAGCCGTCGCCATTACTGGTAGGAACGAAAAAGTTCTAAAGGAAACTGTTTCAGAATTACAAGCGTTTGGAGTGTTGGCAATTTATGCTGTTTTTGATGTAGGCAACTATGAAGAGGTACAAAAGAGCATAAAAACTATTGTTGAAACTTTTGGGTCTATAGACATTTTAGTTAATAATGCAGGTATTGCTGCTGTTGGTTCTTTTAATGAAATGGAGGTTAGCCAATGGACTGAAATTATACAAACCAATGTAATGGGTATGTACTATGTAACTAAAGAAGTTTTACCATATCTGTTGCGCCAAAATTCAGGTGATATAATTAATGTATCCTCTACTGCTGGCTTAACCGGAAATGCAAATGTATCAGCATATTCAGCCTCAAAATTTGCTGTTATTGGAATGTCAGAATCCCTAATGAAAGAAGTACGAAAAAATAATATTAGGGTAAATACCTTAACACCTAGCACAATAGAATCTGATATGACCATTGATTTGGGTTTTGCTAAAAAGGACTCACAAGACAGTGTTTTGCAACCAGAAGATTTTGCAGAATTAATAGTAGCAGGTTTAAAACTACCGCGAAGAGCAATGCTTAAGAGTGCCGCCTTATGGTCTACAAACCCATAATAATACACACTTTCTAATTAAAAAGAAAGACTCCATTAGGCCTTAATAAACTATTGATAGGACATCGATTTTTCAATTGTCTATCATTTTAAACCAGTACACCAAGGGAATACGCCTACAAAATTTGTAATCCTATTAGCCTTTATAACCATTAAATTTAATATTTGCTACGAATTATTAAATAATATTCAACTTATTAAGAAAAAAAATAAAAAATTCATAAAAATAAAGCCCCAATTATAAATTTACTCATTTATTCCCCTGATTATCCGAACTTTATAAAATGAAGTTTAAACAATCACGCCAGGGACTAATAAATCAGATTGCAAAATTAAAAAAGCAAAATGAGTTTCTACTATCACATACTTCATTAACTAAAGAAGAAGAATTAGAGTTACAAACCGTAAAAGATGAGGTAGAGGAAAGTGAAAAATATACTCAAACACTTCTAAACACTATGGGTGATTCCGTTTTTGTAAAAAATGACAAAAGCGAGTTAGTAATGGTTAATAATGCTTTTTCCAAAATGTTTAATTTACCAAGAAACGAAATAATTGGTAAAACCCTTGCTGAAAATGTACCTGCTAACGAACGGGAAAGTTTTTTAAAAATTGACAATCAGGTGCTAGCCGATGGCATTGAAAACATAAATGAAGAGACGCTAACGTTGGAAGGAAAAGATACGCGTATTATTTCTACAAGAAAGTCGCGATATATCAATGCTAATGGCGAGAAGTCTTTAGTTGGAGTAATACGAGATATTACAGAACGTAAAAAGGCGGAAATGGCATTAGCTGAAAGCGAAGCCAATTTTCGAAAACTTAATGCTACAAAAGATAAATTATTTTCAATAATAGCGCATGATTTGCGAGGGCCGATTAGCAATGTAAAAGCGCTTTCAAACATGATTGACTTGAATGATCCGGACAGAAAAGAGGCTGAAGAAATAATTTCGTTAATAAATACTACAGCAAATAAAACGCTGGTTTTATTGGACAATCTTTTACATTGGGCGCGTTCACAAACTGGGGAGTTACTGGTTAGGCCAACAAATTTTTCAATAGCTGATGTTATTCTCGACACTATTGCACATCAAAAATCTATAGCAAAAGCAAAGAACATTAAACTGTATAGTAATAATTTAATAAACACTGAATTACATACGGATGAAAATATTCTAAAAACTGTTCTTAGAAATTTAATTTCGAACGCTATAAAATTTACACGCATAGATGGTGAAATAGCAGTCGGTGTAATTTCAAAAGACGATTTAATTGAAGTTTCTGTTTCTGATAATGGAGTTGGAATGAATCAAGAAAAAATTGATTCGCTATTTGAAATTGCATCAAATAACACAACTATGGGAACAGCAAGAGAAAAAGGTTTTGGATTTGGTTTAGTACTATGTAAAGAGTTTGTTAATAAATTAAAAGGTACCATTTGGGCCGAGAGTATTGTAGGTGAAGGAAGTAAATTCAAATTCACTATTCCATTAAATATTTAAATAGTATACTGGCATTTAGATGAAACATTTTGGAACAATTTATTAAACCAAATGGCTGGAGAAATAAATCTTTCTGAATTAATAAAAAATATGACTCCACAGTTAAATGATGGAGAATATGTTTTTACTACGTTAGAGGATATAGCTATAGTTAATAGAAAAGATACTATTTGCGAATTCAAAGAAAAGGAAGGAACAACCGTAATCATTGAAAAAAGTAAAGCAGACCAACTAAATTTAAGTTACGACTTTATAGCGTCATGGATTACACTTACTATTCATTCATCATTAGATGCCGTAGGCTTAACGGCTTTATTTTCTGCTGAATTAACTAAAAACAATATTAGCTGTAATGTGATTGCAGGATATTATCACGACCATATTTTTGTTCATAAAAAAGATAGAAGTACTGCTATTCAAGTATTAAATAACTTGTCTGAAAAACAAGTATAGTTTAGTTATTGAAAAGGTAAAATTAAATATGGACAACACTTCTCTAATAGTATTACCTTTGAAAATCTTCTAAACCCCATTGATCTAAACTCCGCAAAACTACCTCCAACGATTTTCCTCTAGAACTTAAACTGTACTCTACCTTAGGTGGTACTACTGGAAAAACTTTTCTAGTTAAGAGACCATCTTTTTCAAGCTCTCGTACGGTTTGAGTGAACATTTTATTTGAAATACCAGGAATCTTTTTCTGCAACATTCCAGAGCGCATAGCACCTTCCAATAAATGAAACAAAATTAACGGCTTCCACTTTGTACCTATTAAACTCATTGTATAATTTAACGGACAACTATTATTTTTAATCAAAATTTAAAATATAAATAATTATTAATCAATATTTTACTCCTTTAGGTAACTATACTACTTTTTGGTTAGTTATTGCCCATATAGCTAAATTAGAATAATTTTGAATTTTAAATAAAATTTTATGAGAAATACTGAAAATTACCCCAGATCATTTTCACATATTGGAATTACAGTACCAGATATACATAAAGCTGTTAGTTTCTATGAAAAAGTTATGGGTTGGTACGTAATAATGAAACCATCAAAAGTCTATAAAGAGAGCGATACCGCTATTGGGCAAATGTGTATTGATGTTTTTGGAGAAGCGTGGGAGTATTTTGAAATTGCTCATATGTCTACATCAGATGGTATTGGTATTGAACTATTTTCTTTTCCACATGGTATAAAAGAGAAGCCAGAATTTAATCCATTCAATACGGGACTTTTTCATTTTTGCGTACAAGATCCAGATATTAAAAATCTAACAAACAAAATAGTTGAAAACGGAGGAAAGCAGCGCATGCCTATTCGAGAATATTATCCAAATGAAAAGCCTTACAAAATGGTTTATGTAGAGGACCCTTTCGGAATTGTATTTGAAATATACACTCACAGTTATGAATTAACCTATTCATCAGGAGCATATCAAGATTAATAACCAAATTGAACTATTATTTACAACGAACAGATTTCACTTAAATATACATTATAAACAGATTTTAACCTTTCTGATTAACTATAGTTCCAAACACTAAAAAAGAAATGAACCTTTGTAAGCTTTTAAATAATATCCGACCAAGCTAAAAATTTAAAAAAACATGTCGTCATTAAAAGTTGGATTCCTATTTTTTTTCGCAACAAGTATTTTGTTTTCTCAAGATGAAAAATTAATAGATCACGTGCTATTTTATAGCTCGTTTGACGGAAATACCAACGCTAATATAGCTGTTGGTGACGCACAAATTTACACTGCCGAAAACTACGAAAAATCAGCTTCTGCAAAACCAGGCCTTCACAATCCAGATGTAGTTTTGGCTAAAGGAAAAGGGCTTACAGGAGATGCATTACATTTTAAAAAGAAAAACACATCGGCCATATTTTATAAGGCAACGAAGAATGTAGGATATAGTCCTAATTCATGGAGTGGCACAGTTTCCTTTTGGCTACAACTAGACCCTGCAAAAGATTTAGAACCCGGTTTTTGCGACCCAATTAATATTACAGATGTAAGATATAATGATGCTGCATTATGGGTAGATTTCACGAAAGACTCCCCTAGAACATTTAGATTAGGTGTTTTAGGAGATTTAGATGTATGGAATCCTGAAAATAAAAATGATGATACTAAAGTTCAACAACGAACAGTTACGGTTCACAACCCCCCATTTAAAAGTGAAAAATGGACGCATATTGTTATTGCCTATTCAGAAATAAACACGAATAAATCTGTTGTTAAATTATATCTTGACGGTCAGTTACAAGGATCTGTAAAAGATGTTAATGACCCCTTTACTTGGGAAGTGAAAAATGCAAAAATTATGTTAGGTCTTAGTTATGTTGGCTTAATGGATGAACTTTCAGTTTTTGATAAAGCCTTAAGCCCTATAGAAGTTAAATCTGTTTACGAACTTGAAAATGGATTAAAAACCTTGCTGGTTAAATAAAAGAACTGCAAACCCTTGAAATGTTAAGGTTGTAAACGACCATATTTTAAATGCTTTTCATTTAATTATTTCATTATCACAATAAATAAATTTGGTACTTGGTTATATTAATCGTAATATTGCAATGAACATATTAAACTAATATGGGTTTAGCAAAAACTGAAATGTTTACAGACCAGCAAAACAAGATATCCTTGTTTGCAAAAGTATTTGGGCATCCGGCACGTGTTGCTATTTTGCAACACTTATTTAAACTAGATAATTGTGTTTGTGGTGATTTGGTGAATGAAATAGGACTTGCCCAACCCACAATATCACAACATTTAAAAGAGTTGAAAAATTTAGGCCTTATAAAAGGCAATGTTGAAGGTACAAGTGTTTGTTACTGTATCGACACAAAGAATTGGAGAGCAATGAAAGAAACCATGTCTGAATTTTTAAATCAGGATATTTCTAACAAATCCAATTGCTGTTAAAAAAAATTTTACAACATTAATCGCATAATCGCAATAAACAAATACAATTATGAAATTATCAGAAATAAAAAGCAAACTAAGTCAATTAGACACAATTTCATTTCAATTACCAAACGGAGAATTAGTACCTAACCATTTTCATGTAACCGAAGTTGGTAAAATCACAAAACATTTTATTGATTGTGGCGGTACCGTAAGAAATGAAGAAGTGGTAAACTTTCAACTGTGGAATGCAAATGATTATGATCATCGCTTACATCCAGAAAAATTAGTTCATATTATTGAACTTTCAGAAAAAGTTTTAGGAATAACAGATTTAGAAATTGAAGTAGAATACCAAGAAGATACTATTGGAAAATTCGGCCTTGATTTTGATGGTACTCATTTTCTCTTAACTACAAAACAAACAGATTGCTTAGCTAAAGATCAGTGCGGTGTACCAGCTGAAAAGCCAAAATTAAAATTTGCTGATTTAAGTAATGAAACAAGTTGTACTCCTGGTGGCGGTTGTTGCTAATTAATCTTTAGAATATTATAAAAATGACTAGAACAGAATCAAGCTTATTCACTGGAATATCAGCATTAATTCAGGAATTAAAGCCTGAAAATATTTCAGTAGAACGCAAAGCTGTATTAAAACCATTAATAGATTTTATTCAATCTAAAGCAAGTAAAAATAAGGAAATAAGAATCAACTTTATATGTACGCACAATTCGCGAAGAAGTCACTTATCACAAGTTTGGGCACAAACCATGGCAAATCATTTTAAAGTGAACAATGTAACATGCTACTCTGGTGGAACGGAGGCAACAGCTCTTTTTCCAATGGCTGCAGAAACATTGCAAAATTCAGGTTTTCGGATTAGGAAAATATCGGAAGATCAAAATCCAATTTACAGTATTAAATATGCTGAAAACGAACATCCCATTATCGGATTCTCTAAAAAACTAGATGACGAATTTAATCCAAAATCCGAATTTGCCGCTATAATGACTTGCTCGCAAGCTGATGGTGGTTGTCCTTTTATTGCGGGAGCAGAAAAGCGAATTCCAATCACTTTTGAAGATCCTAAAGCATTTGACAATACTCCACAGCAAGCAGAAAAATATAATGAGCGAAGCATTCAAATTGCAACTGAATTATTCTTCGTTTTCTCTCAAATTAGTTTATAAAATGGCAATAAAAAAACTCAGTTTTCTGGATAAAAACCTCACCCTATGGATTTTTGTAGCCATGGCTATTGGTGTAGTACTTGGTTACTTTATTCCAACGATTCCAAATCTAATAAATTCGTTTAGTAGTGGTAGCACTAACATTCCTATCGCTATTGGATTAATAGTAATGATGTATCCTCCCTTAGCAAAAGTTAACTATGCGCTCTTACCTAAAGTTTTCAAAAACACTAAAATACTTTCAATTTCTCTGTTACTAAATTGGGTTATTGGTCCCGTTCTAATGTTTATTTTGGCAATTACTTTTTTACGCGATTATCCCGAATATATGGTTGGGTTAATTTTAATAGGCCTAGCACGTTGCATTGCCATGGTATTGGTATGGAACGACCTAGCAGAAGGAAGCAGTGAATACGGAGCAGGATTAGTTGCCTTAAATAGTATTTTTCAAGTATTTGCCTACAGTTTTTATGCATGGTTATTTATAACAGTACTTCCTCCCTACTTTGGGTTTGAAGGAGCTATCGTAGATATATCAATAGGAACAATTGCAGAAAGTGTAGCAATCTATTTAGGAATTCCATTCTTACTAGGCATTCTAAGTCGATTAATTTTAGTAAAACTTAAAGGAGAAGAATGGTATACTAAAAAATTCATTCCAACGATTTCACCATTAACATTAATCGCATTATTATTTACAATTGTTGTTATGTTCTCACTGAAAGGAGAATTAATAGTGGAAATACCTATGGATGTATTAATTATTGCTGTTCCTTTACTCATCTATTTCAGTCTCATGTTTATTATTGGCTTTTTCTTTACCAAAGCCATGGGAGCAGCATATGATAAAACAGCAGCCGTAGCTTTTACGGCAGCAGGAAACAATTTTGAATTGGCTATTGCTGTGGCAATTGCCGTATTTGGTCTAAATTCGGGACAAGCATTTGCAGGGGTAATTGGGCCCTTGGTTGAGGTACCTGCCTTAATTTTATTAGTGCGCGTATCATTCTGGCTACGCAAAAAATACTACAACAAGGCAATCGCATAAAAACTAATATCTTTATAGTAATCATCGTATAGAAAGTAACATTTTTATACGATGATTTTTTTTTAGATATAAAATCATCTAGTATAGAATGTTTACATTGCAGCTAATTATAAACATAAACACCTCAAAATGACCATTAAATATCGTCCAATCCTAGTAGCTACTTTAGTATTAGTTGGTCTTTCGCTAACACTAAGTAGTTGTTTTAATACAGAAAAAAAATCAACTGAAAAGTCCATAGAAAACGACACTCTTGCAACGAAGTATCCTAGCGATGTTATTTCGTTTATGGAACAATGGAAAATTCTTTTAGGTGACGGCACTAAAACAGATAAACTAGTAAAATATAAAAAAGATGATTTCTTTTATGTCGATACTGATGGTAAAACAGATTGGGTAGTTTATAAAACACCTAATTCTGGTATTACATCACGTACTTCAAGTAATACCAGAACAGAACTGGGACAAAAAGAACATTGGATACCTGAAGTTGGTGGAAAGTTAACTGGAACGCTAAAAGTAATGCATGTTTCTACCTCGGCCGATGCAAGAGTTGCAGCTTCATATTCTGTGGTTGTTGGTCAAATACATAGTGACGAAGGAAACGAAAATGAACCCTTGAAAATCTTTTATAAAAAATTCCCTGGCCATAAGAAGGGTTCCGTATTTTGGAATTATGAAATTAATACAGCAGGTGATAATTCAAAAAGATGGGATTATTCATCTGCAGTTTGGGGCTATGACATGTCTGTTGTTGGAAAAAGTCCAACTTCCTACCCAGAAGAACCAGAAGATGGAATTGAAATTGGAGAAGAATTCAGTTATGAAGTAAATGTACATAAAGGAATAATGTATCTTACTTTTACTAGTGAAGGACATGAGACAGTAAAATTCACGAAAAACCTATTAAAATCAGATTTCGCAACCAAAGCAGATATTCCTGAACAAATTTGGAACCTATATGCCTCTATAGGCCGCGATGGCACAGAAATAGATACAGCATATGCTGGTGAAATACAGTATTTTAAACAAGGCGCTTATAATCAAACAAATGGCAAAAAACCAGAAGACAATATAGTGTGGAGCACTGGATCCGAAACTTACGGTGGTGATATTGCTAAACAATACGCAAATGGCTGTTACGCAGAAGTTTGGTTTAAGGATGCAACAGTTGGTCCAAGTACTGCACCAACGGTAGAATAAAGGCAATTCAAAAATTCTATAGATTACTATTGTAGCTTTTTTACTTACTACAAGTAGTTATTTTTCCAAAACTTTCACACAGGCCTTTTTAGCCGCAACAATTGGCCAGGTATCTTTTTGAATTTGAGATAATATTAAGGCACCTTCAATAAGTACCATAACTTCCTCACTGGATTCTTTGGCTGTGACTTTCATTTGAGTTGAATTTTTAAGTTGCTTGTAAACAAACTCATGGACTTCATTTTTAGAATTACGAACTGCCTCTTTAATAGCGTCTTGGTCATTGGGTATGTCTGTAATAATATTTTGAAATCCGCATCCCCTGTAATCAACTTCACCAAGCCATTCAATCAAATAATCGAACAAACCCAACACTTTTTCAGGTCCAGATTTATGGCTAGATAGTTTCTCATTCAGATCTATCATCAATGTTTTCTGCTTTTTCTCTAAGTAAGCTACTGCAATTGCTTCTTTAGAACCAAAATGCCTATACATACTATCTTTTGAAACCTGAGCCTTTTCTAAAATCTTATTAACTCCTGTCTGATTATACCCATCAAAATAAAACAACTCCGACGCAGCAGTCAGGATTTTCTCTTTAACTTTTAGTTTACTCATATTAATAAGATAACACAACTATAAACAACAGACCTGTCTGTATGATAATTTTACAATCATTTGATTTACAGGGGTAAAAATATACTAATTAAGTTAAAATGTTATTTTAAAATTATAGATTCTTAATAATTTTAGCTCATGTTTTCAACAATTTTAGGTTAGGATCACTTTTAATAATTCAATTTTTAAACGAAAAAAAAAACAAGCTTTTACTGCATTTTACCTGATTTAAAACCTTTAAAACTATCTCACAAAATAGATTTACTTTTATACACAGAAATACGAGTAATAAGTTTCTATCCATAGTCTTTATGAATAAAATTGAAATTCGCACTGTATCAGTAGTACAATATATAAGTCCGCTTAGAGAAGGAGGTTCGCTCCCGGCTATAGTAAAAGCTGATGATGGATTTTTATATGTTTTAAAATTTAGAGGAGCTGGGCAAGGTAAAAAAGCTTTAATAGCTGAATTTATTGGCGGTGAACTTGCTCGAGCAATGGGTTTAAAAGTACCGGAACTAGTTTTTATGAACCTTGATGATTCTTTCAGTAAAACGGAGCCAGATGAGGAGATTCAAGATTTATTGAAATTTAGTGTTGGATTAAATCTTGGCTTACATTATTTATCGGGATCCATAACTTTTGACCCTTTAGTATCGAAGGTTGATGCTATTACCGCTTCTAAAATAGTAGTTTTAGATAGTCTTATCAGTAATATAGATCGTACCGCCAAAAACACAAACTTGCTACAATGGAATAACGAATTATGGGTTATCGATAACGGGGCAAGTTTTTATTTTCATCACAATTGGAAAGAATGGAAAAACCATCTTAACAGAACTTTTCCTTTTATAAAAGATCATGTACTATTACCTCAAGCGAGTAAATTAGAAGAAGCTGCATCAGAAATACAACAATTAATAACTACGGATAAGATAGTTGAAATAATAGCGAACATTCCTGAAGATTGGCTAATTGATGAAGCCGATGATTTAAGCACAACTGAAATAAGGGAGGCGTACATAGCATTTATTAATGCCAAATTCGATATGATAACGTTACTAGTTAAAGAAGCAGAAGATGCAAGATAAACACACGTTTGAATATGCAATAATTAGGGTTGTCCCCAAAGTAGAACGCGAAGAATTTTTTAATGTTGGCGTAATTCTTTTTTCCAAACGCAAAAAATTTCTAGATATTAAATTCCATATTAATCCAACTAAGTTAAAGGCCTTTTCCCCTGATATTGAATTAGAATTATTAAATGAGTATTTAAATGCTTGGAAATTAATTTGTGATGGAAATCCTTCTGGTGGTCCAATAGGTAAATTAGAATTACCAGACAGATATCGATGGCTTACGGCCTGTAGAAGTACTATAATACAAAGCTCTCAAACCCATCCTGGTTTAACTAATGACCCAGAAAAAGAGCTAAACGAAATATTTAATCGTTGCGTCATGTAAGTTTTCAATACTAAAAGAAAGTTTGACTTCGTTTTAATACGACATGTTTTTCAATAACACAATAGAATTAACCCTATGAATAAATCGCAACTTCCAAAAGATTTACAAACTATTATAGGGAATGAGGAATTAGACTTTGCGGTTTATGCAAAAAGAAATCAACCTAAAGCACTCTCTTATGGCATAATTCTATTTGCACTTTTTTGGTTGGCATTACCATCAATTGGTGCTTATGCATTTTTTAGTCCATTATTTAAAGGAGAAGAAGTTCACTTTGAGTCCAATGATATTCCTACTACAGCTAGTTTAGACAACTTAGAACCAATGATTGTACCTTCATTGTTATTATTGCTTTTTATGGCAATTGGCTTAGGAATGCTTGTTTGGGGAATAATTATGCTTACTAAAAAAGGAGGTTTTTTTGTAGGAACGGAAACACGTTTAATAAACTATCGTAATGGGACTATTAAATATTTTGACTGGGAGCAATTTACAGGGAATACAGAATTAAACATAAACAAAAAAAACATTTCATTAGAAATGCGTAGAGGTAAAATGAGATCAAAAAAGAATGGCCCCGATAAATTTATTCCTGAAATATTGCATATTTCTGGGGTAGAAAATTTATTAAAAATAGAAAGGTTTTGTAGACAACGTATAAAAGAAAATGACCCAACCCCTACCCTCAATTCAGAAGCTAACAGCAACTAGCTCTTCATATGATTGGTAATTAATTACAGGAAATATTAACATCTATCGTCTTATTTTCCATTATTTAGCTGAAAATTAAGCATATTACATTCTTATTTAAAATTCTATTGTATGGAAACAATTAGAGAACAACTTTCTTTTTTTAGCAAGGAATTAATCGATGAAATTCTTAAACATTCTTCCATACAAGACTTTCCAAAAAACACGCAAATACTAAAAGAAGAACAATATGTGAAAGTGCTACCCATAGTAATAAATGGTTTGGTTAAAGTATTTTCAAAATTTAAAGAAAAAGAATTATTACTGTACTATCTAGAACCGAAACAGAGCTGTGTAATGTCTTTTTCAGCAGCACTTAAGAATATGCCAAGTAAGGTATGTGCCTCTACGGAAGAAGATTCAAAAATACTATTAATACCAACTAATAAACTACCGAATTGGCCTAAAGAATTTCCCGATTTAAATTAATTATTCTATGCCCAATATGATCTAAGGTACTCTGAGCTTCTAGACACTATTCAACATATATTAATTGATAAAATGGATAAGCGACTTCTAGATTATTTAAAACAAAAGTCCATTTTAACCAATAATTCTACGCTGAAGCTCACCCATGGCCAAATTGCTAATGATTTAGGCACGGCAAGAGAAGTAATTAGTAGAGTTATTAAAAAACTGGAACAGGGAGGAGCACTTATACAAAATAATGATGGAATTGTACTATTAGACGATATGTGACCTAGGTCACTGCACAGGAAATTACTTATACTGAAATTGGCATCATAAACATCGATGATGAAAATTAAAATTCTAAAACTTCTGGCAGTTTGTATACTATGTGTTGGTATGCTTTATGGCATTGTTTTTATCATTGAAAAAATCAATTCTTAATTTAAATTTAAACATGATGAAAAAAAACATGGGTAAAACAGATAGAATAGTTAGAATAATTCTAGCCGCAATAATAGGAGTACTCTATTTCACTAATATAATTACTGGAACATTAGGCCTTGTCTTATTATTAGCATCAGTAATCTTCATCTTTACTAGTGTAATAAGTTTCTGCCCTTTATATACAATTTTCGGGCTAAATACATGCCCAATAGAAAGCAAAAAGTAATTTAAAAGTTAAGGACACAGCATTTCAATTCCCAAAATTATATTTTGGTTATGTTCCCTTGAAACCATCAATTTTTGGTAATCTATGGAGTGCTGTTACTTACTTGCAGTAATTTACCATTGTAGAGCTTGTTACCAGTTAATGCAAAATCTTTAATATAAGTTGCCATTTCCAGAGCAGTAGTTGGCGCTTGATAACCTGGAAAAGCTTCTTCTAGCATTTCGGTCTGAACAGCCCCTAAGGCTAACACATTAAAAGATGGTCCAGTTTCTTTAAATTCTTCCGCCCATAATTCAGTCAAGGTAATTACTGCAGCCTTACTAGAGCTATACGCCGATAGTCCAGGGAATTTCATACTACCCTGTACTCCACCCATTGAACTAATAGTCACTACATGTCCTTCTTTAGACATTTTAGGAATAGCCAATCTTGTTACATCGGCAACACCATAAACATTTACTTTGTAGACATCTTCAAATTCTTGTGAAGTTAATTCTAAAAATGGCTTGTTTAGTAATCGCCCTGCATTATTAATTAGTACATCTATTACAGACCATTCAGAATTAAGAAAGTCTTCCAATTTTTTTAAATCCGCTGTATTCGATAAATCAAAAGGGAAAGAATTTATGTTCTTGTGCTTTAAACTTTCTATAGCAGTTACGTTTCTAGACAAAGCTAATACTTGATGACCATCGTCTGCAAAAAGACGAGCCAACTCAAAGCCAATACCTCTGCTCGTTCCAGTAATTATAATGTTCGCCATTAGTTGTAATTAATTTCTTTAATTGGCGCATTTACAATTCCTGCTACCGCAGTAATGGAGCGATTAACAACTTCCGCCATATGAATAAAATTTATGATTTCCGTTTCATCTCCAACTTTATGATAATGCTCAAAATTTGTAAAATCAAAAGTGCAAAAAGTATGTGAAGGTACATTAAACGCTAAATGAAATGGGTAATTATCAGAACGCTTAAACAAATTCATTTGAGCTGCAGAAGGCAAATAACCTACCAATTTTTCTTTGGCATATGTATTCGCTATTTCTGCCATATTAGACTCGTGAAAACCCGTTAAAAACATAAAGTAATCTTTATTTTGCAGTGGCACACCAACCATTTCAAAATTAAGCATAGTATACAAATCAATATTTTCAGCTTTCAGTTTTTCAGCCAAATGTTTAGACCCTAATAACCCCTTTTCCTCAGCAGTAAAAAGTGCAAAGATTATACTTCTTTTATTCTGTTTATTGGCACCAAAATAACGCGCAAGTTCTAAAACCGTAGCTGTCCCCGAAGCATTATCGTTGGCTCCATTAGCAATGGAATCTGTACCAACGAGAGTAGCAGTACCTATATGATCATAGTGTGCACCAATGACAACAAATTCCTTCTTTAATTTGGCGTCATTTCCTTCCAAATAACCAACAACATTATATGCTGTTCCAACAAAATTTGAAATAGTATCGCGATAACTATCAAAATAAGGAGCTATCCCATTTTCCTTAAAGGTATATTCAATAAGATTGGCTGCTTTAGCAATACCTTCCGTGCCAGCTTCACGACCTTTTAAATCATCGGATGCTAAAAAAGAAATAATCTTTTCAACATTCTCTGGATTAGAGAATGTTGAAAGATTAGTTATTAATGTATTTTGAGATTGTGCACTTTTATCGATTAACTTTTTAGCATCGTTTTCAGTAACACTTAATTCCAATGCATCTGAAGATGATTGAATAGTAGTAGAATCTGTTTGCTTTAATTTGGTGGCACCACATGCTGAAATAATTATCGCAATGCATACTACGAATAATCTTTTCATCATGGTATTGCTCTACTAAATTAAAAATGTATTGGCATATTGATTACGCCAACATAGTAACTGGATTTTCCAAGAACGCTTTTAACGTCAACAAGAATTGTGATCCAGTTGCTCCATCAACAGTTCTGTGATCACATGCCAATGTAACTTTCATTGTTTTACCAACAACTATTTCACCTTTACGAACTACAGGTTTTTCAACAATAGCACCAACAGATAATATAGCAGAATTAGGTTGGTTGATAATAGAAGTAAATTCAACAATACCAAACATTCCTAAATTCGAAACTGTAAAAGTACTTCCATCCATTTCAGCAGGAGTTAATTTTTTAACTCGTGCTCTTCCAGCCAAATCCTTAACTGCCGCACCTATTTGCGTAAGTGTCATTTGATCGGTAAACTTAAGTACAGGAACAACCAAGCCATCATCAACAGCTACGGCCACACCTACATTTACATGGTGATTGTATTTTGTTGTATCACCATTCCAAGTTGTATTTACTTGCGGGTGCTTTTTTAAAGCCATAGCACAAGCTTTTACCACCATATCATTAAATGACACTTTAATATCTGGCAAATCGTTTATTTGTACACGAGAAGCCCATGCATTATCCATATCAACTTCGATAGTTAAATAGTAATGCGGAGCAGTAAATTTAGATTCACTTAAACGTTTCGCAATAGTTTTACGCATTTGCGAATTCTTCACTTCTTCCGTACTTTCCTGACCAACAGGTAAGTTCACAGGAGTTGCAGCTACAGCACTAGAAGCTGAAACATCTGCAGATGCTGCAGCAGGAGCAGTACTTTTTTGTGAAGGTTTATAATTTTCAACATCTTTTTTAACAATACGGCCATTGTCGCCACTACCACTAACAGTACTTAAATCAATTCCCTTATCAGCAGCAATCTTTTTCGCCAATGGTGAAGCAAAAATTCGCTTTCCGTCATTAGTTGCAACCGCTTGTGCTTCAGTTGAACTTGAAGTCTCTTCGGTTGCAGTTTCAGTTTTTGTTTCAGAAGAATCACTTTGTGCAGGAGCACCTCCAGAACTTAAAACTGCTTCAACATCAGTACCTTTTGGTCCAATAACCGCTAGAACATCATCAACAGGTGCAGATTCGCCTTCTTGTATGCCTATATGTAAAAGCGTACCATTATAGAATGATTCAAATTCCATAGTAGCTTTATCAGTTTCAATTTCAGCAAGAATATCGCCTTCCTCAACTTCATCACCAACTTTTTTCAACCAGGAAGCAACAGTACCTTCTTCCATAGTATCACTCAAACGAGGCATCTTTATAATTTCAACACCTTCAGGTATTTCAGTAACTTCGCTTGATGTAGCCGCAGGTGTAGGTTCTTCAGCTTTAGGAGCTTCAGCTTCTTCCGTTGCTTCACTTTCTGCTGAACCATTTAAAAGGCCAGAAATATCTTCACCTTCATCACCAATAATTGCTAAAAGAGTATCTACAGGAGCACCATCACCTTCTTCAATACCAATATGCAAGAGTGTTCCTTCATTAAAAGACTCAAACTCCATGGTAGCTTTATCAGTTTCTATTTCGGCAAGAATATCACCTTCTTCAATTTTATCACCTACTTTTTTCAACCATTTGGCAACCGTACCTTCTTCCATGGTATCGCTAAGCCGGGGCATATTTATTACTACTGCCATTCTATTTTATTTATGTTGTACAAATGGAAAATCATCTTGCTCATAAACCATATCGTACAATTGATTTATAGGTGGATATTCAGATTCTTCTGCGAATTTTTCACATTCTTTAACCAAATCTTTCACACGCTTATCTATTCCTTTAATTTCTTCTTCGGTAGCGTAACCTTCTGTATTGATTACTTCTAACACCTGTGAAATTGGATCTATTTTTTTATACTCTTCAACTTCATCTTTAGTTCTATAATGCTGAGCATCAGACATAGAATGACCACGGTAACGATAAGTCTTCATTTCTAAGAAAGTTGGTCCACCGCCGCTACGAGCTCTTTCAACAGCCTTACTAACTTCTTGAGCTACAGCTACTGGATCCATACCATCTACAGGACCACAAGGCATTTCATACCCTAATCCTAACTTCCATATTTCTGTTGAATGTGATGTTCTTGCTACTGAAGTACCCATAGCATAACCATTATTTTCACATATAAAAACAACTGGTAATTGCCACAGCATAGCCAAGTTAAAAGTTTCATGTAAAGACCCTTGTCTTACAGCTCCATCACCCATATAACAAAGTGTAACATTATCACGTTTGAAATATTTATCACCGAAAGCCATACCAGCACCCAAAGGAATTTGTCCACCTACTATTCCATGTCCTCCATGGAACCGGTGTTCTTTAGAGAATATATGCATAGAACCTCCCATACCTTGTGATGTACCTGTTACTTTACCGTAAAGCTCAGCCATCACACGTTTAGGATCCACGCCCATACCAATTGGTTGTACGTGATTTCTATATGCAGTAATCATTCGATCTTTTGTTAAATCCATTGCATGAAGTGAACCAGCCAATACAGCTTCTTGTCCATTATACAAATGCAAGAACCCTCGAACTTTTTGTTGAATGTATACTGCTGCAAGTTTGTCCTCGAACTTTCTCCAGAACAACATATCTTCATACCATTTAAGGTATGTTTCCTTTGTAATTTTATCCATTTACACCTATTTATTCCAAATTTATAAATGCTAGTCTACCATACCATACAAGTTGGATGGGAGACAAAAATACATATTAATTTTTAGAAAAAAACAGGCTTTAAAAATGAATTAGTGAGATAATTCACCAGGACTTCTATAAAAAAGAACTATCGAAAGCAAACGGAATTAAATCAAGTACAGAATCACAATGAATAACTTGTCCAATCTCACCCATCATTAAAATCTCAATTGGTGCTTTCTGTTTTTGTTCATATTCAGCCATAGATTGTCTACAAATACCACATGAAGTTACAGGAGTATCAACTTTATGATTATTTGAAGAAGCTGTAATAGCAATTGCATTTATTTTAATACCAGGATATTTCGCTCCAGCGTAAAGCATTGCAACACGTTCGGCACAAACACCAGCAGGATAGGATGCATTTTCTTGATTACTACCAATTACAATTTCATCGTTATTCAGAAGTACAGCCGCCCCAACTTGAAATTTGGAATAGGGAGCATAGGCATTTTCTCTGGCAGAAATAGCGCTTTGCATTAGTTTCTGTTGCTCAGAGGAGAGCTCCTCAAAAGCATTAAACATAGTATAGTTAAATTCCAATTTTCGTTTTTGCATAAATCAATAAGCTAGTATTCAAAAATAAGTAACCCCGACGGTCTACCATCAGGGTTCAATTATATATTTTTTTAAATCTAATCGTTAAAATACTCTTGCCCTAAATTAAAGGTAAGCGAAAAACGCAATGTATTTTCTAATGGATTTCTTACTTGCGATGTTGCAAATAAATAGGATAAATCTATTTGTGTCATTTTAAAGCGAAAGCCAGCTCCTAAAGTAAAAAACTTACGTGAACCTTTTTCTTCACTTTCATTAAAATAACCAGTACGTACCATAAAAGCATCCTGATAAACATATTCAGCTCCAATTGCCCAAGTCATTTCTTTTAATTCTTCACCAAAACCATCTGGTGCATCACCAAACGATTTAAATATACCACTAAAAGCTCCTATTAGTTGGTATTCATCATTGTCTAATGCATCAATAACACCATCTTCATTAAAATCTTTTGGTGTTGGTACCAATAATTTATTAAACTCCGTGGTTAAACCTATCACATTATCCTGATCCAAAATAAAATCAAAACCAACTCCTAATTTCATATTAGATGGCAGAAAATTCTCTTGCCCACCTTCGTCGTATTGAATTTTTCCTCCTAAATTCGATAAATTAAAACCAGCTCTCCAACGTCCATCAAAACTACTATAAGCCTTTTCTCGAGAATAATAATATCCCGCCACATCGATACCAAAACTACTTCCCGCTTGAGAATCTACAGTAGCATCTTGTGGTAATTTTAGGTTCGACCGAATATATCGACCGCCGACAGCCATAGAAAAAGTTGGACTCAATTTCAAAGAATACGTACCATCAAAGGCCAATTCATTTGGCTTAACTGTTGAACCAGGATCATTCGCAAATTGTCGCAATTCAATTTCACCTAGTGTAAAATAACGTATTCCTACAGCAAAGGCACTTCGGTCATTTATCTTATTATAAAAACTAGCATTTAATAAGGAAATATCTGTAATAATACTTTCTAAATAAGGCGTATAACTTAAACCGATACCCATTTGCCGTTCTGCAAATGCAAACTTCGCCGGGTTCCATTGTTGTGAAAATGCATCAGTAGAAGTTGCAACTCCCATATCTCCCATACCTGCAGCTCTTGCATCAGCAGCAATTGTTAAAAAAGGTACCGCTGTGGTAATTACCCGCTGCTGTTCAGTTTGAGCAGATAATTTTACAGCAAAAACTAGTATGATTAATAATGATATTTTCTTCATCTTATAATTGGTAAATTTAATTGGTCAACAATTAATAATTAAAAAACATACCTATTTATGCATTATAGATACCCCTTGTTAACATGTAAACGAGCATTTCTTTGATATCTTGTGTGCATATAAAAATATTTTAACCTTTCATTACTCAACTCATTAGCTAAAACGAAGTTATTTTATGTAAATAGTGAAATTCTATTTTTTAAGACAAAATAATAACATTAATAATACTGTATTGAAAAGAAAACTTAACAACCATACTATATGGTGTTTTGTATCGTTATTATTTATGACGAATTAGATTAGTAAGGCTTTACACTAATAATAGTTACACAATTATTTTTTAACGCCATAAAATATTATGTCCAATTCATCGTTTAATTAGCCGAAAGTGACCCTTTAAATTAATCAAAACACAATTCTCGAACTACACATTAATAGTAGTTCAAATGTTTGAACTCAAGTCGTAATTATGAAAAAACAGTTTATCAAAGTTGTACTTTCTTGTGCCGTGATAGCGGGAGGTTTTACAGTTACCAGCTGTAATAAGTCTTCTGGCTCCTCAAAGAACGTATCAAGAGCAACCGGATGGAAAATCAATGCCAAAGAAGGCGGTTTTCAGTTCAATACAGATTTTAAGGAGCAAGAAACTGCACCAGGACTTGTATTTGTAGAAGGTGGTACGTTTACTAAAGGTAAAGTACAAGATGATGTTATGCACGATTGGAATAACACACCAACATCGCAGCACGTACAGTCGTTTTATATGGATGAAACAGAGGTAACCAATGTTATGTACTTGGAGTATCTTGATTATTTAAAGAGTGTTTATCCACCAGAAAATCCTAAATACACGAATATCTATACAGGTGCATTACCTGATACATTGGTATGGCGTAACCGTTTAGGTTTTAATGAAACTATGACCAACAACTATTTACGTCACCCGGCTTATGCAGAGTATCCGGTAGTAGGTGTAAACTGGGTTCAGGCGACACAATTTGCTGAATGGAGAACTGACCGTGTTAACGAAGCAATGCTTGAGAAAGAAGGTTATCTAGCAAAAGATGCAAAATACCAAGCTGTTTCAGGTGAAGTTCAAGGTACTTTTAGTACAGAAGCATATTTAAACAGACCAGAATCTGTTTATAATGGTCAAATAGATTCTTTGCAAGGAAAGCAGAAGAAAGATAGTACAGCTACTTATGCTAAGCGTAGTAGTGGAGTTATTATGCCAGAATATCGTTTACCTACTGAAACTGAATGGGAATATGCTGCTCAGGCAAACCAAGGTACACGTGAATACAACAATTATAGAGGTAGAAAAAAATATCCTTGGGAAGGCGATTACACTAGAAACGGAAATCGTGTTGGTAGAGGTGATCAATTAGCTAACTTTAAGCAAGGTAAAGGTGATTATGGCGGAATTGCAGGATGGTCTGACGATGGTGCTGATATTACTGCTCAAGTTAAATCATACAAACCGAACGACTTAGGGTTATATGATATGGCTGGTAATGTTGCCGAATGGGTTTCTGATGTATATCGACCAATAGTTGATGATGAAATAAGTGATTTCAATTACTATAGAGGTAATATTTATATGAAATCTGCAATAGGTGAAGATGGTAAAGTAAATGTATTAAGAGATTCTATAGTATATGATACGTTACCAAATGGGAAAATTGTAGCCGTGAATTTACCAGGTGAAATTAAAATGGTACCTGTAGATGAACAAGAAACTTACTTAAGAACAAATTTTGATTCTAGTGACAACAGAGGTTACCGTGATGGTGATGCAGGTTCTTCTCGTTTCTTTGATCGCTTTAGTGATGAAGAAGACGAAGATGATCCGAACGCCAGAAAAATGTATGACTCACCAAGACATAAAGTAGAGCGTGACTCAGCAGGTAGTTTAGTTCGACAATACGACAAATCGAACAACAGAACATCTTTAATCAATGATGAAGTTAGAGTATTTAAAGGTGGTTCTTGGAGAGATAGAGCTTACTGGTTAGATCCAGCACAAAGACGCTACTTACCACAATATATGGCAACGGACTACATCGGATTTAGATGTGCAATGTCGAGAGTAGGTTCTAAGTCTAAAACTAAGAACAAAACTCCTAGAGGTAAGAAGGCAAGATAATATTTGCTTGAAAAAGAAAGTTGACCCTGACGAATTTATCGTCAGGGTTTTTTTTGCTTAAAATCATCGAGACTAGGGCATAATACCAAAATCATTGTATTATTAATAATTACCTCAGAACAATTAGAACCTAAACAAATACAATCCTACCAATATCAAGTAGAAAGTAAACTTACTTAGAAGACATATTGCTAGTACAGAAAGCCACGTTTGCGCTATGCACTAACCTATACGAATAAGAGCACTGCATTCTAAACAAATTTTAAAAATAGTTTGTACTATTTTTAAACTTCTATACTAATTATCGCACATACTATTTAAAAATCAACTACTAAAAACAGGGCTCAACGTCCTACAAACAATTGGTTAACCATTTATTGTATATAAGGGAAATAAAACGACAAAAAGCTGATTTTATAGCCTAATTGCAAGCACACGTGCATTTAATCGTTAATTTTGTTCATTTCATCGAAAAATTCAAATAAAAAGTAAGAATTTTCTTTCTAATATTGTAGTGTGATTAATATGATATTTTTCACTACTAAAAAAAGGAATTTCTAACCCAAATTTTAATACTTATGATGAAAAACTTACTATTAATTAAAGAGATTTATTTAGAAGCATTCAGAGATTTGGGGTCTCTGTTTATTAAACAATATTTAAAGGTATTCGCATGGTTTTGCCTTGCGAGTTATTTCATAATGCTATACGCATTTGTTTTTAGGGTTTCGACTGGTTTCGCTTTTGAGTAGGTTACAAGAGCGAGTTAATGAAAAGCACCCAATTATGGGTGCTTTTTTTATACAATAATTTTAACTCAAAACTCGTAGCTTTGAATTTTCACAAGTGATTAATTTCTACAATTTTTATTACAAATGACGACAGCTCAAATACATCAACTTTTTATAGAAAATCATACTGTTTCAACCGATACACGTAAAATTAAAGAGGGTTGTATTTTTTTTGCTTTAAAAGGCGATAATTTTAATGGTAATAAATATGCTTTAGAAGCCTTAAAAAAAGGCGCCAGTTTGGCCATTGTTGATGAAGCTGAATTTGTTATAAATAATCAAATAATTCTAGTCGATAATGTCCTTAAAACGCTACAAGAGCTAGCAACTTTTCATCGCACACAATCAAAGGCTAAAATAATTGCCTTAACGGGTAGTAACGGAAAAACTACGACCAAAGAATTGATTAATTCTGTTCTTTCTAAAAAATACAAAACCATTGCTACTATTGGAAATTTAAACAATCATATTGGAGTTCCACTTACTTTATTATCTATAAAACCAGAGACGGAAATTGCCATTGTAGAAATGGGTGCAAATCATCAAAAAGAAATTGAATTTTTATGCAGTTTGGCATTACCAGATTTTGGTTATATCACAAATTTTGGCAAAGCGCATTTAGAAGGTTTTGGTGGTGAAGAAGGAGTTATTAAAGGTAAAAGTGAGTTATACACCTACTTAATAGCAAATAAAAAATCAATTTTCTTAAATGCGGATGACCCTATTCAAAATCAAAAATTAACTAGTTACGTAAAAAAATACGGTTATAGTCAAAACCAACAGGAGTATTTCAAAATTAAATTAATTGAAGCAAATCCTTTTGTTGAATTATGTTTTGAAAATGAGAATGTTAAAACGCAATTAATCGGAAGCTATAATTTCACTAATTGTTGTGCCGCTGTGGTTATAGGCAAGTATTTTAATGTAACATCGTCAGATATTAATAGTGCGATAGCCGCTTATGCACCTGAAAATAACCGTTCGCAGTTACTGACTAAGAATGGGCATCAAATTATTTTGGATGCATACAATGCTAATCCGAGCAGTATGATAGCCGCACTAAACAATTTTAAAGTAATGGATACTCCTAACAAAATTGTTATTTTAGGAGATATGTTTGAACTTGGTGAATCAGCAAAACAAGAACATCAAACTATTGCAAAACTCGCTGAGACCATGCCATTTGAAAAAGTAATTTTAGTAGGTGAAAATTTCACAAATACCACCACAACCAACCTAAAATTCAAAAACTTCGAATCACTAAAAGAGTATTTAAATCAAGCTAATTTTTCAAAGAATAGCATACTGATCAAAGGTTCTAGGGGTATGGCTTTAGAAAGAGTTTTAGATTTCCTATAAAGTTTTTAACTAACCTCAACCTTAGTATCAACCACATCACTAACCGGTACAACTACTTTTCCTTTTTCGGTTTTAATAGTAATAAAAATCGCATCGATTTTCTCAATAGTTCCTTCTATATCTTTAGTTTTAATTTTATCACCTGCTACATAAGTCTTTCTAGCATAGAACGTTTTTAGAAGATTGGTTACAACATCTTTAGACCCCAAACCAAAACCGAGTGCAAATGCAAGTAAAAATGCCCCAATAATTAACGAAAAATTATTAGTAATTAATGAGGTGTCAATACCAGCCTGATTCAAAGACGTAATGGTTACAAATATTGCAATGATGTAAAATACAATAGAGCTTACTAGTTTACCACCACTAAATCCCATAGATTCAAAAACACCTAACAATGCCTTTTTAATTAATTTGGCAGCAAATAAACCTACCATAAAAATCACCATAGCGCTTAGCAATATTGGTAAATAGCGCAGTAGATTAGCTATTTCTTGAGAAATCACAGTTAGCTTCATTATATCGGCAGCTACTATGATAAATACCATGGTTAGTATCCATTTTACAAAGGCTAGTAAAATCTTGCTGATATCAACTTGGAATTTCCCGTCCCCAAAAAGTTTAGCATCATTTATTTTTTCCGATACAGTATCAAGTTTTGCTATTCTAAATACTCTCTTAAGAATAAAGCGAGTTATTTTTATAAATAGCCAACCAAAAACTAAAACCACAATTGCTCCAAAAATATTGGGTAATGCCGCAGCAATATCTCTTAAAATACCCATTAGGGAGTCAGTTGCCATTTTTGTCCAATCGTTCATTTGTTCCATTTTGTTAATTTTTAGTGTTTTATTTATTTGGTTTGACAGAGTCATTTATAGCTGATTTAATATTACATGTGTACAGAGCGGCCATATCCATAACCAATTTTGCATTTGCAATATCACTCATTACCTTACTCTTCATATTCGGTGGAACTTCATGTACTGAACGTTCCAATTCCTCAAACGGATTGTTTTTCTGTTCTTCCATTAATCCAATGTTTTATATATTTCTAAAATTCGAGCTTTAGCTCGTTTAAGTCTCATCTTTACGGCACTCTCACCTATTTCTAGGAGTTGCGTAAGTTCTTTTATAGGTATATCATCCTGATATTTTAATAAGAGTAGTTTCTTGTCTTCAGGGTCAATTAATTCTAAAGCACGTTTCAATTTCTCTGCCTGCATATTATACAGACCACTATCATCCGTAGAATCATCAACTCCTACATCATTTTCTGTAATTGAATCTGATGCATCCCTTATTTTTCGTTCCCTATTTCTATTAACGTAGTTAACACAAAAATTATACGTAAACGAATAGACCCAACTAGAAAATTTCGATTTACCATTAAAGCTTGCTAACTTTATAAACAATTGTAAAAAAACATCTTGCGTAAGGTCTTCGGCTTCTTTCTGTGATTTAGAAAAGCCATAACATTTGTTATAAATTCTTGTAGCGTATCTATCATAAAGTTCACCAAACAATAAGGTGTTATTATCCTTTACAATATTACGTACAAGCTCTTCATCGGTAAGTTTACCTGTGACAATTGGTGTTTCCAAATTTTAATTTAGTTACTTCTTCTACATTATTGGACACCTTTTTCCTAAAAAGGTCACTTATATTAAGACTAAGGTAAGATTAAACGGTATAAATTGAAAGAGCCTCATTAAATGAGGCTCTTTATTACAACCAAAACTCAAAACTAATGAGGGAACTTTGTAATCAGAATTAGGGGGAACATCAATTCAGATTGCTATGAACACTACATTACTAAATTCTTGTGCTAGTATTAGTTTATGTCGTTTTCACTGTATATTGTTCGGCCCTGGCTAGTGTTTAGATAGTTAGGCCAACAATTTTTTTAATTTCTTATAGATTTTTTTTTAGATACGATTGCTGTTAAATAAGTTGATTTCTTTTTCATTCTTTCTTTGTAATTCACAATAAAGTAAGATGGTAAAATCATACACATTGCTATTAAAAAAGTAAGTAAACCTATCATGGTAAATAAATCTATTTGTGAAAAAGCACTCATTGTATTCTATTTTCTTATGCGTTCTATTTAATAAGACACAGACATTTTAAAGAAGTCACATAATTGGTCACTTTTTTTTAAAAAAATAAAAAAAACTCCATATTGGAAATAGAAAAGTGCTTCTAAGAGCCATACAAGACACCAACTATATCACCTTTAAAAACCTAAGGTATAGCAACATATAAATTTATTTGATTTATAGTGTTCCGAAGTATCGCGGAAACCAGTAACAAAAAAAACTTTGTGGATCAATCTGCCCCGAAACGTCCAGGAAACAGTATCATGGAAAACTATGTGGGTCATACTGGATTCGAACCAGTGACCTCTGCCCTGTCAAGGCAGCGCTCTAAACCAACTGAGCTAATAACCCATATTTAGTGTCATATATCTGGGATGTGTAAAAGTAAATAAAAGATATGATTAACAGCGTAACCATTTAACCAGCTATAAAAAGAATAAATCTGATCAATTACTAGACAATAGAAATAATTTTAGTCTATTCAACTTCATCCATTAGTATATCCTTTAAAATAATGTATTTTTATATACTCCACTAAGAAAATAATGAGGATTCAATATTTAATAGTTTGTTTTTTTACGATACTCCTAACTGCTTGTTCATTAGAAATGCCTATGGAAGTAGGAATGGCATATCAAGAACTTCCGGAAACTATAGATTTCAATTTTGATATTAAACCCATATTATCTGATCGCTGCTACAACTGCCATGGGCCAGATGATAACACTAGACAAGCAGGTTTGAGGCTAGATATAGAACAAGATGCTTTCAAAAAACTTGAAAGTGGCAATTATTCTTTTGTAACCGGAAACCCGAAAAAAAGTGAATCGGTAAAACGTATATTAAGTACAGATGCAGAAATTCAAATGCCACCAAAAGATTCTCACCTATCTCTTAGTGCCATTGAAAAGGCCAAAATAATTAAATGGATAGAACAAGGAGCGGTATGGAAAGAGCATTGGGCATTTACAAAACCTTCTAATGTAAAAATACCAAGCAAAAGCATAGATAATAATTGGCCCACGCACAACGAAATTGACCTATTTGTACAACAAAATCTAAAACAAAAAAAATATAAACCGTCTCCTGAAGCAGATAAGACACAATTATTAAGACGGGTGACCTTAGATCTAACAGGCCTACCCCCAACTATTGAAGAGCTTGACAATTTCCTAAATAATGACAGCCCCAAAGCTTATGAAAAAGTAGTAGACCGACTTTTACAAACTGATGCCCATGCAGAACGGATGACTTTAGAATGGATGGATTTATCACGTTATGCAGATTCACATGGAAAACATGCGGATGGCCTACGTATGATGTGGCCATGGCGTAATTGGGTAATTGATGCTTTTAAAAATAATATGCCTTACAACCAATTTGTAATTTGGCAATTGGGTGGTGATCTTCTTCCCAATGCCAATCAAGAACAAATATTAGCCACAGCCTTTAATCGTAATCATCCTATTACAAGTGAAGGTGGAGCAATTGATGAAGAAAATCGACTAAATTATGTTTGGGACAGAGCTGAAACAGTAGGAACTGCATTTATGGGCCTTACTGTTGCATGTGCTAGATGTCACGATCATAAATTTGATCCAATTTCGCAAAAGGAATATTTTCAATTGACAGCTTTCTTTAATAACATGAAAGAAATTGGTGTTTCTGGTAACGATGTTAATGCAGGTCCTATGCTTCCACTTAGCAACAAGGAAACTAAAAAGCAACTTTCTATTCTACAAAACGCTATATATACTAAAGAACAAGAATTATTACTTACTAAAAAGGAACTTAGCGATTTGGAAACTTATATTAAAAAGTTACCTATCAACTTTGAAGAAAAAGATTTGATAGGTCATTATGCAATGGATGGTATTTCCAAAAAAATAAATAAAGAAGGAAGATACAGTGTTGACAACAACAATAAAGTGACCATTAAAAAGAAGCCTATTATAACTTCTGGCAAGAAAGGAAATGCGTTTAAATTTACTGGTGAATATGACGAAGTTTATATTGATAATACTCCAAATTTTGAATGGACGAATGAATTTTCTGGTAGTTTATGGATGAATACTACAAAACGTAAAGCTGGCAAAACACAGACGTTAATTGGTACTGTAGGGGGCAAAAATAGCATGTGGCGTGGGTGGGATTTTCACTTAGATAGCCTTAATAGACTCAACGCTAGACTAGTCAGTTCGTTATCACACGATTATATTCATGTTCGAACTAAAGATTCTATAAAGCAACATGTTTGGAAACATGTTGCTTTTACATATGATGGATCTGGTAAAGCAAAAGGTTTAAAATTATTTATTGATGGTATGGAGCAAGAAGTGGACATACCTTTCGATAGATTGTATAAAAGTATAAAGACAATTAAAGATAAAGAACACACTTTATACACACGTTCTGTAAAAGTTGCCAGAAATTACAGTTTTTCTACGGGAGAAAACGGTATTTTCCAAGGCAAAATAGATAATATAAGAATCTACTCCAGAGCAATCTCACCTATTGAGATTGCCTATATGTATAGAAAAGACAATTCAGAAGATTTATTTGAAGAAAAGCCAGCAACAGAATATTGGTTAGATCAATCAGAGAATATTAAAAAATTAAAAAAAGAATTAAAATCCTTAAGAGATGATTGGTTGGCCCTTATGAACCCAATTCCTGAGATAATGGTAATGGAAGACATGCAAAATAAAAGGCCGACTTATGTCTATGACAGAGGTGATTACGAACAACCAACTTATAAAGTAAATGCTGCAGTACCAGAAGTTTTATCAGGCTTTCCTAAAGATTACCCTAAAAACCGCCTTGGTTTAGCGAAATGGATTTTCGCCAAAGAAAATCCGCTTACTGCACGCGTCACGGTTAATAGATATTGGCAAATGTTATTTGGAGAAGGATTGGTAAGTACACCAGAGGATTTTGGTGTTCAAGGAGCATTACCCACTAATCCAAAATTATTAGACTGGCTTGCAAATTATTTTGTTAATTCTGATTGGAATTTAAAGGCATTATTAAAAACAATGGTGATGTCGCATACTTACAGACAATCATCAATCGCCTCAAAAGAAATGCGTGAAAAAGATCCATTAAACGAATACTTAGCACGAAGTAGCACCTATCGATTACCAGCAGAAATGATTCGAGATAATGCCCTTGCTGCTAGTGGTCTTTTGGTGCGAACCGTAGGTGGTAAAAGTGTACTTCCATATCAGCCTAAAAATCTTTGGATAGAAAAAAGTAATTTTTCACATAAACTATTAAGATACAAAGAATCACAAGGGGATAGCTTATATCGTAGAGGCCTATATACTTTCATAAGACGCAACTCTCCTCATCCGGCCATGCTTGCCTTCGATGCTCCCTCTAGAGATATTTGCACTATTAAACGAGAAAACACAAACACTCCGTTACAAGCATTGGTATTAATGAACGACACGCAATTCGTTGAAGCTTCTAAAATATTAGCAGAACGAATGCAAAAGGAAGGTGGAAAAACTGTAGACGAACAAATATCTCATGCATTTCGTTTAGCAGTATCAAGGTATCCTAAAGCTAAAGAAAAAAATATTTTAATTGAGTTGTTTAAAAAACAATTAAATCGTTTCGATGAAAATCCGAAAGTTGCTTTAGAACTATTATCCGTTGGTAATAAAGATATTGACAAAACGCTAAATATAAAGAAGACAGCAGCGCTAACAATAGTTGCAAATACGATTCTAAATCATGATGAAACTTTTACAAAACGATAATATAGAAAATCGTATTTTGTAGTAATATTTTTTATTAAAATGATTAATAGTTATAAATTTTTATTGGGTTTAATTTGTGTTATGACCACCGCATGTTCTTTAGATATGCCTAAAGAAGTAGCATTAGCCTACCAAGAACTTCCCGAAACTATTGATTTCAATTTTGATATTAAACCTATTTTATCTGATCGTTGCTACAACTGCCATGGACCAGATGATAATACCAGAAAAGCCGGCTTACGATTAGATTTAGAACAAGAAGCGTTCAATAAACTTGAAAGTGGAAATTCTGCTTTCGTAGCAGGAAACCCAAAAGACAGTGAATCTGTAAAACGAATTTTAAGTAGTGATGCAGAAATTCAAATGCCTCCAAAAGATTCGCACTTATCCCTTAGTACTTATGAAAAAGCCATGATAATTAAATGGATAGAACAAGGAGCGAAATGGAAAGAACATTGGGCATTTATTAAACCTATTAAAGCCGAAACGCCTCATTTTAAAAACAAAAAATGGCCTTCTACCAATACCATTGACAATTTTGTATATCAAACATTAGAACAAAAAGATTTTGAGCCTTCACCTGAAGCAGAAAAAGAGCGTTTATTACGTAGAGTTTCAATGGATCTAACAGGCCTACCACCTTCTATTACGCAACTGAACTCTTTTTTAAATGATGACAATCCTAATGCGTATGAAAAGGTTGTTGATAATTTATTAGCTTCGGATGCGACAGCAGAACGACTTGCTCTTGATTGGATGGACCTATCGCGCTATGCTGACTCACATGGTTTACATGCCGACGGATGGCGCTTAATGTGGCCTTGGCGCGATTGGGTAATAAATTCATTTAAGGAGAACAGACCTTATAACGAATTCGTTACGTGGCAACTTGCTGGCGATCTTTTACCGAACCCAACTAAAAATCAAAAATTAGCTACCGCTTTCAATAGAAACCACCCGATGACGGCCGAAGGCGGTGCCATTGAAGAAGAATTTCGTTTAAATTATGTATGGGATCGTGCGGAAACAGTTGGTACAGCGCTGATGGGTTTAACTGTTGCTTGTGCGCGTTGTCATGATCACAAATTCGACCCAATTTCTCAAAAGGACTATTTTCAACTAACTGCATTTTTTAATAATGTAAAAGAATTAGGAATGACCGGCGATGATGGAAATTATGGCCCATTATTAGCATTACCAGACGAGGAAACACAAACGAGTTTAAATACAATTGAACAAGCTATTAATGAAAAAGAAAGTCAACTAAAATTGACTAAAAAAGAACTTCAAGATCTTGATACATTTATTGCAATAATGCCATCGAATGTTACTGAACAAGGAATGATAGGCCACTACCCTTTTAATAAAATAAGTAAAAGTAAAAATGGCTTTATTGTAGATAACAACAAAAAAGTAACAGCATCTAAAACTCCTAAAGTAGTAGAAGGAAAAAAAGGTAATGCCTTTGTTTTTACAGGGGAGTACGATGAAGTCTACCTTCGAGACACTCCGAATTTTGAATTAAATGATAAATTTTCAGCAGCACTTTGGTTAAAAACAACCAAAAGAGAAAAGGGTAAGACACAACAACTAATTGGCACTTCAGGCGAAAAAAACAACTATTGGAGTGGATGGGACTTTTATTTAGATAGTCTAAATCACTTAAATGCAAGACTCATACACTCATTACCTCATAATTATATTCAAATTAAATCTAAAGATTCTATAACAGTTAATAATTGGAAACATGTTGCCTTCACGTATGACGGTTCCGGTAATGCAAAAGGACTTTCATTATACATAGATGGAGAAAAAACGGAAACCTTAATTCCGTATAATCATTTATATAAATCCATAAAAACTTTACAATCTGCAGTGCATGGCGTAGAAACTAGACCTGTAAAAGTCGCTAAAAGCTACCGAAGTTTTACTGGGGAATATGGTATTTTTAAAGGTGCCCTTGATGATATCTTCGTGTATTCCAAGGAGCTAACACCCTATGAGGTTAAATTGTTAGCATCAGATTCAGCAATACCTCCTAATAAAGAAGAAATAGCTACAATTACAACTAAACAAGCACCAGAAATATTAGCAATAGAAAAGGATTTAAAAGATTTAAGGGGCGAATGGCTTAATTTAATGCAACCCGTAATGGAAGTTATGGTTATGGAAGAAATGCCAGAAAAAAGAAAAGCCTATGCTTACAATCGTGGTGATTACGAACAACCTATATATGAAGTTAATGCGAACACTCCGGAAGTACTTCCTGCATTTCCTGAAAATACGCCCAAAAATAGATTAGGTCTTGCAGAATGGATTTTTTCTAAAGAAAATCCCTTAACAGCAAGAGTTACTGTAAACCGCTATTGGCAAATGATTTTTGGAAAGGGATTAGTTTCAACACCTCAGGATTTTGGAGTACAGGGTGCGCTACCAACCCATCCGGAGTTATTAGATTGGCTAGCTGTAGATTTCGTGGAAAATAATTGGAATGTAAAAGCACTTTTAAAAACCATGGTTATGTCTAATACTTATAGACAGACTTCTAAAACCTCTAAAAATCAACTCGATAAGGATCCGAATAATATTTATCTAGCTAGAAGTAATAGTTATCGATTACCTGCTGAAATGATTCGGGACAATGCTCTAGCGGCAAGTGGTCTATTGGTTAATCATGTAGGAGGTAAAAGCGTAAAGCCCTATCAACCTAAAAATTTATGGATTGAAAAAAATAGTTTCTCACACAAATTATTAAACTACAAAGAATCTGAAGGAGATAGTTTATACAGAAGAGGATTATATACTTTTATTCGACGCACCTCTCCACATCCTGCTATGACAGCCTTTGATGCTCCTTCACGTGAAGTTTGCATAGTTAAAAGGGAAAATACAAATACGCCATTGCAAGCCTTAGTACTCATGAATGACACGCAATTTGTTGAAGCTTCAAAAATGTTAGCTGAACGTATGGTACTTGAAGGAGGCAGTAACTTAGATGACCAAATTGCTTATGGTTTCAGATTAGCAATAAGTCGTAAGCCAAAAACTGAAGAGACAATAATTCTAAAAGATTTATTCGAAAATCAAAGTAAAAGATTTAAAAATAATCCTTCAGAAGCGCAAGAACTGCTTTCTGTAGGAAATAAAAAATTAAACAATTCGCTACTTAATGAAAAAACAGCAGCGTTGACCATGGTAGCAAATACAATTCTTAACCATGATGAAGCTTATATGAAACGTTAATACTCGAAAACAAAATGTGTACTCACAATCATAAAAAAAATTATTCAAGACGCGACTTTTTAACGAAGACAAGTTTAGGCATGGGAGCGCTGTCCATGGCCTCCATGTTAGACCCAATGGATTTGTTTTCGAATAACAAGCAAGACTTAGTTAGTTCGCTTGGTGGTGGAGGTGTTTTAGGCAATCCTCATTTCCCGGCAAAAGTTAAACGTGTAATATATTTATTTCAAAGTGGCGCACCTTCACAATTGGATCTTTTTGACTACAAGCCTTTATTGAATAAAATGCAAGGGCAAGATTTACCAAAAAGTGTACAAGGAGAACAGCGATTAACCGGTATGTCTTCTGGTCAAGCAACCTTGCCAATAGCAGGTACGGTATTTGATTTTAAGCAACATGGAGATAGTGGCGCATGGATGTCTAATTTAATGCCACATACTGCCAAAATAGTTGATGAACTTTGCTTTATAAAATCAATGTATACCGAGGCTATTAATCATGATCCTGCAGTAACATTTTTTCAAACAGGATCGCAATTACCTGGTCGTCCATCAATAGGATCGTGGGTAAGCTATGGATTGGGTACCGACAATAAAAATTTACCAGAATTCGTAGTCTTAGTTACCAAAGACAAGTTTGGTCAACCTCTTTATTCCAGAGCATGGGGTAATGGTTTTTTACCCTCGCAACATCAAGGGGTACAATTTAGATCAGGTAAAGATCCTGTTCTTTATTTAACAAATCCACCCGGAATTGATGGAAAAAGTAGGCGTGAACAATTAGATCATTTACAAAAATTAGAACAACTAAATCATAATGATGTAGGTGACCCAGAAATTCTTGCTCGAATGGCGCAATATGAAATGGCTTTTCGAATGCAAACTTCGGTGCCAGAAATTATGGACACTAAAGACGAATCAGATGCAACATATGAAATGTATGGAGAAGATAGTCGTAAACCAGGTACCTATGCTGCCAATTGTATATTAGCCCGCAGACTAGCAGAACGCGATGTAAAATTCATTCAATTATATCACCAAGGTTGGGATCAACACGGAAACTTACCAAATGCAATTAAAGTACAATGCAAAGAAACCGATCAAGCTACAGCAGCATTAATTACGGACTTAAAACAACGAGGTATGCTTGAGGATACTTTGGTTGTTTGGGGAGGAGAATTTGGAAGAACTAATTATTCTCAAGGTAAATTAACTCCGGATAATTTCGGTAGAGATCATCACCCAAAATGTTTTACCATATTTATGGCTGGTGCTGGAATAAAAAAAGGATTTACACTGGGTGCAACTGATGACTTCGGGTATAATGTTGCCCAACGTCCAGTACATGTGCATGATTTTCAAGCCACTTTAATGCATTTATTGGGCGTGGATCATGAACGCCTTACTTTTAAATTTCAAGGAAGACGATATCGACTTACAGATGTCCATGGAGATGTAGTAAAAGAAATTTTAGCGTAGTTTAAATTATAATTATGAATTACATAAATAACTATACAAAAGTTGACTCTAAAAAATCCACTTTGCAAGTATCAAATCACAAACCTTTAAGCATCTTATGTACAAGACTATGTAAAGGTTGTAAATCGTTTTCAATCAATAAAATTTAATAATCACACCAAAAATAAGTTTGAATGTTAGCATTAGAGTTTTCAACATTTTTAGGCCGTTTTCATCCATTGTTTGTTCATTTACCTATTGGATTTTTAATCTTAGCTATTTTATTAGAATGGTTTGAGAATTTTCGAAAAGTTGAAACAAGAAGTAAACTAATTCCAATAGCATGGTTATTAGGCGCTGTTAGCGCAGCCGCAGCAGCCTTTTCTGGTTGGTGGTTAGGAGAAACTGGATTATACGAAGAGGACATGCTCTTTTCGCATCGCTGGCTAGGAATTGCACTTGTTATATTTGCTTTTGTAGGATGGTGGTTAAAAAAGAAGCCCAATTCTTATTCTAAATTACTGCAAAACGGGTTTAATATAGTGCTACTTTTAATGCTTTCGATTGAAGGTCATAAAGGAGGGAATCTTACCCATGGGGAGACCTACTTAACCGAATATGCTCCAGAATCGATACAAGGTATATTAGGAGTTTCCAACCAAAAAGATTCCTTAGTGCTATTGGGAACTCCAGATTCGGTTTTAGTTTATAAGGATTTAATTCAGCCTATATTTCAAGTAAAATGTTTTGCGTGTCACAACAATGAAGTAAAAAGAGGTGGCCTTAATATGGCTCATATCGATTCCATACAACTTGGTGGGGATGGAGGTCTAGCAATTGCACCTGGTAATTTGGAGGAAAGTGAATTATTTAGGCGTATTACTTTACCACAAAAAAACATCAAATTTATGCCACCTACGAAAAATGCTTTAACGTATGATGAGATTAAAACAGTAGAATGGTGGATAAATAAAGGCGCTTCGTATGAAGATCCAGCTTCTACCTTTGCCGTTGATGAGAATATAAAGCCTGTTTTATTAAGAAGATTTGGTCTTGATATGAATCCGAAACCTTGGTATGAAACTGTAACCATTGCTCCAGCTGATAGCACTAAAATAACTGCTTTGATAAATCTTGGTTTTACCGTAAATACTTTAGGGGCTACCAATCCACTTTTAGATATAAAATATTCTGGCAACGATTTAACTCAAGAGAAAATTAAAGCATTAGAAGAAGTTAAAAACCATATTACATGGTTATCACTAGCCCGAACTAATGTGGAAAGTGATTGGCTATCATCTATATCCGGTTTTACAAACTTAACTCGACTACAATTAGAAAACACTAATATTTCAGATAATGGTATTTCCCATTTAACCGGATTAAGTCATCTAGAATCTTTAAATCTTTATGGCACGAAAGTTACTGATTCTAGTTTATCTAATATTGAAAAAATGGGCGGTTTAAAACGTGTCTATCTATGGGGAACAAAAGTAAATCCAGTATCAGCTAAGAATATTTCTGATAACAAAGAGGACTTAGAAATAATTTTGGGCGAAGGGTAATACTTCTATTGTCCTAACTCATTTATTTCAACAGCTGACAATTCTCCCATATTAAAAGTTGTTGTTATCTCAATAGGATTACAACATACTTCACAATCTTCAACATAAGTTTGTTGTTGAATTGAGGTATCCATTAACATTGATATCTCTTCCCAACAATATGGGCATTGAAAAAAATGTTCATACATTTTATATGTTTAGAAATTATAACTGAACCAATTCTTCAGCTTCCGAAGATCGATAAAATGCAGTAATAACTGCTACGGCTTTTCTGGCTTCAGCACCATCTACCATAGGCTTACCACTTTCTTTAATTGCAGTAATCATATCTTGAATAACAGTTTTATGATTTTCATGTCCAATACTTGTTGGGTCAGACGCCCCACTACCATCAGAACTAGAATCTAATAGTTTAGGTTTATCCGCATCAAGAATATTCCATTGAATAATCTTTCCCCCTTCTAACAAAATACTACCGCGTTCTCCAAATATTTCTAATCGTTCAGAATAACCAGGATACAAAGCTGTACCACCTGTTATTGTGCCAATAGCTCCATTTTTAAAATTTAACACTCCAATTCCAACATCCTCACCTTCGATGGAATGTACCATTGTTTTTACATTACCAAAAACAGACTTTACATCACCCATTAAATTCAGTAATAAATCTATGGTATGTATTCCTTGATTCATAAACGCGGCACCACCATCAAAACGTTTCGTTCCCCTCCACGGATTTTTAGCGTAATACTCTTTATTACGATACCAATTTATATGGGCATTTCCCATTAACAACTTTCCTAGTTTTCCTTCTTTAATAGCACTTTCAGCTAACACGTAGTCTGTACTACATCTATTCTGTAAAACACAACCTAAAATAACATTGTTGTTTTTACAACTTAAGATAACTTCATCAATTTTTTCGGGAGTAACCTCTAAAGGTTTTTCACTTAAAATATGTTTACCTGCTGCAGCTGCTTTTTGAATTGCTTCCCCATGATTACCACTTTCATTACAAACACATATTAATTGAATTTCTGGTAAGGAAAGCAATTTATCAAGATCATCAAATGCCTGAACTCCAAAAGCTTTTTCCACCTCAGCAACCCTCGAAGACGATTTTGTATATAGTGCTACTAATTCAACACCTTCAAGTTCAGAAATACATTTGTTATACGTATTTACAATAGATCCCGTTCCAATTATTCCAACTCCAATTTTGGTCATTTCTACTTTTATTTAGTCATAAAAGATAGCTTTTTTTATACCTCCAAACAAGAATGAAAAGTAGTTGATTCGCTAAAGTTCAACATTTAATAATTGTCCTGTTAATTGTAATAATTGTAACTCAGCCAATTTAGCATCATACTTTGCCAAGTTCTTGTTTGTTTGGGCGTTTAGCAAGTTAATTTGTGCTTGTCTATATTCTATTGAAGTTATTTGACCCAATTGAAATTGTTCTTTCGAACGCTCAAAATTATTAATATTGGTAATAACATTTTGTTCCTGAATTTGAAAAACACTTAGACGATTTTCATAAATAGTTCTTGCATTTTGTAAATCTCTATTAACTTCCAGCAGTATTTGCTCTTTTAAAAACTCTTGGTTCTCATATGCAATTTTTGCGTTTTTCACTTGCACGGTTGTACTTCCACCATCAAACAGATTCCAGGATAGACTTGCACCCAAAGCAAAATTCCGTGTATTCTCATTATTTGTTCCAGGAAAAAATGCTGAAGCAGCAGATTGGTTTAGTCCCCAACCATATGTTCCAGATACTCCCAAAGTTGGCAAATAACCAGATTTACTAACTTTTATATCATAGGCATTAATAGCCAAATTTTTCTCGGTTTGTAATAATGCCACATTATTCAAATCAACTTGCGACATATATTCTTCGAGTTGAATTTTAGGAATGAAATTTACCAGCGTATCCACCTCATAAACTCGATTTAAATCTTGATTGAGTAACACACTTAAGTCACGTTTAGCATTTTCAAGTTGTTGTTTTGCATTCAATAAATTAATGCTATCATTAGTAACATCAACTTGAGCATTTAAAATATCAAGTTTTGTATTTTGACCGTATTCAAATGCATATTCAGCTCGTGTAATACGTTGCGTCGAAGTTTCTAATGTCTGTTGAAATACATTTTCATTTTCTGTAAGTCTAGCTATTTCGAAATATACGCTGAACAATTCCAAAACCGTATTTTCAATGGTTTCTCTTGCTTGCAATTCACTTAATTGATACTGCTCTTTCAAACGTTTGTAATTATAAAAACGTCCAAGACCATCAAATAAGGTATAGTTGGCTGTAAGTGCTGTGCTATAACTCTGCGCTTCTGCTTTATATAATTCAGTATCTGGAAAAGGTTGTGTTTCGCCAGTAACTGGATCTGTTTCAAAACGTCCAGGAAATTCTATATGATTATCATTTCTTCCATAGTTAGCACTAGCACTACCGGTAAGTGTAGGTAAAAAACCAGAATTAAGAACACCTTTATTGTTTTCAGCAATTGCGACTTGATTCTTTGCCACCATTATCCCAAAATTATTTTCTAAAGCCAAATTGACTGCTTCTTCTTTAGAAAGCAAATTTTCTTGCGCACATAAAGTGCTAGTAATAATTAGGATAAATAGGGTGCTTAGATATAAATTTTTCATTCTTTTATGCATTCTAAATCGTTGGGGAATTGAAACTAATTTCCTTTCTATAATTATAGCTGGGCTTAATTACTTCTCGGTTTAGACATTTGGCCCTGTAGGTGCAAATCATCTTGTTGTTCTTTTATTGCTCTTTCAACCTCTTCTTTTGTTATTTTATCACCTGTCACCAGCCATTTTGTACTCACTTTCAACTTATTACTAAAAGCCAAAAAGAGCGGCAACACCATTAATGTTAACACCGTAGCAAATCCGATACCGTATGCAATTGAAATTGCCATTGGTTTTAAGAATTGTGCTTGCCTACTTGTTTCAAATAATAATGGAGTTAAACCAGCAATAGTAGTAATTGAAGTTAAAAAGATAGCTCTGAATCGCGATTTACCAGCTTCAAATATAGCATCATCAAACTTCATTCCTGACCGTAAATTAGTATTGAATTTACCAATTAGTACGAGCCCATCATTCACCATAATTCCTATAAGAGCAATTATACCTAAAAGGGATAAAATATTTACTGGAAAATCATGAATCCAGTGCCCCCATACTACAGCTGTTAAACTAAAAGGAATTAGCAATATTAACAATAAAGGTTGACTAAAACTTCTAAAGGTAAAGGCTATGGTTATATATATTAAGGCGAGCACTGTTAATCCAACAAATTTTAAGGAACCAACAAGTTTACCCTGCTCTCTACTTTGTCCCTCATATGAAGCAGTAACAGAATGATATTTAGATTGTATTTCGGGCATAATTTCGTCCCGTATTTGATTCATAACATCCGTTGGGCTGTCCTTTGGATCTTTCATATCGGCTGAAACTTGGATTTCACGTCTTCCTTCCAGTCTATTAATAGCCACATCACCACGTTCTATTACATAAGTCGCTATTTCTTTTAATGGAACTCTATCTCCAGTCGGAGTTACAATTCTCATTTCATCTAAATCTGCAATTGAAGATCGGTTTTCACGATCATAACGTACCCAAACTCTTATTTCATCTTGGCCTCTTTGAAATCGTTGTGCTTGAGAGCCAAAGAAACCTGCACGAACTTGGTTCATTATACTTCTTAAATCAAGGCCTAACAAATGAGCATTTTCCTTTAGTTCAAGTCGAATCTCTTTAATACCAGCTGGGTCATTATCTGCTATATCCTTTAAAGTAGGGTTATTTATCAAAGCTGTTTTTAACTCCAATTTGGCAGCTTTTAACTCCTCTATATTATTACCCAGAAGTGAAACTGAAACGGGAGACCCACCAAAATTACCACCAGAACCATAAATAAGACTTTCCACTCCGATTACTGGCCCTACTAATTCTTGTAATCTACTGGTGATTAAATCTGCCTTTACCGCATCAGGTCTTTCTTCACCAGGCAATAAGTTAATCGTTAATGTTGCTGCCGAAGATCCTGGACCAACCTTTTTAATAATATTTTCAAACAAAATTTTATCGGTTCCAGCTAAATACTTTTTGGTCAATTCTTCGTTAACTATTTCCGCTTTTTCCTCAATTAATGAAATAATTGAATCTGTCACTTTCTCGTTTGTTCCATTTGGCATTAATAATTCAATCGATGCTCTATCACTAGCAACTCGAGGAAAGAATGCTGTTCTTACAACACCACCTCCAACAGAGCCTAGGGTTAAAATAAGTGCCATACCGAAAATACCGAAGGTTAAGATTTTATATTTCAGGGCAAATTTCAACATTGGTGCATACATATTATCACGCATCCATTTCATAAATCGATCACCCATTTCATTTATAATCCTAAGCTTACTAAAAGCTCTACCAATAGCAGTTTTTGGAGTCTTTTCAGCAGGTTGCAATGCTTTTGAATGGGCCAAGTGAGCCGGTAAAATAATTAAAGCTTCTACCAAAGAAACTACCAATGTAAGAATTACAATAACTGAAACCTCACCGAAGAATTCGCCTATTCTACTATCTAAGAATAGAAAGATTGAAAAAGCCAGGATGGTGGTAATAATCGCAGATATAATTGGTGGCAGCACTTCCAAGGTTCCGTCAATAGCGGCATTAACCGGTGACTTTCCTTTTTCGTAATGCTGATATATATTTTCGGCAATTACGATACCATCATCTACAAGGATACCTATTACGATAATCATTCCAAATAAAGAAAGAACATTAATAGTTACATCAAAAAATCCAGCAAAAATAAACATCCCTAAAAACGCTACCGGCAGTCCAAACGCCACCCAAAATGCTAATCTTGTATTTAGGAATAAAGACAAAAATATGAGTACAAGTAACATACCTTGCCAAGCATTAGTTACTAGAAGTTGGGTTCTTCCCTTTAAAGTTTCTGATAAATCACTTACAACACTAAGAGTTACATTATCATACTTCTGATTAAACTCTTCAATATATGCTTTCACATTATCAGCTGAAGTAATTAAATCTTCTGTATTGGTACTAGTAATGGTAGTACTTACTGAAAGGTTGCCATTAAAAAAAGAAGCATTAGGAGTTTCAGAGAATCGATCTCGTATTATCGCAACATCTTTTAGTCGAACTGTTTGCCCAGAAGGATCGGCACGGACGATAATATTAGATAATTCATCACCATAATACGAACGGTTATTAGCACGAATTAAATATTCTTCAGCATTCGTTTTAATATTACCACCAGTTACTAAAATATTTGCATTCCCCACTGCCTCCGAAACTTCTGTGAATGAAATATTGTAAGCTAATAAGCTATTTTCATTAACTGCAATTTCAATTTCTTCATCTGGGTATCCTGAAATTTCAATTTGAGATATTCCTTCAATACCTCGAATATCATTTTCAACCTCTCTACCTATTTGTTTTAAAGTTACCAAAGGTATCTCGCTACCACTTATTGCAAAACTTATAGTTTGACGAACTACCTCTAATTTAGAAACAATTAGAGGCTCCATCCCTGTAGGGAATGTAGGAACTCTATCGACAGCATTTTTAACTTCGAGTAACATGAAATCAATATCTCTGCCCTTTTCAATTTCTACATTTATACTACCGCTATTTTCCCTGGAAGTTGAGGTAACTCGATCAACCCCTTCTAAACCTTTTAAATTATCCTCAATTTTAAGAACAATTCCCTCTTCTACTTCTTGTGGTGATGCTCCTGGATACGTTATTGCTATAGAAACATTTTTAGAATCGGTCAGCGGAAAGAATGATGATTTAAGTGATACTGCACCTACAATACCAAAAACTGCAAAGGCCAATATCAATACTGTAACGGCAACATGATACCTTATAAAATACTCTATTAATTTGCGCATTATTTGTCGGTATTTGTAGGTTTATCTTCAAAGATTCTTACAGCCATACCTGTATAGGCTCCCAATATGGGCTTAGACACGATAACTGTTCCATTTGGCACATCTTTAAGCACCACCTTCTTATCTGAAAAATAAACAGGCCTAACATCGATTAAATCTAAAATGGTATCTCTAACTACAAATATCTTATCACCTTCTAGCAAAAGTCCCCTATCAACCTCAATAGCATCCGTTTCATTTCTTGCATCTAGGTTAGCTTCAAGATACATACCCTCTCGTAGGTCGCTATTTTTCACTTCAATAAATGCTTTTATTGTTTGCGATGCTTGATCTACTTTACCATTAATCCGAGCAACTTTGCCTTCATATTGTTTAGTATCTCCTAAAGCCGATAATGCTACCTTTTCCCCTATTTTTAATAAGTCACTAAAGTTTTTACTCACAGCTACTTCTAATTCGTAGACATCAGTATTTATAAATTCACCCAACTTTTGTCCAGAACGTACCAAAGTACCCTCCGTTACCAACGTTTCAGTAAGCACACCACTAAAAGGAGCGGTAATTCTATATTTAGAAAGACGTTGTTCTAGGTTCTTAACATTATAAAAGCTAGTAAGAATACCCCGTCCACTAATAAAAAACTTTTCTTTCTCTGATACCATTTCTGGCAAATCTGGAGTTGCTTTATTTAAATCAAAGCTACTTAAATAGGTTTGCCATTTTGGGAAGATATCTGGGTAGTCTAATCGTAAATCAGGCATTATGGCTGTAACCTGATTATACAAATCACTTTTTGCAGATTGCACACTAGCACTATATTCAGATGCATCAATACTTATAATTGTTTCTCCTGCCCTAAAACTCTGTCCAGTTTTAAATAACTTGTTTCCTCTTTTAAAAACACCTTGTACCTCTGCATATAATTCAACTTTGTTTTTTGCTACAAGGTTACCATTAGCGGGAACTACAATAGGTACCTCAGAATTTTCAACAATTTCAGCAAATACAGTTTTAACAACTTTCTGAGCCTTAGGCTTAAAGCTTTTTTTACTATCTATAATTAGGTTTGCAGCATAAAAGGCACCTATTATTAATAAGACACCAATTATTGAGAGTATAATTTTTCGAGTATTCATGTATTGGTTTAGAAGTTTGATTCTTGTTAAGACTACAAAACTATCTATTAGTTTAAGCTATTAAAGTTAAACATATCTTAAATGTAAAAAGCATTGCATAGGCTATGTCTTTGAATTTTTCAAAATTTGACAAAAAAAAAGGGATGCATTTGCATCCCTAATAATTGAATAAGTTGTTAAATGATTATTCTTCGTCTTCAAATTTATTGTTAGCCATTCCGCTATTATCAATTTCATGAAGTTGCTTATATTTAATATTCAACTGAAGATCATCTGTATCAAAAGCCACTAGATCAACACTTTTCATTTCTTTAAGACTTTCGAAAGAACTAAAACCATTTCCTTGAAGTTGTAAGAATTGAATATCTTTTAATGTTTCAATACCTTCAGGAACTTCACCATTAAAGTTGTTAAAAGATAACATTAACTCTGACAAATTTTTCATTTTAGCAAAGCTAAAATTAATCTCTCCACCTAGTTTGTTACCGGCAACACTAAAATTTGTTAGATTAGTTAATCCAGCAACTGTAGCAGGTAAATTACCTTCAAAATAGTTATTAGAAAGATCTAATATTTTAAGCTTTTTTGCTTCTGCAATGCTAGAAGGAATATTCCCTTCCAATTTATTATCAAACAAGATTAACTCCTCCAAATTCTGCATAGCAGTAAAGTTCTTTGGCAAGTTTCCTTTTAAACCGTTCATCTCAAGTTTCACAACTTTCAAGTTAGTAAGCTTAGCTATCTCGCTAGGTAAATTTCCTTCTAAATTATTAAAAGCTAAATCTAATACTTCTAATTTTTTAAGATTTTGGATAGTATTTGGAATTTCACCTACCAGATTATTCTTATATAGATTTAAACCAACAACATGATTATTGATTATATCTACACCGTACCACTGATTTACAGGCGTTTTTAAATTCCATTGTACAAGCCACGAATCACCATTTGTAGCATTGTAAAGATCAATTAAAGCTGACTTTTCATTTTCTGGCACCTGCGCTTGGACGGCAGTTTGAAAGAAAAGAATGAAAAGAAATGAAGCATAAAGTAGTTTTTTGGTCATAATTATTAGATTTTGGGTTACAATAAAAATTCACTTGTTTTATCAATTGTTGAAGCCTTTTACGGCCAAAAATTCAGGTTAAAAATTTTCATTAGTGAACTAATTGTTTGCTTTTAACGTAAAAAAACCGGTTTTCTGATATTTTTATCGATTTTTTTTTGCATTTAGTGCTAAAAAAAGGGGTACAATGCGCACCCCTTTTAACCAAACTAACTAAAGTTACACACAACTACTCATTATCATCATCTTCAAATTTCGTATCAGCCATACGAGATTTGTTGAAATTTGTTTCTTTAAAATCAATTTTATCTTCCTCTTCTTTATCATAGTCAAAAACCAATAACTCTCGAGAACTAAATTGTTCTAAACTTTTAAAGGAATCGAATTTGTTATTTTGAATTTGAAATATTTCCAGACTTGCTAACTGACCAACTTCCATAGGTATTTCTCCGTTGAATTCATTATTTGCAAGTACCAATTCTTTTAATTTTGTTAGATTTCCAATTTGACTAGGAATAGCTCCTTTTAAGCCATTTTCAAAAAGTCCTAAACTTTCTAATTTTGTTAGATTACCTAATGAACCAGGAATAGCACCTTCAAACTTATTACTTGATAAATTCAATATTTTTAAATTCTTTATTTTACCTAATGATTCTGGAATTGTTCCTGAAATGAAATTATTGAAAATCGTAAATTCCTTTAAGTTTCTAAGTTTACCAATTTCTGTAGGTAAAGTACCATCTAACTTATTCATCTCTAGTTTTAAAACTATTAAATGTGAAAGATCTGTAATCGTACTAGGAAGTTCTCCTTCCAAACCATTGAAGGCTAAGTTTAAATACCTTAATTTATTTAACTTGTTAATACTTTCCGGCAATTGGCCCTTCAGGTTATTTCTAAACAAATCTAATCCTACTACGTGAGTACCAGAAATCTCAACCCCATGCCAATTTGCTACTGGTTCTTGAATATTCCATTTCTGATTCCAATTGTTTCCTTCTAGTTCATTATACAAATCTAAAAGTACGTCCTTCTCAGCTGAGGCTATTTGTGCGTACCCATTGTAAATAAAACCCAAACAGAGTATTACAAGTACTTTAATATTTTGTTTCAACAACTTCATGTTCCACTTTTTATCTTCTTTAACGCTACTCATCTTCGAACTTAGTATCTGCAGTTCTAACCTCTGTATGATTTAGAATCGACTCTATAGGGTTCTCAGAAAATTTATCTTTATTTTCATAATCTAACATAACCACACTAGTCTCAGTTGGAAGGCTATTTTTGATATACATTTGATCAAAATTATTTCTTTGAATTTGCACAACTTTTAAATTCGGCAAACTAAAAATTGAGCTTGGAAATTTTCCTTCAAAGTTATTTTCAGCTAAAACGAGTGATTTTAAATTTTTAAGATTACTTAAACTATCAGGTATATCACCTTCTATTTTATTATTAGCTATTTCTAATCTTTTTAGGTGTTGTAATTCACCTAAACCTTCTGGTAAAGTTCCAGATAAAGAATTATCAGAAATAGATATTACTTCGATTCTCTCAAGATTTTCGATTCCTTTAGGCAACTCTCCTGTCAAATTATTATTAAACAAATCGAGTATTCTTAATTTATGTAGGTTCACTATCTCGTTTGGAATAGATCCCGAAAACTTATTCTTACCAAATCTTAAAACCTCTAACCGCTTTAACTCACCAATAATAGTTGGTATATTACCTTTTAACTTATTAAAGGCTACATCTAGTTCTTTAAGTTTAGATAGTTCTCCGATTGATGTAGGTAGTTCGCCATTTAAATTATTATCCATTAAATGAATAGCTACAACATTGCCATTCTCAATTTCCAAGCCATGCCAAGTAGCTACTGGTTTATTTAAATCCCATTTTTGGTTCCAATTTTCACCAGCCGTGCTATTATATAAGTCTATTAGCACTCGCTTTTCACTTTTTGGAACTATTGCCATTATGCTTTGACAAGCAATAAATAGTAAAACAAAATATAGTTTCGTGTTCATTTGTAATAATTTGGTCTATTAAAAAAGTTGTAATATCATATAGGAATTACCCTACAAATAAACTTTTACGCCCGCTAAAAAACAAATAATATCGACGAACGGTAACTTTTTGTTGTGAAAGTCCTATTTTCTGTGGTAAAAAAATCTCAAGTTGCATTACAACCGTTTTTTAAGCTAATTCCTCCAAGTCTAGGGTAGCTTTTTCCCACGAAATCATTAATTCCTCAAGATCTTTTTTCTTACGATTGTAGGATTCGAAAAAATTAGGTTGCGCTATAGTCGCATCATAATTCATTAGTAAATCATGATCACTTTTTGCTATACTCTTTTCAAGATCAGCAATTTTCTTTTCAATAGAACTAAGCTTATTCTTTATTGACTTAATTTTTTTCTGATCTTTAAAGCTATTTTGACCTTTATCGGAAACTACTTTTTCTTTTTGAACCTCTTGTTTTTTTTCAATAGCTCTAAAGTTGGCCGCCTTACGTTGTTCTAGGTAATAATCTATATCACCTAAGTATTCCTTTATTTTTTGATCCTTAAATTCATAAACTTTATTAGTCAGACCTTGTAGAAAATCCCTATCGTGCGAAACAACAATTAAAGTCCCTTCAAAATTTTGTAATGCTGTTTTTAAAACATTCTTAGATTGGATATCTAGGTGATTGGTAGGTTCATCCATCACTAATACATTAAATGGTTGTAAAAGCATTTTTGCTAAAGCCAAACGATTTCGTTCACCACCAGAAAGAACTTTCACAAACTTCTCCACTTCTTCTCCTCTAAATAGAAAGGAACCCAATATATCTCTTACCTTACTTCTATTCTTTTCGTTTGCTGCATCAATCATCGTATCTAAAATAGTTTTATTACCATCTAAATACTCAGCTTGGTTTTGAGCAAAATATCCTATTTCAACATTATGCCCCAATTTTAAATGACCATCATATTCTAAATCACCAACCATTATTTTAGCTAAGGTTGACTTTCCCTGACCGTTTTGCCCAACGAAGGCAGTTTTACTATTACGCTCAATTAACAAGTCTATATCTTTGAGAACTTGATGATCACCATAACTTTTAGATAATTCTTCAATTTCCGTAACAACCTTACCCGGAGTTACTGATATAGGGAACCGAACATTCATCGCAGCATTATCGTCTTGATCAACTTCAATGCGTTCCATCTTATCTAATTTTTTGATAAGTGACTGCGCCATAGATGCTTTACTTGATTTTGCTCTAAATTTTTCAATTAAGCGTTCAGCTTGTTGAATTTCCTTTTCCTGATTTTTAAGGGCATTCATTTGTTGCTGCTTAATTTCACCTCGTAAGGTTAAGAATTCGGTATAGGGTTTATTATAATCGTAAATACGCCCTAATGAAATCTCTATAGTTCTGTTCGTTACATTATCTAGGAACATTTTATCATGCGATACAATTACCACCGCACCGGTATGGCCTTTTAAAAACTGCTCTAACCAAATAATAGATTCAATATCTAAGTGGTTTGTTGGCTCATCTAAAAGCAGCACTTCATTACTTTGTAATAATAATTTTGCCAATTCAATACGCATACGCCAACCACCAGAAAAAGTATCTGTCTTTTTATCAAAGTCTTCTCGTTTAAAACCTAAACCTTGTAAAATCTTTTCAGTATCCCCTTGATAATTATAACCGCCTATAATCTCAAAGCGATGTGTCAGGTCACTTAAATCAATCATCAACTGATTGTACCCTTCCGACTCATAGTCGGTACGTTCAACAAGTTGTTTATTTACATCTTCTAATTGCGCTTCTAACGTTTTAATCTCTTCAAAGGCTTGGTAAGCCTCTTCTAATACAGTTCGTCCAACAACAAAATCTATATCTTGTTTTAAGAAGCCTATATTAACATTCTTTTCAATAGCTATTGTACCAGTATCATAAGCCATTTCTTTAGATAAAAGTTTCAACAAGGTAGATTTACCTGCACCATTTTTACCTATAAGACCAACGCGGTCTCCACCGTTTAAACGAAACGATATTTCTTCAAATAAATATTCCCCACCAAAAGAGACAGAAAGATTGTGGACGTTTAACATGTTATAGCCTTAAAACTTATGAGATTAATAATGAATTATTCTAGTGTTTCCAATAATATTTTTCCTAATATAAAGCCACATTTTATAAAAAACATTCAATAAGTAGAATCAATTTGAATATTGATTTTCACAATTGAAATCGGCATTAAAAAAAAGGCAAAATACTATCTTTACATAAAGATTTTGCAAATGTTAAAAAAAGGAACGAAAGCATACAGTATTTTAACAGGAACTTGTCCTAAATGTCATGAAGAAAGCATGTATAAGGACAAAAACCCATATCATCTTGGAAATCTTTTTGAAATGCATGAAAGATGTTCACACTGCAATACCAAATATAAGATAGAACCTTCATTCTTTTTTGGCGCCATGTATGTTAGTTATAGTGTTGGAATCGCCTTTGCTGTGGCTGCAGCTGTAATCTCTTATTTTGTATTTGACGCTTCTTTAATGGGTATATTTATCTCCATTGTCGGTGCATTAATTGTTTTCATGCCCTTTATTGTACGCGTTTCGCGTAATATCTGGATTAATTTTTTCATCCATTACGATCCTAATGCTTCGAAAGTTAAACTGTAGTATATTTTTTTCTAAATCGCTCAATATCCATTTCTGCAGCTATTGGCTCAATATTTTCGATAGCATTATATAACTGGTTCGACGCATAAGGGCCAATCATTACCCCTCGAGAACCAAATCCGTTTAACACATAAAAATTTTTATGTTCTGGATGCCTCCCAACCAGCGGACGCCTATCCGTTACTGTGGGTCGAATTCCTGCCACATGATCTACAACTTCATAATCGCATCGAAGAAAAGTCTCTAATTTTTCTAATAGTTCATCTTTAGCTTCCTGAGTGGGTACATTAGTTTTATCTTTCCATTTATAAGTTGCACCTACACGGTACAAATCTTGCCCAAAAGGAATGATAAAAATTGAGGATTTTACAGCAAGTGATTCTTTTAATTCGGGCGCTTTAATAGTCAGCAATTCCCCTTTTGTTCCTGTTATGGGTAAATAATTAAAGTATGGGTTATTTTGCATACCAAAACCCTCCGCAAAAACTATACACTTAGCACTTATTTCACCATAGGTTATACCACTATCCGTATGATCGAGCTTGTCGTGCTGAAATGTCTCGTTTTTGAACAAATCTTTTTCAATAAGATATTCTTTATAGCTTTCGAGTAATAAATTAGTATTTATACGTCCAGTATTTAAAACTTCCCCGAAGCCAAAAGGTGCATCGATACCGGGATTATTATTTGAAATTAGCTGTGTTGATAAAAACTGTTGTAAACCAATTTTATCGGAAGCTTCGAACCAAAGGTTTTGTTCTTCAATAGATGCAAATCTTCTAACCACAGAAAGCTTGTAATCTAATTTTACCTTTAATTTATGTTCAAGATTTTGATAAAATGGAACTACCATCTCCATTTGCTCAAGCGCCTTCCAGGTTAATGAAAACCTTTTTAATATGACTGGATTATACATACCAGCCGCTACTTTGGACGAAGTTTGAGACGAATCAGATATAACTCGAAACGATTTACCATTTTTTTCTAACGTTTCACAAAACGAAACTCCCGCTATTCCTAATCCAACTATAAGATAATCTAACATTTGATAAAGGTAGAAATTGTAATTGGCATAGTAGAAATGAAAAAGCCTCAACATTGCTGTTGAGGCTTTTTTATCTATTGAATTGGAATAAATTCTGTCTTAATACGACCACATATCTTGTTCTCTGTCTCTAATGACCTCTTTAATTCTTTTGGCCTCTAGTAATTGGAACAAAGCATTATCAGAAATATAATCGTTAACCTTACGGTCACCATGTACATTATCTTCTCTATAGATAACTCCATTAAACCTACGAGCGTTTAACAATGCATCATAAGAAATTGGCTGCGCTGAGTTTCTTTGGTTAAAAACTTTGGCTTCATGTAAAATCTGCCTGGCACTTGGGTACCATACCCAAAAAAGTTCAACCATTGAATCGCTAGGATCCATAGAATCGTCATCAATAAAGTTAACATCTGGTGCAACTGGTGCAATACCTAATAAACGGTACTTAAGTTCACCTTGTCGCTTATCAAAATACCACATACCTTTTATACGATATTCTTCGATATCAGCTGCTGATAAATCTCTTTGATTAATATATTCTGCAGAAAGTTCTTCTCCAGCATTAATCTGCTCATAACCAAGATCTGTAGTATCCTTTTTTTGCAAAGTTGCTTGCAAATCAGAAAACTGTCTTTTCTCAGTAAAGTATGAATCTACATAAACATCTTGAAGTTTTCCGTTCTTAATGTTTTTAATAAATACATCGTAAAGCGATCTTCTATCCGCACCTATATCAATAGTATCAATAGGGTAGTATAGTGGGAAATTAACACGTTCATCAAGGTCGATTGTTTCCCATGTAGTTTTAGACCATAGGATATCTCTATCATCTACGTATCCATATTCGAGTGGAGTATCGTCATCTAAAGCTTTTTGAGCTTCCGTTTTTTGTCCAATCTCTTCCGGCAATTTAGCGTTTAAAATATTCGCTTGAGCCATCATAGATGCGGGCAGTAAGGTAACGGCTCCGATCAATAAAACATTTTTCCAATTCATGTCTGTTTGACTTTAAAATATCCGGACAATCAAAACGACTGTCCGGACTTTAATTAATTATTAGTTTGTGATCTCCACAACAACCGGAGATACTTTCTTCAATTTATAACTCTTGTTATTTGTAATATAAGCGTTGATGTCAAAGATTTGAACAGCATCACCTCTCTTAGCTCTTTTAAGAGCAGACTTAGCTCTTGAATCTAACTTCTGACCATTTACAGCTACAGTTGGCTGTCCTGGTACTTTCAATTTAAATCCACTTACTTTTAAGTTTAAATCGAAATCGAAATCTTCAAGCATAGCACCAACAGTTGATACTTCTAAGTTCTTTCTAGGCATTTTAATGCTACCAGCTTCACCTCTAACAGATCCAGATGGTCTTGGAATATCTTTAATTCTGAATTCAGACTTAGAAGATATAGCTTGACCGTCAGGTAATGTACCAGATGCAGTAATAGTAACTGTTCTACCTTTACCAGGGTTCATAATATACTTACTACCACTACTCTGCTTAAGACCAGGAGCCGAAGCACGTACTTTGTTATTAGGAATACCAGGTATAGAAATTGACATTGGGTTAGACACACCACGATAAACAACATTCATCTTATCAGCAGCAATTAATGCAGCGTTAGGCTTACTAATAGTTGCGAAAGAATTTTTCACAGGTACTTCAATCTCATTACCATCTTGCTTAAAGTATAACGTACCAGCTACTTCATGATCTCCGGCATTACCAGAACCAATTAACATACGAATACCACCAGCTTCAATCTTATAATCTTTACCTTCAGAAAGTTTTCTTCCATCTAAAGTTAATTCAGCTCTTACCGGTGTAGAAGAATTATCAGTTTTGCTGATAATAATTTTACCATCATACTTTTCTCCAGTATAGTAAGCAGATTTGCTTGCAAAAAGAGAAGTAGCAAAGTTTTTCAATGATACTTGTTCAGTTAACTCACCTGCTAACATCGACTTTAAAGCATCTTCTTCAGTTGCCTTAACATCTGCTTGTAGTGCAGTTAATTTAGCTAAAGAAGCTACAAGTGGAAAACCTTCATAATGATAGTTAATCCAATCTTGCTTAGTTCCGTCACGTTTTTCAACTTTACCGTTCGCATCACCAGTTTCGAAACGAGTTTTAACTGCTTCTTTAACTGCTGCAGGAGCGATAGCTGCAACGTTCGTACGGTAATCATTCAATCTTTTCATGAACTCTTTACCACCTGCTCCAAGAGCATCACCTTGAAAGAACTTTTGGTCTAACCAATCAGACTTATCCATTACAGTGTAATCTTTCGGGTCTTCAACACCTTTAAGCATACCTGCCTTTAGATTTTCTAAGTAGTCATAATAGTCTTTCGACATTTCTTTGATTTTCTGAGCATCTTTATACAGCTTGTCATACTTTGCTGCATCTTCAGATGCTTTTGTTCCAAGACTTGCTAAGAAAGCTTCATTACTTTCTATAGTCTTGACGTTAGAAGCTTCCATACGTTCATTCATAATTCCGAATGCCGCAAGAACTTCTTTACTCATATTTAGCGCCAGCATACAAATGAAAACCAAGTACATTAGGTTTATCATTTTCTGACGTGGGGTTTCTTTTCCTCCTGCCATGTTTTCTAATTAGTTTTAATTAATATTCAATTTGGGGTTATTTACTAAAACTAATTAGCTTTTGTTCATTGCAGTTAACATACCACCATAAACTCCATTCAATGAAGAAAGGTTAGTAGCTAAAGATTGCATTTGGTCTTTTAAAGCAGCAGCATTTTGCAATTGCTCTTCATTTACAGATGCTTGTTTACTAGCACTTTCTAATTGTACTTTGTATAAGCTGTTTAATGATTCCATTTGAGAAGCAGCCTGAACCATTTCGTCAGAATACTTTCTAGTAGATTCCATTGCATCAACTGTAGGTGCGATACCTTTTGCAGCTCCTTCGAAGTTACGGATACTAGTTCCTAAACTTTCCATAAGTTGTGCATCAACACCAGCTTCTTTTAATAACTCATCTAATTTTCCAGATAATGAAGCTTCAGTTTCTTTAATTTCAGCTACTTCATTTTTTCTATCTTGAGCAGTACCACCTGCTAATTCTGGGTATACTAAAGACCAATCTAATTCATCATCTACAGGTTCAAATGCACTAATAGCGAAAATAAGTGCTTCTGTAATAAGACCGATTGCAAGTAATAAACTACCTGTTAGTGGGCCAAATTCCCAGTGTAAAATTTTGAATAATGCACCTATAATTACAATTGATGCTCCAAGACCGTAGGCCATTGCGAATAATTTCTTTGTTGCTTTTGACTGTGCCATAATTTTTAATTTAATTTAAGTTTAATGTTAATAATAAGGATTTGGTTAACTTTTGATTTTATTTCTATCCTTAAAATAATTCAAAGACAGGTTACTATTTAGGTTTAATTTATTTCGTTAAGTTAAAATCTTCTTCTCCCATATAATCTTGTACGGTTCTAAAACCTACATAACTACGAGCAGAATCAGCATATTCATAATCTCTTGTACTTACTTGCAAGAAATAAGCAACATCTTTCCAAGAACCACCACGAATAACTTTTCTTTGATTAGGACCATTACTACCATTCGGGTTCATAGTTGAAACATAATCGTAAGAATCAGAATCGTAACTAGAGTTAGTCCATTCAGAAACGTTACCAGCCATATTGTACAGGTTAAAATCGTTTGGCTCGTAAGATTTAGCTTCTACAGTATATAGAGCTGCATCAGCTGCATAATCTCCACGCTGTGGTTTAAAGTTTGCCATGTAGCAACCTGTGTCACTAATAACATATGGACCACCCCATGGGTACGTACCACCTTCGATACCACCTCTTGCTGCATATTCCCATTCAGCTTCAGTAGGTAATCTAAATTGATTAACAAACTGCTTTCCTTTTTCTTTTTGATCGTCGTTTTTAAACTTTGTTCTCCAGTTACAAAAAGCTCTCGCTTGCTCCCAAGAGATACCAACTACTGGATAATCGCTATATGCATCATGCCAGAAATAATCGTTGTGCATTGGTTCGTTGTACGAATATTCGAAATCACGAATCCAAACTGTTGTATCAGGATAAATTTCCAACTCTTCATGTCTGATAAAGTCTTTTCTTCTACCCGTTTTAGAACGAGCAGCAGCAGCAATATCCATCCAGTTGTACTTATATTTCAATTTTGTTACGTCAATTGTACGTTGTCCATTATAAGATTCCTCTTCTGGAATATATAATGAATCCATAATTTCGGTATAGTATTCATCTGGATAATCAGCAGTATCCCAAATTAGATCTTCATCTAAATTTAGTCCTCTTCCTTCATAACCAGTTTCTCCCATACCAGAATAATTATCCAACATATACTTATCGTACGCAGAAGATTTAGTTGTATCAGCATCTTTAAATGCATAATCACCAATTCCGCCATCTTCTGGGCTAAGACCTAGTTCGTCGGCTAAAATGGCTAATTTTGTTCTTGCAACAGAATCTTTCACCCATTCTACAAATTGTCGGTATTCACTGTTCGTTATTTCGGTATCATCCATATAGAATGAACGTACTGTAACAGTTTTAGTTGGTGCGTTGAGAACTTTAGCTTGATCTTCTTCACTCTTACCCATAATGAAAGAACCCTGAGGGATCAATTCCATTCCGTAAGGTTTCTCCGGATACCAACGTTTTCCTTGAGCTCCGACTAGTTCTCCTTTTGTCTTAGACCCACAACTTGTGAGTAAAAAAACAAACGCTATAGATGATAACAATAGCTTTTTCATACTTTAGGTTAATTTCGATTATGGTTATAAACTGTAAACACATTATTTTTCTACTCACTAAAACTACATTTTGAGTAAATTATTGTGTCAAGTACTATGTAACTTTAAAAAAAACTTGATCAATTATACCCTTTCTTGTAGGCCTTAAACCAGCGTTCAGGTATATTCTGATCACAAGCGTCTAAATAGTCCTTTTCTGTGCAGGGTAATAACGACATCATATTTGCTTTAGTATGTGAAGCATAAATTGATGGAAGCTCTACCCACCACCTATCTGTGAGATTACTTTTATAATACACCAGATGCTCTGTTTCTGTTGGTACATTATATTTGGTAAAATCTTCCTTATTTAAGTATGGTGATTCTTTTACTCTAAAGTTATAGCCTTCAATAAAATACCAAATAATTTGCGCTACTAGTTGACTAGATTGCATATTATTATCCATTTCATACACGCCAAATGCGTCAACCCGGTCACTTATGCCAGCATATCTCGCCAAGGCACAAACCTCTCTACCTGTTAATCCGTTTGGTGAAAAGTTATCAGACATCCCCATTTCTGCTGCACGAATAGCACGTGTATCCAAACTCACCATATTCGCATCGCGCAAGGTCGGTTCTGCTAAACTTAAATCTGAAGCTAATTCTCCAAGTCTACACGAATCGAAAAATAGACGCTCCATAAGGTCCATTTCTTCTTGTGCATTAAAGTAACTTTGGTAGGCCAAATTCGAAAAATTGAATAGGTTATTTGGCTTATCTGTAATGATTTTACTCATATAAGAATGTGATGAAATTAACTCATCGTCAATTCCAAAGTCAAATCGACTATCTATCGACACCAAATTTATCATACTTCTAATACCGTCGAAAGCTCTATAAGCAGGATAAGTAATATCTTGAGTAGCTCCTATTATAATAGGTATTACTTTTTCTTCGAGCAAGCCAGCTACAATTTCTTTAACTACAAAATAGGTATCCTCTACACTTTCTCCTTCCTCAATGTCGCCCATATCTACCAAAGAAGAGTTCCAATTACCCATAAGTAATTTGTAAAACTGTATTCGAATAGCTGTTGTATCTAATTTTTCAGTCTTCTTTTCAAAAGCATTTCTCGATTCTCTAACACCAATAATTGCCATAGAAACATTTGCCAAAACAGGCAATCCATTTTTTGCAGTATGTGCATTAATGTTCTTTCCTATAGATTGTTCTGGTAATAATTCGCAGTGCGCCAAAACTTTATCAGCAACTGGAACTAAAAAATCGTAAGCCATTTAGTGTAATATTTAGTGTTCGTTTGCAAAGTTATTCGGATAACCTGTACGGAGCAATAGCAAATTGATAATTCTCTAAAGAATATTAATCAGCGACTTATAAAAAGTAAAAGAGTCCTAAAAATTAAATTTTTAGGACTCTAGTATATTTGTTTTAAAAGACTACTTCTTTGCTTTCGCTTTTGCTTTTGGTTTAGCTTTCGCTCTAGTTTTCTTTTTAGGTGTCTTTTTTTCAATAAGCTCTTTGGCAGCTTCTAGTGTAATTTTAGTAGCATCAACAGATTTTGCGATTTCTACTTTTATCTTACCTTTAATAATATTGTGACGACCCCATCGTGCTTTTTCAATACGAATACCATCTTCTTCCCAATTCTGCACAACTTTATCAATCTCTTTCTGTTTTTTAACTTCAATAAGCTCAATTAAATCAGCTTCAGTTAAATTATCGAAATCGTATTTTTTATTTACGTTAATAAACATGCCATCCCACTTAATAAACGGTCCAAAACGACCCGTACCTTTGGTTACATCTTTGTTTTCATAATTATAAATAGGTGCATCTGCTTTTTCCTTTTCAACAATAAGTTCAATAGCTCTATCTAAATCAACATCAAAAGCACTTTCTCCTTTTGCTAAAGAAACAAATTTAGCACCAAACTTAACATAAGGTCCAAAACGACCTACATTCGCTAATACTTCTTCTCCTTTATATTCACCTAAAGTTCTAGGTAATTTAAAAAGCTCCATGGCTTCATCAAAAGAAATAGTAGCCAAAGAGTGCTCTGGTAAAAGACTAGCAAATTGTGGCTTTTCTTCTTCATCAGCAGTTCCAATTTGCACCATTGGTCCAAAGCGCCCTAAACGAACAGAAACTTGGCGACCCGTTTTCGGATCTTTACCCAAAACTCTTTCCCCACTTGCGCGATCTGCATTTTCTTCAACATCGAGCACATTCGGATGAAAATCGTTATAGAAATCTTTAATTACTTTTTGCCAATCATCCGAGCCTTCTGCAATCTCATCAAAATTCTCTTCTACACTTGCCGTAAAATTATAATCTAGAATATTTGCGAAATGACTCACTAAAAAGTCATTTACTATCATTCCTATATCTGTTGGCACCAATTTACCTTTTTCAGAACCAATAGTTTCAGTCAATTTCTTTTCAGCAATTGCATTATTTTCTAAAAGCAATTGTGCATAATTACGTTCCACTCCTTCAACAGTACCCTTTTCAACATACTTTCTATTTTGAATTGTAGAAATTGTTGGGGCATATGTAGATGGTCTACCAATACCTAATTCTTCTAATTTTTTTACTAAAGAAGCTTCTGTATAACGATATGGAGGCCTTGTAAAACGTTCGGTAGCTGTAATGTAATTGTTGCTTAAAGCATCACCAACTTTCATTGCTGGCAACATTCCTTCTTGCTCTTCTGCTTGATCTTCATCATCCAAGCCTTCCATATAAACTTTTAGGAAACCATCAAATTTAATCACCTCACCGTTTGCTGAGAAATCATCAGAATGGGTGCTCGCTTTTATTTTCACATTGGTACGTTCCAATTGCGCATCACTCATTTGTGATGCAATGGTACGTTTCCATATCAATTCATATAATTTTGCCTGATCACGTTCTAAAGAAGGCGACTGATTTTTCATATCAGTAGGTCTAACAGCCTCATGCGCTTCTTGCGCTCCTTTAGATTTTCCCTTAAAATTACGAACCGTACTATACGACTCACCGTAATTTTCTATAATGGCATCTTTAGCTGCATTAACTGCTTCCGTAGATAAATTTACACTATCGGTTCTCATATAGGTTATAAGTCCCGCTTCGTACAAACGTTGCGCAACCTGCATGGTTCTACCCACCGAAAAATATAATTTACGAGATGCTTCTTGTTGTAATGTCGACGTTGTAAAAGGTGCCGAAGGTGATTTCTTAGCTGGTTTTTTATCTAGATTACCAACAGAGAAATTTGCTCCTAAGTTTTTATCTAAAAATGCTTGCGCTTCTTCTTTCGAATTAAAAGTCTTATTCAATTTCGCTTGAAAAACGCTACCACTTTCTGTTTTAAACTCAGCAGCAATTTTAAAAGATGCCTCTGGTGTAAACCCTTCAATATCTCTTTCGCGTTCTACAATTAAACGAACTGCTACCGATTGCACACGGCCAGCAGAAAGACCTGGTTTTATTTTTTTCCAAAGTACTGGCGAAAGTTGGTAACCTACCAAACGATCCAATACCCTTCTAGCTTGTTGTGCATTAACAAGATTATAATTGATATCTCTTGGATTCTCAATTGCCTTTTGAATGGCTGATTTAGTAATTGAATTAAAAACGATTCTTTTCGTTTTGTCTTTATCCAAACCTAAAGTTTCACTTAAGTGCCAAGATATTGCCTCTCCCTCCCGGTCTTCATCACTCGCGAGCCATATCGTTTCTGCTTTCTTCGCTAAATCCTTTAGTTTTTTGACTAATGCCTTCTTATCGGTGTCAACTATATATTTGGGTTCAAAATTGTTATCAACATCTACCCCGAGTTCTTTGGAAGGAAGATCTGCGATATGCCCAAAACTAGACTCTACCTTAAAATCTTTCCCTAGAAACTTCTCTATAGTCTTTGCCTTTGCAGGTGACTCTACGATTACTAAATTCTTAGCCATGTAATTAAATTTGAGGGGACAAATGTATATCAAAAAATTTATATGATGTCCTACCTTAATATATAAACAAAAAAAACACCCCTAAAATAGGAGTGTTTCAACATCTTTTTTGGTGACCTATTTCAAATCTAACGTACTGATCAACTCAATATTGTCATCTAAATATTTGTATTGGTACAACACTTGATCACCTACCATTAATAGATTTTCGTCTAAAGGAATAACATCAAACGTATTAATATCTGTAAAATGATTAAGCGAAACTAGGTCCTCAACATCTGTTTTATCATAAACTTTTAACCCAGATTCTCCATCACACACAAAAAGTTTTTCGTCTTTTATTCCAAGGCCATACGGACTATCCATCGCATATGAAGTTTTTAATTGAGGGTTGCTAATATTTGAAATATCAATAATAAATAATCCGCTTTCGGTAGCACCACAATTATTTCCACCTCTAAGGGTAACATAGGCATAATCGCCATCGACTACTACAGGATCACAAGCTGTACCATGTTCAAATTCTGAAACGAATACAGGTTTATCTGGCGATGAAATATCATATATATACATGCCGCGCATACTCCCTAAAAATAAATGTTGATCGCGATGAAAAATTGTCTCGATATCAAATCCGGCATATACATCTTCCAAATCTAAAGGGTGTTCTAAATCCGATATTTCAAAAATATTGATGTAATGGCTATCTACTGCATAAAGAAAATCGTCTACAATTTTAAAACGAGCTAACGAACCACCTTGCCCCGTACCACCAGAATCAGAAGCACTCGCGGTTTCCAATGCCAAATCTCCATCTCGATACAAATACTTATCTGCATATTCTTCTTCTGTCATAAAAACCGATTCAGTAACCCAACCAACTTGAATATCGTTATTGCCAGCAGTGCCATCCCATTCAAAAATATCGGCTTCTACGGGCCATGCCAAATATTGTTGCAATACATTTTCTAGTCTTCTTACCTCTGTAATTGCGTTGATATCCGAAATATCGAGCACAATTAAATCCATAATACTATCGGCATACAAATAATCATCTTTTATAGAGATATCTACATTCCCGGCAATTTTTATAAAATTTATTTTCTTTGGGTTTGTAGGGTCAGAATTATCAATCACATGAACACCTTGATATTTATCATTAACAAAAATGTAGTTTTTGTAAGCATAAATTTTACCAGATTCATCAATAACTTTTGGAGGTAAAATGGTTACGCTATTTCTAAAACCTTCCTGACTCATCATCACGGGTGTAGCGACTATATATTCAACATCCTCACCGGAGCTCGAATCGTCATCATTATTACATGATACAAATGCTAAACCAATGGTAAATAGGAGCAAGAAATACGCTTTTTTCATAACTTTTGTTTTTTGTAGGGTTGTGCTATTTAGATGGCTAGCCCTGCAAAAGGTTGCGTTATTGATCGATGAACAAAACGTTAAGAAGCTATTCTTCAATAGGAAAACCTACGCCGTCTTTATACATAAAATATACGGGAACTTTCGATAGCATAGCGGTAAACAGCACACCTATAAAACATAAAAACATGCCCAATTGAGCAATAAAACCCATAACGAAAATTAAACCAAAAATTACAATCCAGTTTTTATTTCCAAGTTTAAAACTCGCCTTTACCATTTCCATTGGGGTAAGTTCTTCATTAAAAGCAAAAAAGGCGGGTACTAATGAAATAGGCACCATCATATAAATTAGTCCTACTCCACAAGCGAGCATTCCTAATAATGATAATCCGAATACGAGCAATGAAAGCACAAACAATTTTCCTAGGTTTTTCCCTTTCAAGAAATAAAAATAATCATCCTTAACCATTGCATTTAAGTCTTTATGCTTACAAATTCGAAGAAAAGCAGCATTTAACCCAAGACCTATCATCATAAAAATCACCATAAATATGGGCATTACAATAAACATGACCAGCATAGCTACGGGTGGCATTGCTCCAGATTGCATAGCTTCAGGGTCAGCAATTCCCATTGCAATTAAAGGAGCATACATTATCAAATAAAAGGGCAGCATACAAACAATTGTAAGTAATAAGGTTACAAAACCTTGTACCCATACCAATTTAAACAAGTCGAAAGACCTAGAGAAAATAGTGCCGAAATCAAGATCAATATGCTCGTCAATTTTATGTAAGACAGTTTCAAAATTCATAAGGTTGTTTTTAGTGTATGTACCTATTAATAGTCTAGAAACGACAGCATCCTTAAAATAGTGCTAAAAAACACTGTCATATTGTCACGTTTTTGAATATAGTACTATCTTTGCAGACCCTATTTTCGGGTACGCATATTTTAATAGATGGAGAAAATTATAGACGAATCGGTGCAAGGAACAACCTTGGCAATAGAAAACAAAAATGCTAATGGTCGTAAGCTATACATAGAAAGCTATGGCTGTGCTATGAATTTTTCTGATAGTGAAATTGTTGCATCCATATTATCGAAAGAAGGATTTAATACTACCGACACCTTAGAAGATGCCGATTTAGTTTTGGTAAACACCTGTTCTATCCGTGAAAAAGCGGAATTAACGGTACGCAAGCGTCTTGAGAAATTCAATGCTATCAAAAAATCGAGACCCCATATGAAAGTGGGCGTTTTAGGTTGCATGGCCGAGCGTTTGAAAAGTAAATTTCTTGAAGAGGAAAAAATAGTAGATATGGTAGTAGGCCCCGATGCCTATAAAGACCTACCTAATTTAATACAAGAAATTGATGAAGGTCGCGATGCGGTTAATGTGATTCTTTCGAAAGAAGAAACTTATGGCGATGTTGCTCCTGTTCGTTTAAACACCAATGGCGTAAATGCTTTTGTTTCCATTACTAGAGGATGCGATAACATGTGTACTTTTTGTGTAGTACCATTTACTAGAGGCCGCGAACGCAGTAGAGACCCGCAATCAATTTTAGAAGAAATAAACGATTTAGCCGAAAGAGGTTACAAAGAAATTACACTTTTAGGTCAGAATGTAGATAGCTATTTGTGGTATGGCGGTGGATTGAAAAAAGATTTTATCAATGCGTCAGACATGCAAAAAGCTACAGCTGTTGATTTTTCTAAACTGTTAGAAATGTCGGCACTTGCACAACCTAAAATGCGCATACGCTTTTCAACTTCTAATCCGCAGGATATGACCTTGGATGTTATTCATATGATGGCAAAATATGAGAATATCTGTAATTACATTCATTTACCGGTACAAAGTGGAAGCAACCGTGTTTTAAAAGAAATGAATCGATTGCACACACGCGAGGAGTATTTTGAATTGATAGATAACATTCGAAAGATAATTCCGAATTGTTCTATTTCTCAGGACATGATAACTGGTTTCCCGACCGAAACGGAAGAAGACCATCAAGATACCTTATCCCTAATGGAATATGTAAAATATGATTTCGGATATATGTATGCCTATTCTGAAAGGCCAGGTACAGCAGCTGCTAGAAAATTAGAAGATGATGTACCCTTAGCTGTTAAAAAAAGAAGATTAGCAGAAGTAATTGCGGTTCAGCGCGAACATTGTAAACTACGCACTACTGAGCATTTAGGTAAAACTCAAGAAATACTTATTGAAGGAACTTCAAAAAAGAATGAGAACCACTGGATGGGTAGAAACGAGCACAATACGGTGGCGGTTTTTCCTAAAGAAAATTACAAAATAGGAGATTTTGTAAATGTGAAAATGGAAGAATGCACCTCGGCTACATTAATAGGCAAAGCAGTAGGATTAAGCCATAACAATTAATAATGCTAGCGATTCTATCAGTAATTAATTACGATGAGAATCTCCAAAATAGAAACTAATTAATGGATAACGTACAAGCTATAAAACAACGATTTGAAATCATCGGTAACGATGAAAAACTAAATCGTGCGCTACAAAAAGCGATTCAGGTAGCACCTACAGACATATCTGTTTTAGTAACAGGTGAAAGTGGTGTTGGTAAAGAATCTATTCCAAAAATTATTCATTCGCTCTCGCATCGCAAACATGCAAAATATATTGCAGTAAACTGTGGCGCTATACCGGAAGGCACTATCGACAGTGAACTTTTTGGTCATGAAAAAGGAGCATTTACAGGAGCTACGCAAACCCGTAGTGGTTATTTTGAGGTTGCTGATGGTGGTACTATTTTTTTAGATGAAGTTGGCGAATTACCGCTAACAACACAAGTGCGATTGTTACGTGTTTTAGAAAACGGAGAATTTTTAAAAGTAGGATCCTCTCAAGTACAGAAAACAGACGTACGTATTGTTGCTGCTACCAATGTGAATATGTTCGATGCGATAAAAAAGGAAAAATTTCGTGAAGATTTATATTACAGGTTAAGCACTGTAGAAATAGGAATTCCACCGTTACGCGATAGAAAGGACGACATACATTTATTGTTTCGCAAATTTGCATCTGATTTTGGCAAAAAATATAAAATGCCAACCATACGATTAGAAGACGAAGCTGTTCAATTATTATTAAAATATAGATGGCCTGGTAACATCCGTCAATTGCGAAATATTGCGGAACAGATTTCTGTTCTAGAAGAAGGCAGAAGTATTTCTGTAATTACGCTTAATAGTTATTTACCAAGTTCCAGCAGCACAAATTTACCTGCTGTTATCGGACAAGATAAAAAAGAAAGCGACTTTAGTAACGAACGCGAAATTCTATACAAAGTGCTTTTTGATATGAAAGGTGACTTAAACGATTTAAAAAAACTCACCCTTTCTTTATTAAAAAATAACGATACCGAAAAAGTACAAGAAGAAAACGAATCGCTAATTAATAAAATTTACGGTACCAACGAAAAGGATATTGAAGATGTCGAAGAAGACCAATCTTCATTAGAAGTTCTGCAATTACCACAACCTGTGGAGGAGCAAGCGTTTATTCAACACCAACCGCAAGACGACCGCTATCATTTCGCCGAAGAAATTGAAGAAGAGGAAACCTTATCTTTACAGGACAAAGAAATTGAACTGATTAAAAAATCGCTGGAACGCAATCGAGGAAAGCGAAAGGCAGCAGCAGCCGAATTAGGAATTTCAGAACGTACACTGTACAGAAAAATTAAGCAGTACGATTTATAAGGTGTTAGAAAAATATAATTTGAAAATAAATATTGTGAATTTACAACGAGCTTTCGGTATACTGATACTACTTATTTCCACTTCAATATTAAGTGGGTGTGGTATTTACAATTTTACGGGTGGTAACATTGGTACGGCCGAAACTTTTCAAATTCCAAATTTTCAGAATTTTGCAACTCAGAATCCGGGTTCTACATTTGAGCCAACCCTTGCAAGAGATTTTACCTTGGCATTACAAGATCGTATATTAAATCAGAGTAGTTTAGATTTAACCAATTCTGCGGATTCCGATTTACGCTACGAAGGTGAAATAATGGAATATCGTGTGTCACCGATGACGGCAACTGCTGATCAGACCGCTGCACAGCAACGACTTTCAATGGCAGTAAAAGTTAGGTTCTACAATAGAACAAAAGAGGATGCTGATTTTGACCAACGTTTTTCGTTTTTCTATGATTTTCCAGCAACATCAAATTTACCGTCAATACAGGCCGAAGCACATGAAGTTATTTTTGAACGTATAACACAAGATATTTATAATGCCTCGCTAGCTGATTGGTAGCGATTAGTTGATGGTTGTTGAAGCTAAAATTTTTAATAGAACAATTGACTTTTGACTTTTAGTAAAAACTATTTATTTTGTACCAATTACTAGTTACTTTCAATACATGAACGTACAAGATTTTTCATATCTACTACAACATCCAGGGAAGGCGATTTCACCCGAATCGACCAAAGAATTGGATGAAGTACTTTCAACCTATCCGTATTTCCAGGCAGCTCATGCCCTTCATTTAAAGGGATTAAAAAACAATAACAGTTACAAATACAACGACGCTTTAAAGGTAACTGCGGCCCATACTGCCGATCGCGATATTTTATTCGATTTTATCACTTCAAAAGATTTTATTCAGAATAGTATTGCCGATACAATATCTGGAAGAACTACCCCCTTGGTAGAAACTGATGTTATTGAAGAAGAAATTATTCCAGAGAAAAAAGAAGTTGAAAATATTATTGAACCGTCGGAAGATGCGCCATTACCGCGCAATCTAAAAGATGCAGATGACATTTTAGACCCCAAAATCTTCGAATCGAAAAAAGAAGCAGAGAAAAAATTACAAATAGGCGAACCTTTAAAGTTCACAAAAAAAGAACGGCATTCGTTTTCTGAGTGGCTACAGGTAACTACGTTAAAAGCTATCGACACAACTAAAACCGCACCAAACGCAGTGGAATCTACTGAAATTGAAGCTATTGAGTTCCCGATAGCAGAAGAATTACCAAAAACTAAGCAATCGCATTTAATCGATAAATTCTTAGAAGACAAGCCAAAAATTACCCCTACTGATAATGTAAAGACGGTAAATATTCAAGACTCTGTTCAAATCGATAAAAACGAACTAATGACAGAGACTTTAGCGCGTGTGTATTTGGAGCAAAAAAAGTACAAGAACGCCATACAGGCCTACAAAATATTAAGTTTGAAATATCCGGAAAAAAGTGGTTTCTTTGCAGACCGAATTCGGGCAGTAAAGAAATTGCAACAAGAAAATAAGTAGTTAGAATGGGTACTTTTAATATATTTTTGATTCTTATCATCATCGTATGTTTCCTATTGGTTTTGGTCATTATGGTACAAAATCCTAAGGGAGGCGGCTTATCATCATCTTTTGGTGGTGGCGGCAGCCAAGTAGTAGGCGGTGTAAAGAAAACAGGCGACTTTTTAGATAAAAGTACGTGGACATTAGCAATATTAGTTATTGTATTAATTCTTGCTTCTAATGTTGCATTAAAAGGCGATTTCGGAACAACAGATTCTAAATTATTAGATGGTGACGATATTGAAACAACAATACCGGAATCTATTCCAGAGTCAATTCCAGAATCTGCGCCAGTAACTGCACCAGCTACAGAAGGTGTAGATCCAACTGACAGCTTATAAAAATCGGACTTCATAAAGTGCCACTAAGCCTTTAAGAACTTCCGTTTACAATATACATGACAAGAAAATGCCAGCTTAATGACAAGCTGGCATTTTTGATTTACAATATGTCAGTTTTTAAGCACTGGCACAATTTCTGCCTATTATAGCCAGAACCTAAAAATTTATTAAAAACTAGAAAATATGGCCAAAGTTAACATTAAGCCACTTGCTGACAGAGTACTTGTTCAGCCAATGGCAGCTGAAACTAAAACAGCATCTGGTATCATCATTCCTGATACTGCAAAAGAAAAACCTCAAAAAGGAAAAGTTGTTGCAGTTGGTCCTGGTACAAAAGATTACGAAGTAACAGTAAAAGTGGGCGACACTGTACTTTACGGAAAATTCTCAGGTACCGAGCTTAAACTAGAAGGAACGGATTATCTAATGATGCGCGAAAGTGACATTCTAGCAATCGTTTAACAACTTAACAAAGAACATTTTTTATTATGGCAAAGGATATTAAATTTGATATTGAAGCACGTGACGGACTCAAGAGAGGCGTTGATGCTTTAGCAAATGCAGTAAAAGTAACATTAGGCCCAAAGGGTAGAAATGTTATCATTAGTAAATCATTCGGAGCACCTTCAGTAACTAAAGATGGTGTATCTGTAGCAAAAGAGATTGAGTTAGCAGATCCTATCGAAGATATGGGTGCGCAAATGGTAAAAGAAGTTGCTTCTAAAACCAATGATCTTGCTGGTGATGGTACAACTACCGCAACAGTTTTAGCACAATCTATCGTAAGAGAAGGATTGAAAAACGTTGCAGCCGGTGCAAATCCAATGGATTTAAAAAGAGGAATCGACAAAGCTGTTGAATCTATTGTTGGTGATTTAGCAAAGCAATCTAAAAAAGTAGGTGATTCTTCAGAAAAAATTAAGCAAGTAGCTTCAATCTCTGCAAACAACGACGAAACAATTGGTGATTTAATCGCTGTTGCTTTTGGTAAAGTTGGTCAAGAAGGTGTAATTACTGTTGAAGAAGCAAAAGGAACAGATACCTATGTAGATGTTGTTGAAGGTATGCAATTCGATCGTGGTTATCTTTCTCCGTACTTCGTAACGGATACGGACAAAATGATTACTGAATTAGAGAATCCATACATCTTATTGTTCGACAAGAAAATTTCGAACTTACAAGAGATACTTCCAATTCTTGAGCCAGTAGCTCAAAACGGTCGTTCTTTATTAATTATTGCTGAAGATGTAGATGGTCAAGCACTAGCTACTTTAGTAGTAAACAAATTAAGAGGTGGATTAAAAATTGCTGCTGTAAAAGCACCAGGATTTGGTGACAGAAGAAAAGCAATGTTAGAAGACATCGCAATCTTAACTGGTGGTACTGTAATTTCAGAAGAAAGAGGTTTCTCTTTAGAAAACGCTTCTTTAGATATGTTAGGTACAGCAGGTAGTGTAACTGTTGATAAAGACAATACAACTATCGTAAACGGTGAAGGTGTAAAGAAAGACATTAAAGCTCGTGTAAACCAGATTAAATCTCAGATTGAGACGACTACTTCTGATTACGATCGTGAAAAACTTCAAGAGCGTTTAGCTAAATTGGCTGGCGGTGTAGCTGTACTTTATGTAGGTGCTGCTTCAGAAGTTGAAATGAAAGAGAAGAAAGATAGAGTTGATGATGCATTACACTCAACGCGTGCAGCTGTTGAAGAAGGTATTGTTGCTGGTGGTGGTGTTGCTTTGATCCGTGCTAAAAAAGTACTTTCAAAAATCGCTACAGATAATGCAGACGAAGAAACTGGAATCCAAATTGTTGCTCGTGCAATCGAAGCTCCTTTACGTACTATCGTAGCAAATGCTGGTGGTGAAGGTTCTGTTGTTGCCGCAAAAGTACAAGAAGGAAAAGGTGATTTTGGTTACGATGCAAAAGCTGATAAGTATGTAGACATGCTTAAAGCGGGTATCATTGATCCAACTAAAGTAACACGTGTAGCTTTAGAAAATGCTGCTTCTGTTGCTGGTATGATCTTAACTACAGAATGTGCTTTAATTGATATTAAAGAAGAAGCTCCTGCAGCTCCAGGCGGTCACGCTCACGGTGGTGGTATGCCAGGTATGATGTAATCCGATTTCGGAAAACACGCATAAATAGAAAAACCGCCTTGATAGTATTATCAAGGCGGTTTTATTTTTGGTCTTCGCGAACGAAGTTATTGTATTAAGCTCTTGCTCTTCTACCACCAGTTTTACGAACAACCATTACTTTGGTTGATTTTCTTCCAGTAGTTTTCTTAGCAGTAGTCTTTTTAGCTACTACCTTTTTAGGAGCCGCTTTACGAACTACCTTCTTAGCTGTAGTTTTCTTAGCTGCTGCCTTTTTAGGAGCTGCTTTACGAACTACTTTCTTAGCGGTAGTTTTCTTAGCTACAACTCTTTTCTTAGGAGCTGCTTTACGAACTACCTTCTTAGCAGTAGTCTTTTTAGCAGTTGCTCTTTTTGGAGCTGCTTTTTTAGCAGTTACTTTCTTAGCAGTAGTTTTCTTAGCTACTACTCTTTTCTTTGGAGCTGCTTTTTTAACTACTTTTTTAGCAGTAGTCTTTTTAGCTACTACTCTTTTCTTTGGAGCTGCTTTTTTAACTACTTTTTTAGCGGTAGTCTTTTTTGCAGTTGCTCTTTTTGGAGCAGCTTTCTTAGCAGTTACTTTTTTAGCTGTAGTTTTCTTAGCTACAACTCTTTTCTTTGGAGCTGCTTTTTTAACTACTTTCTTAGCAGTAGTCTTTTTTGCAGTTGCTCTTTTTGGAGCAGCTTTCTTAGCAGTTACTTTTTTAGCCGCTGCCTTTTTAGGAGCTGCTTTACGAACTACTTTTTTAGCAGTTACTTTTTTAGCGGTAGCTTTCTTAGCAGTCGCTTTTTTTGGAGCTGCTTTCTTGGCTACTTTTTTTGGTGCTGCTTTTTTAGCTACAACTCTTTTTTTAGGAGCAGCTTTTTTAGCAGGAGCCTTTTTGGCAGTCTTAGTCGTTTTTGACATTTTGTACTTTTTAAATTTAAAATATTTAATTGGTTTACTTTAAATTCTCAGATACCAAATCGGTTACGATCACCTAAAGATTTCATAGATAACGTTTTATATTGCCATTTAGTGTAATTCATCGATTTTGCACATTTTTCGAACCACGTAGTTCTTAGTTCATTAGCCTAAAAAATGAGGCAAATTTCCCCGCTAAAAAGAAGTTGAAAAAGAAGTAAAAAAATTGGAGAATCTGTTTTGTATTGTTGTGGATAAAAATCGAGTTGTAGTACAATGGAATTCTGAAATTTTAAAAAGTGACTCCTAACAAAAAATTAAAATTCAGTTTCACTTTCAATCAGAAATAAAATAAATGTCAAAATAATTTAAGCTTGTAACAAATTGAAATACAATAATTTACAAAGAAAAAGGATTTTACATTAGGAAATTAAATTCTCAGAATTCTTTAAAAATTAGGTAGAAAAAAAATGCATAAAAAAATTCGCAACTAGATATAACAGTAAACTAACCACAAAAGTTATAATTCAAAATGTATTCAGAATTTGATTGCACAAATGTGTAAAATAGAAGTATAAAATTATCTCGTAAATCGAAAATCCCTACATGCCTAAGTTTATACAAAAATGGTACGTAAATTTTTTTTGCAAGAAATGTCAATTTTTGTCAAAATGAACGGATTTTTACTTTTTAGAAAATTCGAATAATCATCAAATTCGAGCACTTTTTTTGATTAATAACACATTATATACCCGTTATAAATCTCGATTCTCAATTTTTCTCATTCAGCGTTTAGCAAAATAATCACTTTCAACTTCACGCTTTCGTCACCGGTCATCCGTCATTTTCCCTTTTCACTTTTCGCATTCCACTCTCAGCATATTACTTAAACTTTTTTACTATTTACCTTTTACTATTAATTGACAACTGTTATTTGTTCATTGTTAATTGATAATTGCTAACTGTTCTTTGCTAACTAAAAACCGACTATCGACCAAAAAAATCTGTAAACAACCAAAGATTTGTCTTACAAAATATTTCTTTTTAGTTTAACTTTAGAAAACAAATTTGACGACCAAAAGAACCAACTAAAACCTCAAGAAAAATGAAACCCAATTAAGGAAATCTGTAACCTTAAATGAAAGCAATTACAGAACTTAGAACAGAAAACACCTCCCCCATAAAATTTTAAATTGAAGGTTTACGAATTCATCGCTTGTATGGGTGATTTTAGATTAATTTAAAATACACGCAAAATCAGTCATGTTGGAAAATGAATATTGAAAATAGGAGGTGCACATAATTAAGTTGGCTTATTTCTAATAAAATGCAACTAATTAATAAAAACATAGAATATGAATGAAACTATTTCAATAATTGCAAATATTTGTGGGATTCTTGGATTTTTTATCAGCCTATTTGCTGTAGCTAAGGTGTTCAAGCTTAAACAACAGATTAAAGGAGACAATAACAGCAACGTTAGTCTTAAAGGAAATGTTGGCGGCAATTTTGTTGGTAGGGATAAGAAGTAAATATGGCTGACAACAATAATGTAAGGGTTGAAGATTCGAGTGTAGGCGGAAATTTTGCCGGACGTGATTACGAAGATAAAAGCATCTCATTTGTTAATAATTATCATTCCCGATCAACTTATTTACAAGATCTTTACAGAAGATATGAAGAAGAAAAATCTTCAAATCCCGAGTTTAAAGAACTTTGTGAAGAATTGGATTACTTAAATTCAGTTATTGATAATGAAGTGATTGGTTTAGAAAAAAAACTTGAAGATGGTGGTCGTGAAAAATTGCTTGCTTATGCTCTCGATGTAAAAGATAGATTTCATCGTAAACTTATGAAGACATCACAGTATTCATTAATTGCACAAGACATCAACGTTTACTTACTTGCAAAAGTACGAAGTAGCTTTATGCGAGAAATTTATACACTAATTTGTCAAAATGATTCAGATGAAAAAATAAACCTTCTAATTTCTGAAAGAATTATTAAGCCTGTTCAAGAAGATTTAGGAATAAATTTATTTAGGTACAATGAGGATGATATTATGGGAATGATATTTTTTCTAACTGGAAACTGTCATATAAAATGGAATTAAATATATGTTAGTATATCATCCAGCTTTCGATATTTATAATTGTGCATTTAGAATGTTACAACTTTTGTCCATGATGGAAGGATCAGAGATAGAGCTTGATAAACTAAGAATTTGGGATTTTTATTTAACATTCCCTAACGAAGCTAGACAAATTACGTTTCCAAGAGACTTAATAGAGCTGAAAAGAATATTTAAAAACAAGCCTGATAATCCTTACGAAGATTTAATAGGTCCCAAAAGAATTGCAGAAAGAATGAAACCCTATCAATTATCTGCACTAAGATATTTAGCATCTTATGGATTAATTGATAACTCGTTGTTCTCAAAAAATATTATTAAAAGAACTGAAAAACAATTACCTACTGAATTACAAGAAAAACTAAGTGAATTAAATACTGAAAAAAAGAACATAATAAAACTAGTTAAAGGCTTCAATTTTTTGGCTCTTCGAGGATTAAAAGAAAGGACAGGTCTTTTAGAATTTAGATATGATAGAAAATAAACCCCAAATTGCTATAAAGCAAATTATTATTAGAGACTATAATAATAGTATTGCGTATGACGAATCATTTCATTTTGGTGTTGACATCATTCGAGGTAAAAATAGTTCTGGAAAATCTACAATTGCAAATTTCATATTTTACATTCTTGGTGGTGCTTTTAATAATTGGACATCAGAGGCAAGAAAATGCAAAGATGTAACAGCTGATATCTTAATTAATGGTGCAGATTTTACTCTGAGACGAGATATTAGTGATTCAGTACTTACACCTTTACAAATTTATTGGGGAAATTATGAGAAAGCGAAAAACGATGGTCTAAATTGGAAAATATTTCCGTACAAAAGCAATGATAATATTTTAAGCTTTTCAAATATTTTATTTAATGCTTTAGATTTCCCTGAAGTTAAAGGAGATTTGGATAGTAATATTACAATGCATCAAATCCTTAGACTTTCATATATCGACCAAGAGACTCATCCACAAAGTCTTTTTAGATTTGAAAACTTCGACCCACCATTAACTAGAAAAACAATTTCAGAAATACTCTTAGGGATTTATGATGATTCTCTATATTCTGACAGAATTAAACTAAGAGATAAATCTAAAAATCTAGAATTAAAAGAAAGAGAATATAAAAATCTTGTTAATGTAATAAATCATTCTGGCGTATCTGCTAATAGAAATACTATAGAAAAAGATATTAAGCAAGCAACTGATAATATTGATAAAATTAGTTCAGAAATACATTCACTTAGGGATGCTGAAAAGGTCAAAACCACAAAAAGAACGGAAACCAACACAGAAAAGATTAAAACGGAATTAACCAACTATAAGAATGAAGTAAACCAAATCACTACAAAAATTAATCAATACGATTTAGAAATAGCTGATTCTAGGCAATTTATTTCTACGCTGGAAAAAAGAATTACAGAATTATACAATTCGATTCTAACTAGAAAAACTGTTGGAGATTTAACTTTAACTCATTGTCCTCAATGTTTAGAAAAATTGAGTACTGACGTAGAGGATAATCATTGTAAATTATGCAAACAACCTTTAGAAGTAGAAGCTGAAAAAGCTAATGCAAAGAGGCTTTTGCAAGAAATGCAAATACAAGTAAAAGAATCCTCAAAACTTCTTGTACTAAAGGAAAAGAAATATGCGGAATTTCAAGGTCAATTACCTCTATTAATAGAAAGGCTTAGAAATTCCCAAAAAGAATTAGATTCATCTATTAACAATCCACAATCAACTCGTGATGAAAGGATTGATAATTTATTAGTTTCAAAAGGGTTTATTGAAAGTGAGGTTGAAAACCTAACTAAGCATTTACAAATTGTTGAATTGATTGAACAACTTAAATCAGAAATTTCAGATTTAACAAATGAGACCAAAGAATTAAAACTATCAATATCTGAAAAAGAAAATGACCAAAAATACAAGTATTCTTTGGTAATGAATAAAATAAGAGAAATTACAATTTCCATACTAAGAAAAGATTTGCCAAGACAGGACGAATTCAGAACAGGTAAAATTGTAGAAATCGATTTTCTAAGAGATTCGTTCACATTAGACGGGAATAATAATTTTTCTGCCAGTTCTAAAACATATTTTAAAAATGCAGTAATTTTCTCAATCTTTTTCGCCAGTTTGGAATTTGATTTTATGAGATATCCTCGTTTTATTATCTGTGACAATATGGAGGATAAAGGAATGGAAAAAGAAAGAACTCAAAATTTTCAAGAACTAATCACAAGTATATCTAATGATTATTTAGAAAAAGAGAAATCACACCAAATTATTTTCACGACTTCTATGGTTTCAGATGAACTAAATGACTCAGAATATTGCGTAGGTGAAGACTACAATACTGATAACAAAACATTGAAAGTGTGAAAGCACTATGCCTAACATATCTATAAAAGAGAATTAGTCGCTTAAACCTATGAACAACCTAGTCACCTACATAAAATCCAGAATTGCAATTACGCAAGAAGAATTAAATTTGATAGAACGGTATTTTATTTGTGAAGAAATGGAGGCACAAACCACGCTGTTAGAAGCTGGAAAAACAGAGCGTTACATTTACTTTTTAAGCAGCGGTATTGTACGGGGGTACCAAAATAGTAATGGAAAATTAATTATAGAACATCTTGTAGATCAACATAATTTTTTCACTTCCTTAGAAAGTTTTATAAACGATGCGCCTTCGCCAGATTATTTTGAAACCCTTACTCCCAGTAAACTGCTAAAAATTTCCAAGCCAGATTTAGAGCTTTTAAGAAATTATTCACCTACCTGGAATACGCTCATAGAAACCATTACCAATGAGCATTTACAATGTAAAATGGAAAGGGTTCGGGATTTTCAAACCCTTACGGCAAAAGAACGTTATTTAAAATTCGTGAAAGAAAATCCAAATTTGGCCCTAAACGTTTCTATTGAAAATATCGCATCCTTTTTAGGAATGGAGCCGCAATCTTTAAGTCGCATTCGAAAGCAAATCACTTTCTAACAAATGTTATTTTTAGTACCCTAAAAACGCTTGAAATTTGCTCAAAAACAAACAATGAGCAATGAAATTTCATTAGTAACAGGGGCCAACGGACATTTAGGAAACAATTTAGTACGGGTTTTACTTTCTAAAAACCATAAGGTAAAAGCTGCCGTACGAAATATAAAAAATCAACAAGCCTTTGAAGGTTTGGATTGTGAGGTTGTTCATGCCGATATTACGGATTCGACATCGCTTAAAAAAGCATTTAAAAACGTCACCAACTTATATGCCGTTGGCGCCAACTTTAGCATGTGGGCAAAGAATCCACAAGTAGAAATCTACGATAATAATGTACAAGGAACGCAGAATGTATTTGATATTGCTAAGGAATGTGGCATTAAAAACATTGTTTTTGTAAGTTCTGTAGCAGCCTTAGATTTCACTAAGCTTCCTGCTAATGTTGCCAATGGCTATAATAAAGACCGAAGAAATTGGTATTACAATTCCAAAAACGATTCGGACAAACTGGCATTGGAATTAGGGAAAAAGTATGGCATTAGAACTGTTCTAGTATTACCATCTGCAATGGTTGGTAAAGAAGCACACAAATTAAGTTATTCTAACAATTTAGTATATCAAATCATCAACGGTGAAATTCCTGTGGACACCAACATAACGCTGAATTGGATTGATGTAAAAGATGTAGCCTTGGGTTCATACAATGCTATGTTGCACGGAAGGAATGGTAAACGTTACATTTTAGCCAACGAACAACACACGTCCATGCAAGAAAGCGTAAAAATAGCAGCCAAAGAATTCCCTGAATTGAAATTAAAAACACCAAAAAAGGCACCTAAATGTTTATTGTATTCGGTAGCTGGCTTAATGGAATTCGCAAGTAAATTAACTGGCAAAGAACCGCAATTACAACGGCATTATATAGACATGTTTTATGGCCTAAAACAAGATTATGATATTACGAAATCAAGAAACGAATTAGATTTTAACCCAAAGCCATCCAAACAAGCGTTGATTGAAGCCATGCTCTATTTAAAAAATGATTGGAAAGAACCAAAGCAAACAGAAAATTATAATATATGAGAAAATTGAACAAGGTTCGCATCTAAAACTTATTGCTTTTCTAACCTTGTAGCTTGGCTTGACTTGTTTGACTTATCCGTACCTTCATACGCAACAAAAAACAAGTCCTAATGAAATACCTTTCCCTCCTGCTATTGCTTCTGTTATTTGGCTGCAAAAGCGAAACCAAAAATGAAACCGGTATTGATGAATCGGTAGTTACTTTATGGGACAGTTTTATTTTCGAAAACCCTGAGTTTAAAAATAACGACAGGCCCGAAGCTTGGTTTTTTCACAACAACGAAAAAGATGCCAACCGCTTGGCAGCACTTACCTTAAGCAAAAAGAAACAAGCCGGTTCGGGTTTGTATGCCTGGTATAAAGAAGCCCAAGCAGACTTACCACAAGTAGGCACCCAACATATTATTACAGATTTTAACGGCACAGCAAAAGCGATCATCGAGATTACAAAAGTAGATACCATTCCTTTTAATCAAATTACACCAGCTTATGCTACTTTAGATATGGGTACTACCGAGGAACCCTTGGAGAAATGGAAAAAAGCACATTGGGAATTTTTTGCCAGTACCTTGGAAGAAGCCGAAACAAAACCTTCTGAAGGTATGTTGGTGGTATGCGAATGGTTCGAAACCATTTGGCCAAAAAACTAATTTCTTTTCAATAATAGCACTGCTGCTTTTGTGCCAAAAAGCAGCAATCTAAATGCTATCTGTTAGTTTTAGAAATCTGGGTAGTGCAATGTTCTTATAATATGTAATTTCATAAGTTTTAAAACCATCTCGAAACAGCATATGAGTCATCACGTAAAACAATCTTGGAGTTTCTTATGCATACTCCTAATAGCAACGACTGCTATTGCACAAAATCCATGGCAAGCAAAAAACAATCCCCATGCCGTAGCCACTTATGAAAATGTGGGCTTGTATTGGACCACCCAACTAGCCGGTACTTGCAGTGTTACATATAAAATAGCAAAAAGTAAAACCTGGCAAAAAGGCCTCGACCTCGTTTTCGATGTGCGTAGCAAACAATACCGAGGAAGTATTATTGACTTACTGCCTGACACTACCTACGAAGTAAAATTGAGTACGTCGGCAAGCTCCACAAAATTAAAAGTCACGACGCGAAGCGATAGTTTCCCCATTGGCAAAATCACGACCCTACCCGCAGGAGAAAGTTCTAAAGCGGTGGTAATTACAGAATCGGGAACGCCAGAGGCCTATCATTTAGTGACTGTACCACAAGGTAAAAATTCGACTATTGATGCACGGAACTCTTTTGATCATGCTATAGAAATTAATGCTGATTATGTTATCGTTCGTGGCGTAGAAATTAGAAACACAAAAATTCATGGTATCCGAATTAAAGAAAAGCGACATAATATTGTCATTGAAAATTGTCACATAACTTTTTGGGGACGTATGGGCGGTGCCATTTCATACGGAAATACCATAGGCAATTATGACAGTGGCATATTTGCTGAAGATGGCACTTGGAATCTTACCATACAAAGAAATCTTATTAATCATCCGCGTGGTGGGTCCAACGATTGGGAAACGGGCCATCCAGCCGGGCCACAAGGCATTACTGTAGAACAAAGCGAGGGCGGCAATGTTATTCGCTACAATGATATTGTATCTACCGAAGATCATGGTTTTAACGATGCTATTGGTGGCGGAAGTAACTATTCGAATATTGGAAATATGCATCGCGATTCGGATATCTATGGAAATTTAATACGGAATGTTTGGGATGATGCTATTGAGGTAGAAGGTTCCAATATGAATGTACGGATATATAACAATTACATACATTTATTTTTCGCTGCAATTGCTACCGCTTCTACAACCCACGGCCCTATTTATATGTACAGAAATGTTGTTGGCGAAAGTCGTATTGGTCATGAAAACTCAAACGGTGGCGTTTTTATAAAAACTGGAGAACGTGACCCCTACGCAGGTGGCCGAAGATATGTTTTTCACAATTCCATTGTGCAACCCCAAGGTGTAAGAGATGCTTTTACGGGGCACTCGGTTTCGAATATTATATCGCGAAATAATATTTTTGATGTTCCTGGGCGATTGGCATCGAATAAAGAAACGGTTAGCGATAGCGATTACGATTACGATTATTTTTCGGGCAGAAATAAAGGTGTTGCTAAAGAAGAAAACGGAATTAATTTTTATACCACGCCTTCCAATACAGCATTGTTTATTCCGAATTACAAATTGGAATTTTATCCAAAGACTACTGTAAATAGTATTAAATGGGGAAGATATCCACATCAATTTGGGGATAAAGAAGTTATGATTACTGATCCTGTAATTCAGTTAAAAAGTCCGCTTATTGATGGTGGTGCACGTATTAACGGCTTCAATGATAATTATACAGGGGAAGGTCCCGATTTGGGTGCATTTGAAAGAGGCAAGCCCGCTATTGAATTCGGAAGAAGAGCCTATTTAAAGTATGACGATGGTTGGTGCCCGTGGGAATAATCCGTGATACTTTTTTTTAAATTGTATTTGGCTCACCAGCAATATTTTTCAACGGGATACTATAGGAATAGCGCCTGTGACCGTTTCGAATGGATATTTTTTGTGTTAGTCGTATCTTCGATATAACACAATTAAAAAAAGGACCGCAAGTATTCTTCTATGCCACAAAAAACATCGAACATAAGTCCGTTACAGCTTTTTAAAAAATTAATTAGCTACATAAAACCATATAAACATTTAGTTGTAGCAACTTTAATATTAACGCTGATCGGTGCTTTTCTTGCACAGGTAAATGCATTGATATTAAGGTATGCGGTAGACGAGCTAACGGTGATGAAAGAGGAGCAAAAAACTTTGCAAGAAGGGTTTACGCTTTTAATGACCATTAGCATTATACTTTTATCCAAAGAGCTTATTTATGCCATCGTACAATTCGGGCAAAAGTTCTATGGTGAAAAGATGAAAATTTATATTTCGCGCGATTTTGCGCAACAGGTAGTTGATAAAATACTAACCTACAAAATGGCTTTCTATAGCTCTGCAGAAAATGAAAGTGGAAAATTGCAAACGCGAATTGATTTAGGTGTATCGAGTCTCACACAATTGGTGAAAAATTTCTTTATTGATATTCTACCTTTATTTACCACGGCAATTATTGCCCTATTTTTCATGTTTCAAGCTAACGTTTATGTTGGGTTGGTTAGTCTAGGTATTATTCCCATCTTTTTTTATATCAGCAGTTTACAAGCTAAAAAGTTAAAAGGATTTCGGCGTAAAATGCGTCGTTATCGCGAAACAAGAAATAATGGTATCATCGATTTAATAAATTCCATAATGGTTATTAAATCGTTTACCAGAGAGCCCTTAGAAAGTGAAAAGCATGAAGCTATTCAATTGGATATGACTGAAAACCAAATGAAAACACGTCAATTGAGCTTTTTATTTGATAGCGTTAAAACCTTTACCGAACAAATTGGAGTAGTCGTAATAATCGTATTAACGGCGTATTTTGTACTCAATGGAACCATGAGTATTGGTGCCATTATGTTTCACATTTTATTGTTCAACAATGTATCGGCCCCTATACGCCAATTGCATAGAATTTATGACGAAGTAAATGATGCGCTTATATATTCTGAGGCATTTTTTGATATTATGGATGCTGATGAAACAGAATTTAGTGGCAAATACATTCCAGAAAAAATCATTGGAAAATTTGAAATAAAAAATGTTGATTTTGCGTATCCGAATGGAACAGAAGCACTGTTTGATGTTTCCATGGTTATAAAACCCAATACCATAAATGCATTGGTAGGTTTGAGTGGCGCAGGAAA
>NZ_JBDVFA010000026.1:0-2071 GCF_039941195.1 Aurantibacter sp. | reverse complement strand
GTTACATCGTTGTTGGATTTTACTATATTTCCATAAAAAAAAGACCATCTGCCCATAGCGCTGCGTTGGCGGTAATTTAAAAAATTCTTTGAATGTTCAATGAACTTAAAAAATATTGTGAAAAAATAGTGCCCGTTTCCTCACAGGAATTAGAACTAATTGACCAATATTTTGTGCAAAAGACATTGAAAAAAAAGGAATATCTTCTTGAAGACGATTCTATCTGCAATTTTCTTGGATTCATTGCCAAAGGTTCTATTCGTCATTTTCATATAAAAAACGGGCTTGAAAAAACCTGCGATATTTCTTTTGAGAATTCTTGGGTTACAGATTTTCAAAGTTTTACAACTGAAACACGTTGCATAATGAATCTTCAGGCAATGGAAAACTCTGTTGTCTACACGATTGAAAAAAAACAATTAGGAAATTTGTATCAAGAATGCACAAAATATGAAACATTCGGCCGATTAATGGCTGAAGAAGTTGCCAATCGGGCGACACGAATTGCAATTTCCCTTTCTTCAGTTAAGCCTGAGGAGCGTTATTTGAATCTCATAAATAACCGACCCGATTTCTTTCAACGAATTCCACAAAAACACATTGCCAATTTCCTTGGCATCAATCCTGAAAGTTTAAGCAGGATTAGAGCAAGAATACAAAAAAAAGAAAAATCTTAACATAAGTCATCGTTTTCTGAACCATTTCAATTGCAAATTTGTACTCAATTAATACTAAAAATTATGGAGTACAGATTATTAATATTTATAATATTTGCAATAATGAACACGGTAATCGCACAAGAGTTAGATTTAAAAAAATTTAGGACTATTGAACAAAAAATTGATGATGTAATGGAGCTTATCGATAGTACAGAAATCAAAGACAAATTAATAAAAGTAGAATATGAATTCAAAAATGAGCCAAATGAAATCAATAAAACAAGAATCGGAATCATTTACCACGAAGTTGCTTTAAACCTATCATTTTTATCAAAAACCGAGTATCAAGGTTATGCAAAAAAGAGCTTTGACCATTTGAGCGAACTTTTTGATTCGAACAATACCATGCCAGAACTTATGCCTTTTGTGACTTCTTATAGGGCATCGGCATTATCATTGATTGTAGCTGAAACCAAAAAGTTAAGTTTACTCCGCGAATCTTTTGACCTTTTCGAAGATGCCGTCAAAAAATATTCAGACATAACTTACTTACCTGAATTTTTGCGTGGTAGCGTTGCAGAGAACTTACCTTGGTTCTTTTTTAGTAAACGTAAATTTTCAAAAAAGGACTTTAGTTCCATAATCCAAAAAGCTGAAGAAAATACGGATTATGCAAACTGGAAAGTTCTTAGCTTTACATATTGGGCATGGGCGAATCAATATCAAGGAAAAAAATATCGACAGCGTGCGTTGAGTTATCTTGATAAAGCCATAGAACTTGACCCAGATTATAAAGCGGGACGGACAAAAGCAGAGGAATTAAAAAGCAAACTGCGGAAATAAAAACTACCGCCAACACAACCTATAAACAATACGGACTTAGGTTTTAAACGCCAAGATTTGTGTATTTTTATAGAGTCCGCAAAATCTTTTGGATTTTACTCTGGACAGGAAAAAATAATTACAGAAAAAAAAGTTTTTGCTATGTGCGTGGCGTATAGCAAACGCTAGTTTGCTCGCGTACTGTTCATAGCTCAACCGATGATGTAATATTATTCATATCATCTTTATTATTTTTTAATGGTATTCATATGTTCGCTGCGCTTGGAACGCCTGCGTCGACCAAAATCCCTTCATCTCGTTTTGCCTCCGCCTCTTCTCGCACACTGCTCTCGCAGCTGTTGCACGGTCTTTTGGAAATGCTATATCATCGCAGTCCCGAAGTTTCGGGAGTGGCTTGCTAGCCTAATCTAAAATAAGTGCTTATTTGCCAAATACGCCGCTACGGCTTTTTTTGCCTTCCTCTCGCTAAGCTCGTCGGAGGCACTAACATATCAAGTCGCAACCAGCCCGACAAGTTATTCTGGCGGGTATGCTCCCGAAGCTTCGGGACGGTTGTCGTTTTTTTATTC